>NZ_BBUX01000019.1:0-97984 GCF_000974725.1 Methylobacterium sp. ME121
AATACCCCATCTACGCTCTGGGCAGATCGCCCGGCCAGCGGGCGGAGGCGCCGGGGCGCTCGCGGCACGGGGCCTGCTAGCCGCGATCGATGCGACCCGTGCGGTCGGCTTGAGGAACGCCATGCCCGAGACATCCCCCCCGTACGAACCCGAGAGCTACGCCGCGGCCGCGGCGGCCCTTCTCGGCCTCACCCTCGATCCGGCGTGGATCGCGCCGGTGACCGCGAACCTGCGCGTCCTGGCCGCCGCGGCCGAGTTGGTGGAGGCCTTCCCGCTCGCCGACGAGATCGACGCGGCGCCGAGGTTCGAAGCGTGAGCGCGAGCAGCCCCGCGACGGCCGCCACGATCGCCGCAGCGGTCGCGGAGGGTCGAACCACCGCGCGCCAGGTCGTCGCGGCGGCGCTCGACCGGATCGGCCGATTGGACGGCCGGGTCGGCGCCTTCACCGACGTGCTGTCCGCCCGCGCCCTGGCCCGGGCCGACGCGCAGGACGCGGCGCTGCGGAACGGGTCGCCGCCGGGCCCGCTGGCCGGCGTGCCCTTCGCGGTGAAGAATCTGATCGACATCGACGGCCTGCCCACCCGCGCCGGATCGAAGATCAACCGGGAGCGGCCGCCGGCCGAGCGGGACGGCGCCCTGGTCCGGCGCCTGGAGGCCGCGGGGGCGATCCTCGTGGGCGCCCTCAACATGGGCGAGTACGCCTACGACTTCACCGGCGAGAACATCCACGACGGCGACGCCCACAACCCGCACGCCCTGGATCACATGACCGGCGGCTCGTCGGGCGGCTCGGGCGCGGCCCTCGCCGCCGGGATGGTGCCCCTGACCCTGGGCTCCGACACGAACGGCTCGATCCGCGTCCCGGCCGCCTTCTGCGGCTGCTTCGGCCTCAAGCCGACCTACGGCCGCCTGTCGCGGGCCGGGAGCTTCCCGTTCGTGGGCAGCCTCGATCATCTCGGGCCGATGGCGCGGAGCGTGACCGACCTCGCGCTCGCCTACGACGCCATGCAGGGTCCCGATCCGGACGATCCGGTGGCGACGCTCCGCCCGGCCGAGCCGGTCCTGCCCGGGCTCGACGCGGGCCTGGACGGGCTGCGCGTCGCGGTGGCCGGCGGCTATTTCGCCCGCGGCGGCGATCCGGAGGCCTTCGCGGCGGTGGCGCGCGCGGCCGAGGCCCTGGGCGCGCGGCGCACGGTCGAGCTGCCGGAGGCGCACCGCGCCCGCGCGGCCGCGTACCTGATCACCGCGGCCGAGGGCGCGACGCTACACCTCGACCGTCTCCGCACCCGGCCGCAGGATTTCGACCCGGCGGTGCGCGACCGGCTGATCGCCGGGGCGATGATCCCGGCGCCCCACGTGGAGCGGGCGCAGCGCTTCCGCCGCTGGTACCGGGCGCGGGTGCTCGCTCTGTTCGAGACCGTCGACGTGATCCTGGCCCCGGCCACGCCCTGCCGCGCCCCGCGGGGCGGCCAGACCCACTTCGTCCTCGACGGCGTGACGCTGCCGGTGCGCGCCAATATCGGGGTCTTCACGCAGCCGATCTCCTTCATCGGCCTCCCGGTCGTGGCGGCGCCGATCCGGCTCGACGCCGGGTTGCCGCTGGGGGTCCAAGTCATCGCCGCTCCCTGGCGCGAGGATCTCGCCTTGCGCGTGGCGCACCACCTCGAACGAATGGGCGTCAGCGCGTCGCCCGTCGCGGAGCTTGCCCGATGATCATCGACGATCCCGCCGTGAAGGCCGAAGTCGAGGCCGCGTTCCGGGCCTACGAGACGGCGCTGACCACCAACGACGTCCCCACCCTGGAGGCGCTGTTCCGGGACGATCCGCTGACCATCCGCTACGGGATCGGCGAGAACCTCTACGGCATGGACGCGATCCGCGCCTTCCGCCGGGCCCGCTCCCCGGTGGGCCTGGAGAGGACCCTGGCGCAGACGCAGATCACCACCTACGGGCGCGACTTCGCCACCGCGATGACGCTGTTCACCCGCGCCAGCGCGCCGGGCAAGATCGGCCGCCAGAGCCAGACCTGGGCGCGCTTCCCGGAGGGCTGGCGGGTGGTCGCCGCCCACGTGAGCCTGATCGACGCCGCGTAGGCGCAACCGGCCCGCGCCCCCGCGGCGGGGCGTGTGGCCGCGGGCTTGCATAAGGTCGAGCGTATTCCGTGCCGTCTGGCGCGGACCAACGCGAGTACCCGACCCAAGATGCTGTCCCGTCTGAGAAAACTCGGCGCCCGTGCGGCGCTGGCCGGCGCCCTGGCGCTCTCCGCGAGCACCGCTGCCCTCGCGCAGGGGACGCTGCGGATCGGCATGACCGCCTCCGACATCCCGCTGACCACCGGCCAGACCGACAACGGCGGCGAGGGCATGCGGTTCATGGGCTACACGGTCTATGACGGGCTCATCAATTGGGACCTGTCGAGCGCCGAGCTGGCCTCCGACCTCGTGCCCGGCCTCGCCACGAGCTGGGGCGTCGACGCCGCCGACAAGACCAAGTGGACCTTCAAGCTCCGGCCGGGCGTGAAATTCCACGACGGCTCGGACTTCACCGCCGACGCGGTGGTCTGGAACCTCGACAAGCTCCTGAAGGCCGACGCGCCGCAATACGACCCGCGCCAGTCCGCGCAGGGCAAGACCCGCATCCCGGCGGTCGCGAGCTACCGCGCGGTCGACCCGCTGACCGTCGAGATCACCACCAAGGCCCCCGACGCGACGCTGCCCTACCAGATCGCCTGGATCATGATGTCGTCGCCGGCCCAGTGGGAGAAGCTCGGCAAGTCCTGGGACGCCTTCGCCAAGCAGCCCTCGGGCACCGGCCCGTGGAAGCTGACCCTGTTCGCCCCGCGCGAGCGCGCCGAGATGGTCCCGTTCAAGGAGTACTGGGACAAGGACCGCGTCCCGAAGCTCGACAAGCTCGTGCTGATCCCGCTGCCGGAGGCCAATGCCCGGACCGCGGCCCTGCGCTCCGGTCAGGTGGACTGGATCGAGGCGCCCGCGCCGGATGCCGTGGCCTCGCTCAAGAGCGCCGGCTTCACCATCGTCACCAACGCCTACCCGCACAACTGGACGTGGCATCTGTCGCGGGTCGAGGGCTCGCCCTGGAACGACATCCGCGTCCGCAAGGCGGCGAACCTCGCCATCGACCGCGAGGGCCTGAAGGAGCTGCTCGGCGGCCTCGCCATCCCCGCCAAGGGCTTCATGCCGCCCGGCCACCAGTGGTTCGGCCACCCGACCTTCGACATCAAGTACGATCCGGAGGCCGCCAAGAAGCTGCTGGCCGAGGCCGGCTACAGCCCGGCCAAGCCCCTGAAGATCAAGGTCGCGATCTCGGCCTCCGGCTCGGGCCAGATGCAGCCGCTTCCGATGAACGAGTTCGTCCAGCAGAACCTCGCGGACGTGGGGATCCAGGTCGACTACGAGGTCGTGGAGTGGAACACCCTCATCAACATCTGGCGGGCCGGCGCCAAGGCCGACATCTCCCGCGGCGTCTCGGCGATCAACTATTCCTACTTCATCCAGGACCCGTTCACCGGCTTCATCCGCCACCTGCAGTGCAATTTCGCTCCGCCGAACGGCACGAACTGGGGCTATTACTGCGACCCGGCGATGGACAAGCTGTTCGATCAGGTCCGCAACACCTTCGACAAGGCCGAGCAGACGAAAGTCCTGGAAAAGGTTCACGAGAAGTACGTCGACGACGCGCTGTTCGTCATGATCACGCACGACGTCAATCCGCGGGCGATGAGCCCCAAGGTGAAGGGCTTCGTCCAGGCGCAGAACTGGTTCCAGGATTTCTCGAAGATCACGATGGCGACCGCGGGGCGGTAGCGAGACGCGGCTCTCCTCCCTCGCGCGGGGAGGAGAGCCCTTACGGTCGGGCGTGACAACAGGGCCTTGAATGCTGCTCTACATCCTCAAACGGCTGGTCTACGTGACGCCCGTGGCGTTCGGGGTCAGCGTCGTCTGCTTCCTCCTCGTCCACCTCGCGCCGGGGGATCCCCTCAGCGCGGTCCTGCCCGCCGACGCCACCCAGGCCACCATCGACGAGATGCGGGCCGCCTACGGCTTCGATAAGCCCCTGCCGGTCCAGTACCTGATCTGGCTCTGGCACGTGCTGCACGGCGATCTCGGCACCTCCATCGCCACCGGCCGGCCGGTGCTCGGCGAGGTCAGCCGCGCCGTGGTGAACTCGCTGATCCTCGCCTCCGTGGCGACCGTGATCGGCTTCACCTTCGGCACCCTGTTCGGCTTCGTGGCGGGCTATCACCGCAACTCGCTGGCCGACCGCGCGGCCTCCGCCGTGTCGGTCTTCGGCGTGAGCGTGCCGCATTACTGGCTCGGCATGGTCCTGGTGATCGTGTTCTCGGCCAATCTCGGCTGGCTGCCGCCCACCGGGGCCGGGCCCGACGGCTCCAGCAACTGGCGCCCCGACTTCGAGCACCTGCGCTACCTGATCCTGCCGGCGATCACGATGTCGGTGATCCCCATGGGCATCATCGCCCGCACGGTCCGGGCGCTCGTGGCCGACATCCTGTCCCAGGACTTCGTCGAGGCCCTGCGCGCCAAGGGCATGGACGAGCGCGGCGTGTTCCGCCACGTCGTGCGCAACGCCGCCCCGACGGCGCTCGCCATCATGGGCCTGCAGCTCGGCTACCTGCTGGGCGGCTCGATCCTGGTCGAGACCGTGTTCGCGTGGCCCGGCACCGGCTTCCTCCTCAACGCCGCGATCTTCCAGCGCGACCTGCCCCTGCTCCAGGGCTCGATCCTCGTGCTGGCGATGTTCTTCGTGGTCCTCAACCTGCTGGTGGACGTGATGCAGACCGCCCTCGACCCGCGCATCGAGCGCGCCTGAGCCGGAGCCCGATGATGACCGCTCCCGTCACCGCGGCCTCCGTCGCCCTCGACGGCGGCGTGCTCGCCGCCGAGGACGTGGCCCACGGGCCCGATGCCGCCTTCGCCCCGTCGCGGGGCTTCTGGGGCCATGTCGGCCACCGGCTCGTGCGCGACCCCGTCGCCATGGGCGCGGGCGCCGTGATCCTGATCGTCGTGCTGATCGCGATCCTGTCGCCCTGGATCACGCCCATGGACCCCTACAAGGGCTCCATGCTGCGCCGCCTCAAGCACGTGGGCGACGCCACCTACTGGCTGGGCTCGGACGAGCTCGGCCGCGACATGATCAGCCGGCTGATGCTGGGCTCGCGGCTGTCGCTGTTCATCGGCGTCACCCCGGTGCTGATCGCCTTCGTGATCGGCTCCGGGATCGGGATCCTCGCCGGCTACGTCGGCGGCTGGACCAACACGATCCTGATGCGCACCATCGACGTGTTCTTCGCCTTCCCGTCGGTGCTGCTGGCGATCGCGCTGTCCGGCGCGCTCGGCGCCGGCATCTTCAACTCGATCGTGTCGCTGACCTGCGTGTTCGTGCCCCAGATCGCCCGCGTCGCCGAGAGCGTCACCACGGGCATCCGCAAGCGCGACTACATCGACGCCGCCAAGCTGTCGGGCGCCTCGGCCCTGACGATCATGCGCGTGCAGGTGCTCGGCAACGTCGTCGGGCCGATCTTCGTCTACGCGACCAGCCTGATCTCGGTGTCGATGATCCTGGCCTCCGGCCTGTCCTTCCTCGGCCTCGGCGTGCGGCCGCCCGAGCCCGAATGGGGCCTGATGCTCAACACCCTGCGCACGGCGATCTACGTCAACCCGGTCGTGGCCGCCCTCCCGGGCGTCTGCATCTTCATCGTCTCGATCGCCTTCAACCTGTTCTCGGACGGCCTCCGGTCCGCCATGGAGATTCGCCAGTGAGCGTCATCCCGGACGCCCCCGACCCGTTCGCCCGCGACCGCGGCGGACCCGCCCAGCCGCTCCTCTCGGTCTCGGGCCTCGTGAAGCACTTCCCGGTCCGCAAGGCCGGCGGCAAGCGCCAGGTGGTCCGCGCGGTCGACGGCGTCGACTTCGACGTCCTGAAGGGCGAGACGCTCGGCATCGTCGGCGAGTCCGGCTGCGGGAAGTCGACCACCGCCAAGCTGCTGATGGGCCTCATCGAGCGCGATTCCGGCACGCTGCTGTACGACGGCCAAGCGGTCGGCGAGCGCGCCATGCCCTGGCGGTCCTACCGCCGCCAGGCCCAGATGGTGTTCCAGGACAGCTACGCGTCGCTCAACCCGCGCATGACCGTCGAGCAGTCGATCGCCTTCGGCCCGAAGGTCAACGGCGTGCCCGCCCGGGAGGCGGTGGAGCGCGCCCGCGGGCTGCTCGCCCGGGTCGGCCTGGAGCCGAAGCGCTTCGCCGGCCGCTACCCGCACGAGATCTCCGGCGGCCAGCGCCAGCGGGTGAACATCGCCCGATCCCTCGCCCTGGAGCCGCGGCTGGTGCTCCTCGACGAGGCGGTCTCGGCGCTGGACAAGTCGGTGGAGGCGCAGGTCCTGAACCTGCTCCTCGACCTCAAGGCCGAGTTCGGCCTGACCTACATCTTCATTAGCCACGACCTCAACGTCGTGCGCTTCATCTCCGACCGGGTCATGGTGATGTATCTCGGCCGGGTCTCCGAGATCGGCCCGTCCGACACGGTGCTGGACGCGCCGGCGCACCCCTACACCGAGGCGCTGCTCGCCTCGATGCCGTCGCTCGATCCCGACAACCGCACCCAGGCGGCGCTGCTCGCGGGCGACCCGCCGAACCCGATCGACCCGCCCGCGGGCTGCCGCTTCCACCCGCGCTGCGCCCTGGCGGAGGACGTCTGCGGCCGGACGGAGCCGCCCCTCGACACGATCCGGCCGCTGCACCGCGTCGCCTGCCTCGCCCGGCAGCCCGGCTCGGGCCACTCCGCGGCCCCCGCGGGCGCGCTGGCAGCATGAGTACCCCGATGTCCGGTTCAGAACCCGCGGTCGCCCTGAAGGACCTGCGCGTCGCCTTCGGCAAGGTCCAGGTCGTCGACGGCGTCGACCTGACCCTGGAGCGCGGCCAGGCGCTGGCGCTCATCGGCGAGTCCGGCTCCGGCAAGAGCGTGACCCTGCGGGCGATCCTGCGGCTGTTCCCGGAGGGGCGCAGCCGGATCGAGGGCGGCATCCGGGCCGCCGGCAAGGACGTGCAGGCGCTGACCCGGCGCCAGCTCGCCGATTTCCGCGGCGGCGACGTCTCGATGATCTTCCAGGAGCCGCTGCTCGCCTTCGACCCGGTCTACACGGTCGGCCGGCAGATCACCGAGGCGATCCTGCGGCACGAGACGATCTCCAGGGACGAGGCCCGCAAGCGGGCGCTCGCCCTGTTCGAGCGGGTGCGGATCCCGAGCCCGGAGCGGCGCCTCGACAACTACCCGCACGAGATGTCGGGCGGGATGCGCCAGCGGGCCATGATCGCGCTCGCGCTGGCCTGCCGGCCGCAGGTGCTGCTCGCCGACGAGCCGACGACGGCGCTCGACGCCACGGTGCAGATCCAGGTGCTGCTGCTCCTGCGCGAGCTGCAGCGCGACCTCGGCCTGTCGATCGTGATCGTCACCCACGACCTCGGCGCGGCCGTGGAGGTCGCCGACCGGATCGCCGTGATGTACGCGGGCAAGATCGTCGAGACCGGCACGGCGCATCAGGTGGTGCTGAACCCGCACCACCCCTACACGATCGGCCTGCTGCGCAGCCGGGCGGAAGGGGCGCTCGCCAAGGGCTCGCGGCTCGAGACCATCCCGGGCAGCCCGCCGGATCTCGCGAACCGCCCGCCGGGCTGCCCGTTCGCGCCGCGCTGCTTCCTGGCCGAGGAGCGCTGCCGCCGCGAGATGCCGCCGGTCGCCGAGATCGCGCCCGGCCACCGGGTCGCCTGCTGGCGGACCGAGGAGGCCTCGGCGGCCTACCGGGCCGGGCCGACCCCGGTGCGCGCCGCCGAGCCGGTCCCGGCCTGACCTCGACGCCCCCGCGCCGAGGCTTTATCCGGCTCGGCGCGGTCCCGCGGCGGCGGACCGCGTCCGAACCGGCCGCGCGGGCGTCACGATGAGCCAAGTCCTATCCGGGCCAGTCCCGTCCGAGATCCTGCTCGTTCCCCGGGGCGAGGCCGGGCACTTCCTGCCGGCGGCCCTCGGCTGGCTGGGCAAGCGGGTCACCGTCACCGCCCAACCCGGCCCGGCGAACCACGTCCTCTGCCTGCCGGTCCTCGATTTCGTGCGCCTCGGCTTCCCGGAGGCGAACGGGCGCCTCGACCTCCTCGAACCGGGGGATGCCGAGAACCTCCGCGCCGGGCGCGCCGCGCTGCTCCTCGACCTCTCGAACGAGGGGCCGGGCCTGCACGCGCCGACCTTCGAGGCACTGCACCGGAACCTCGAAGAACGCGCGATCCCGCGCGAGCGGGTGATCCTGGTCACGCAGAACCGGCTGCTGCGGCTCGACTACGAGCGCCTCTACGGCGAGGGCCTGCGGTTCTGGATCTTCGAGTTCTTCCCGCTCCAGGTCGCCCTCTGGCTGGACGACGCCGCGGGTCCGCGGCTCTTCCCCCAGCATCCCCTCGACCGCACCGGCTACGCGCCCTTCGCCCGCGCCGCCGGCCCGGCCCGGTTCCTCTGCCAGAACGCGGCCCTGCGCTGGCACCGGGTGCTGCTCTACCGCTGGTTCCAGCTCAGCGGGCTGGACCGGGACGGGCTGATCTCCTTCCACGGCATCGGCGAGGACAACCCGAAGGCCGGCGGCATCAACGTCTTCCACGCGCCGCCGGAGATCGAGGCGGCCTTCGGGCCGCTGCTCGCCGATGTCGGCAGCTGGATCCCGCGCCGGGCGCGGCGGATCGATGCCGATCAGGGCACCGACATGGTCATGACCCTGGACACCCGCGCCTACGCGGCGTGCGACCTCACGGTCATCTCGGAGACCGACTTCTTCGAGCCGGGCGTCGAGCGGATCACCGAGAAGTCCCTCAAGGCGGCGGCGACGGGCCTGCCCTTCGTGACGGTGGGCGCGCCGCGCGCCGTGGAGCGGCTGTCCGAGCTGGGCTTCCAGACCTTCGGCGGCCTGATCGACCACCATTACGACCTCGTGCCCGACCCGGCCGAGCGCCTGCCGCTCGTGTTCCGGTCGATCGAGCGCGCCTGGGCCGCGTGCCGGGACGACCGGGCACGCTGGCATCGCCTCGCCCGGGAACAGGCCGAGGCCAACGTGGCCCACGCGCGGCGCGGATTGCTGCCGCAGCTCGAGCGGGTGATGGTCGCGCCGCTGATCGAGCGGCTGAACCGGTTCATGGAGACGGGCGCGATCGTGCACTGAGCGCGTCTCGAGGGTGGCCGTTCGGACGGGGATCCGGCGCACCGCGCAGGGTCTCCGCCAAGCGCCGCACGGCCGGCTCGATCGCCCGCTCCGGCACGGCGGCGTAGCCGAGGAGCAGGCCCGGCTCCGCCGGCCCGGCGTGGTAGGCCGAGAGCGCGACCGCCGAGATCCCCGCGCGCCCGAGCGCCGCCGCGGCGGCCACGTCGCCCAGGGCCGGGCCCCAGGCCGGTCCCGGCCGGGCGATGACGTGCATCCCGCCCTCCATGGCGGCGACCGCCGCGACGTCCCCGGCGTGGCGGCGCGCGGCCTCGATCAGCGCCTCCTGGCGCAGGGCGTAGAGGCGGCGGGTCCGCCGGAGATGACCGGCGAGGTGTCCGTCCTCGATGAAGCGCGCCAGCGCCCACTGGCCGATCCCGGGCGGGGCGGGGCCCGTCTCGGCCAGCGCCTGATTGACGGGTGCCACGAGGCCGCGGGGCAGCACGAGGTAGCTCAGGCCGAGGGCGGGCAGCAGCAGCTTCGAGAAGCTGCCGACGTAGATCACCCGGCCGCCGCGATCGAGGGTGCGCAGGGGTGCGAGCGGGCGCCCGGCATAGCGGTAGGCGCCGTCGTAATCGTCCTCCACGACCCAGCCCGAGACCGCCTCGGCCCAGGCCAGGAGGTCGAGGCGGTTCTCCAGGCTCATGGCGTGCCCGAGGGGGTAATGGTGGGCCGGCGTCACCACCGCGAGCCGCGCGCCGGGCGTCCGCGCGGCGGCCGGGGTCACCGACAGGCCCCCGGGACCGACCGGGACAGGGATCGGGTTCAGGCCCGCGCTGGCGAGGGCCTGCGCGATGCCGGGGAAGCCGGGCTCCTCGACCAGGGCGGCCTCGCCGGGATCCAGGAGCAGCTCGGCGAGCAGGCGCAAGCTCTGGCGGATGCCCGCGGTGACGATGACGTCGTCGGCCTCGCAGGCGACGCCGCGCGCTTGGCCCAGATAGGCGGCGATGGCGCCGCGCAGGGCCGGCGAGCCGCGCGGGTCCGGCCGCTCGGTCGGGCCGTGGCGCCATTCGGCCTGGAGCAGGCGGCCCCAGACCTCGAACGGAAAGGCGTCCTGGGCCGGCCGGCCGAGGGCGAAAGCGTCGGGCACCGCCGGACCCGCCATGTAGCGCCGCGGCGGCGCGGCCACGAGGCGGGTGCCCCGCCGGGACAGCTTCGGGGCCGGCTCGGTGCCCGGCCGCCGGAGCGGACCGGGCGCCGGCAGCGCGTCGTCCGGCAAGGTCGCGGCGACGCGCGTCGCGGAGCCCGGCCGCGCCGTCAGGTAGCCCTCGGCGGTCAGCTGCTCCAGCGCCAGGACGACGGTGCCGCGCGCGCAGCCGAGGTCGGCGGCCAGGACCCGCGAGGCCGGGAGCCGGGCCCCGCGCGGCAGCCGGCGTTCGAGGATCGCCGCGCGCAGAGCCTCCCGGAGCTGGGCGTGCAGTGGCGCCGCGGCCGCGGCGTCGAGGGTCAGCGTCAGGGGCAGGGGAGCCCGGGCCATGCAGCAAATTGGTCCAGTCGCAGTTCGAGAATTGGACCTTTCGCCTGGACCGCCGAACGGTCAAGCACGGGTCCGCACGACCGCCGCAGGACAGGCCCATGTACCAGCCGCCGCATTTCCGGGACGATTCCCGCGCCGCGCAGCACGCGCTGATCCGCGCCAACCCGCTCGGCCTGCTGGTGACCGCCGGGGCGGGTGGCCTGACGGCCAACCCGATCCCGTTCCTGCTGGACGATGCCGGTCCCCACGGGGTGCTGCGGGCGCACCTCGCCCGCGCCAACCCGCAGGGTCAGGATCTCGCCGCGGCGGAAGAGTGCCTGGTCGTGTTCCAGGGGCCTCAGGGCTACGTCACGCCGAGCTGGTACGCGAGCAAGAGCGAGCACGGCCGGGTGGTCCCGACCTGGAACTACGCCACCGTCCACGCCTGGGGCCGGCCGCGGGTGATCGAGGATGCGGACTGGCTCGGGCGCCAGATCGCCGACCTCACCGCTCTGCGTGAGGCGCCCCGGGCCGAGCCGTGGGCGGTCGCGGACGCGCCGGCGCCCTTCGTGGCCGCGCAGGTCCGGGGGATCCTCGGCATCGAGATTCCGATCACGCGGATCGAGGGGAAGTGGAAGATGAGCCAGAACAGGCCCGAGGCCGACCGACACGGGGTCATCGCGGGGCTGCGCGCCGAGGGCGAGGCGGGTCTCGCCGGGCTAGTCGCCGAGCGGAGCGGGCTGTGAGCGCGCGCCTCAACGGCTTCGGCCAGCCCATTGGCCCGGCCTTGCCGGACTGGAGCCCGCGCCCGCGTCCGCCCCGCGCGCTGATGGAGGGCCGGTTCTGCCGGCTGGTACCCCTCGACGCCGCGGCGCACGCGGACGCGCTCTACGCCACCTACAGCGCCGCCCCCGACACGCGCGGCTGGACCTATCTCGGCGACGAGATGCCGGAGAGCGCGGAGGCTTATCGGGCGCGCCTGGCGACGCAGCAGGCGAGCGAGGACCCGCTGTTCCACGCGATCCTGGATCCCGCGAGCGGCGACGCCCTCGGGATCGCCTCGTATCTCCGGATCGATCCCGGCAACGGCGTGATCGAGGTCGGCCACCTCCACTTCGGCCCGCGGCTGCAGCGGGCGCCCGCCGCCACGGAGGCCATGGCGCTGATGATGGCCCGCGCCTTCGACGAGCTCGGCTACCGACGCTACGAGTGGAAATGCGACAGCCTCAACGCCCCGTCCCGGGCGGCGGCGCTGCGGCTCGGCTTCACCTTCGAGGGCATCTTCCGCAACGCCGTGGTGGTGAAGGGCCGCTCCCGCGACACGGCGTGGTTCTCCATCACCGACGCCGAGTGGCCGCGGGTCCGCGCCGGCTTCGCGGCGTGGCTGGACCCGTCGAACTTCGACGGGGCGGGTCGCCAGCGGCGCGGGCTCGCGGACCTGCGCGTCGCCGCGGGCTGAGCCGACTCAGGGGCCGCCGGCCAGGAACGCCTCCGCGCTGCGCAGGCTGAGCGCCATGATGGTCAGGGCCGGGTTCGCCGCGAGCGAACTCGGGAAGGTCGAGCCGTCGCAGATCCACAGGTTGTCGATGTCGAAGCTGCGGCCGTGCGGGTCGACCACGGCGCTCGAGCCGTCGCGGCCCATCCGACAGGTTCCGAGGGTGTGGGCGACGCGCTCCAGCACCCAGATGTCGTCCGCCCCCGCCTCCTCCCAGAGTCCGCGCATGACCTTCGTGGCGTGCGCGTTGAGGCGGTTCTCATTGGTGCTGTAGCCGAAGCTGATCTGGGCCTTGCGCATCCCGTGCGCGTCGGTCTCGTCGGCGAGGGTCAGCACGTTGGCGTCGCAGGGCAGCGTCTCGCCGTTGATGCCGATGCCGGCGAGGTGGTTGTAGCGGTCGAGGTAGTCGAGGAGCGGCTGCCCCCACAGGCCGCGCCCCCGCGCCGCCGAGTTGCCGAAGGTCACCGGCACCACGCCGAGGCTCTGGATCAGGTAGCCGCCCGCGAAGTCGGCGCCGGCGCGGACGAAGTCCTCGGTGATCAGCGAGGACGGGTAGCCCCGGTTCATGCGCACCTCGTGGTCGAAGGTACCCCAGACCTGCGTCGCCACGTGGCCCATGTAGTTGCGCCCGATCTGGCCGCTGGAATTGGCGAGCCCGAGATGGAGCAACAGGCGCGGCGTCTCCACGGCCCCGGCGCAGAGGAAGACCGCGCCGCAGCGCTGCCGCCGCTCCGCGCCGTCCTGCCGGTAGACCACGCCGGTGATCCGGCCGTCGGCGCCGCGCTCCAGGCCGTGGACGAAGGCCTCGGCCCGGATCTCGGCGCCGCGGGCGACCGCGTAGGGCAGGTAGGTCACGTCCATGCTGGCCTTGGCGCCCGTGCGGCAGCCCTGGTGGCAGAAGCCGCAATTGATGCAGGCGTTGCGGCGCGGTCCGTCCTCGGACTGGAAGTCCCGCGAGACCACGGCGGCGGGCGCGTCCGCCCAACGGATGCCGCGGGCCTCGCAGGCCCGGGCCATGATCTGCGCCGGACCGTTGCGCGGGACCGGGGGCAGGGGATAGCGGCGGTCGGCATCCCACGGGTAGCTCTGCGCGCCCGAGACGCCGAGGAACCGCTCGACCCGCTCGTAGAACGGGAGCAGGTCCTCGTAGGTCAGCGGCCAGTCGACACCTTCCCCCGACTCCGTGTGCAGACGCAGGTCGCGGGCGTCGGCCCGGGGCACGAAGGCGCCCCAGTGCAGCGTCGAGCCGCCGACGCCGGTGCCGCTGTTGTTCGCCCCGAAGGCTTCCGGAGTCGAGCCGCCGCTCAGCCGCTCCTCGGTCCAGTAGATCTCGTCCGCGAGCGTCTCGTCGAAGGCGAAGCGCTCCGGCGTGAAGTTCGGTCCGGCCTCCAGGGCCACGACCTTCAGCCCCGAAGCGGCGAGGCGCGCGAGGAGCGGCGCGCCGCCCGCGCCGGTCCCCACCACGACCGCGTCGACGACCTCGTCCGCGCGGTAGGTCCGCATCCCCGCGAGGTTCATCGTCCCGCCTCCGTCCGCAGCGCCCGTGGCTCCCAGGGTTCCGGCGCGTCGAGCCCGACGGCGCGGAAGCCCGGCAGGTCGTCGGCGATCTCGCCCGGCCGGTCGCCGCCGGCACCGATGCCCGAGAAGCCGATCCGCGCCAGCGCTGCCGGGTGGCCGAGCCAGAGACGGACCGCGTCGGCACGGAGATCCTCGAACCAGAACCGCATCCGGTCGGCGTCGAGGCGTCCACCGAGGCTCTCCGGAACCTTCAGCCCCGCGCGCTCGCACAGGGTGAGCAGCCCGTCCTGCTCGGCCGCGTCGAGGGCGACGAAGGGGCGGTCCCGGGCGACGCGGGCGGCGGCGTCGAGGGTGCGCAGGGCGGCGCGGTAGGCCTCCGCGTCCGGCGGCAGCGCCGCGAAGCGCCAGCCATCGCCGTCGCCGGATGCCAGCCGCCGGTCGAGGCGGGCGGCCAGATCGAGGTGCGGAACCGGCATCGCGCGGGCGAGGGCGGCCCGCAGGATCGCGAGCTCCACCGCGTCGAGGGCCGCCGGTTGATAGGCGGGATCGTCCGGCGCGGCGCGCGCCGCCAGGGTGCCGCGCAGGCGGCTGTTCACCCGTTCGGAGGCGATCAGCGCCGCGTAGTCCGGCGGGACCGCCGGGCCGGCCTCCACGGACCGGCGTGGCCGGTCGCCGAGATGGGCGCGCAGGTGGTCGGCCAGGGCGGCGGGTCGCTCTAGCGGCAGGAGGTGGCCGACGCCGTCGACGGTGACGAGGTGATGGTGCGCGAGATGGGGCACCGTGAGGGACCGCTGCGCGTCCGGCCCGAGGTCGGCATCCTCGGAACCGGCCAGGATCAGCGCCGGGGTGCGCAGGATCCCGATGCGGCGGCACCAATCCTCGTTCGCGCCCTCCTCGAGCCACGCCTTCCAGGCGGCGGGCTCGGCCCGCAGGACGTCGGCCACCGCCCGCGCCTCGGTCTCCGGATCCAGGCCGTCGCCCACGTTGGCGCGCACGAAGGCCTCGGCCTCGCGGCGCCGAGTCTCGGGGTCCGCGTCGATCCAGGCGAGCATCTCGGCACGCCGGTCCTCCGGGATCGGCTCCGGGCTCGGCGGCGAGCCGGAGACCAGGATGAGGTCGGTGAGGCCCGTCAGTCCCGCCTCGCCGTCCTCGGCCCGGCGCGCGAGCGCCAGGGCCACCTTGGCCCCCATGCTGTGCCCGGCGATTCCGAACCGCGCCGGTGCCCGCGCGCGGATGGCCTCGGCCACGTGATCGGCCATCGCGGCGACGGAATAGCCCGGCGTGTCCGCGGCGTCGCCGAATCCCGGCAAGTCTACCGGCACGCAAGTCAACGGCATCCCGTCGAGGGCGCGCGCGAGACGCTCCCAACTTCGGGCACTTCCGCCCAGGAAGTGCAGGCAGAACAGGACTTCGGGTTCAGACATCGCCGAGACATCGCGCGGCGCCACAATGCTTCAAGCGTACGCGACGCCGCATGCGCGAAGTCTTGTCCCGGACCCGTTGGCCCAGTCGTGACCGCGTGCGATCAGGAGGGTCGGAGGAGGCGGCGATGGCGGATCTCGAACAGGCCTGGCGCGTGGAGGAGGCCTGCCTCAACGCTTGGCCGAGCCCGCGCGAGCTCCTAGTGCACGGTTATCTGCTGCGCGCCGCCGGAGGCCGCTCGAAGCGGCAGAATTCCGTGAACCCCATGCGCGGCAGCGGCGCGCCCGGACCGGCCGTCGAGGCCGCGCGCGCGATCTACGGACGCCTGGGACAGCGCCCGATCTTCCGCGTGCCGGCGATTGCGCCGCAGATGGAGCCGCTCCTCGCCGGCGGCGATTACACCGTAGTCGACGAGACCTGCACGCTGATCCGCGCCCTCGACGACGTGCCGACCGCGCCCGATCCAACGGTGGCAGTCGCCGCGGCGCCGGGGCCGGACTGGCTGGCCCTGCGCGACGCGGTGAACCGCGCCGATGCCGCGGCCGCGCAGGTGTTCCGCGACACCGTCAACGCCCTGGCCCTGCCGCGGGCCTTCGCGGCCGCCGCGGCCGAGGGCGGCATCGGCGCCATCGCCTTCGGGGTGCTCGATCGCGAGCTGATGGTCATCGAGGCGGTGGCGACGCCCGAACCCCTGCGGGGCCGCGGCCATGCCCGGCGCGCGGTCGGCGCGCTGCTGCGCTGGGGCCGGGCGGAGGGCGCCCGGGCCGCCTGCCTGCAGGTCGTCGCCGCGAACACGCCGGCACGGGCGCTCTACCGCACCCTCGGCTTCGAGCACGAGTTGTACCGCTATCACTATCGGGTCGGCCCGGAGCCTAGCTGAGACGCGGTGGGGGGCTCGGCCCAGTTCCTTCATCCGGCCCCGGCCGTCGTCTCAGGCGTCGAACAGCGATCCCTGCCGCGTCGCGGCAGGGCGCGTGCCGGTCCGCTTGCCCGGCGCCGCCGGTGCGGCCGCGCCGCCGCGACGTCCGGGCTTCGCCGGCCGGGACGGATCGACCGGCAAGGACGGATCGTCCGTCCCGTCGGGCACGGCCGTCACGGTCCCGTCGGCGAATTGCAGGCTGAGACGCTGCGCCGCCGCCGCCGCCGCCGCGCGGCGGACGGGGAGCCCCGCGGCGTCGCGCACCAGCACGTAGCCCCGGTCGAGCACCGCGCGGTAGCTCAGGGAGCCAAGCAGGCCCGCGAGACCGTCGAGCCGGTCGCGGCGCCGCTCGATGCCGCGCGCACCCGCCTGGGCGAGGCGCTCCGACAGCGCGAGCAGCCGGTCGGTTCGGCGCGCCTGCAGCGCCCGGGCCCGTTCCAGGCTGGCCTCGCGCGCGACGACGAGGCGTCGTCCGAGCTGGATCAGGGCCTCGCCCTTGCGCTGGACATCGTTGCGCAGGGCGTGGAGCGGCCGGTGGTCGATCCGCGCCAGCCGCGCGCGTGCGTTGGCGAGGGCCACGTCGGGCGAGCGCCGGGCCATCCGGTCGAGCAGGAGCTGGAGCCGCGCGCGGTGGCGGCTCGCGCCCGCCGCGAGCGCCGGGGCGAGGCGCGCCTCGGCGAGGTCGAGCCGCTGGCGCTTGGCCGCCAGCAGGGCGTCGGCGCTCGGCAAGGCGCGCCCGAGAGCGCGCAGGTCGGAGCGGTCGCGGTCGATCCGGCGCCCGACCGCTCCCCTGCCGCGGGCCGCCAGGTCCGCCACCGTGGCGATCAGGTCGGCGCGGACCGGCACCGCCATCTCGGCGGCGCCCGTCGGGGTCGGCGCGCGGCGATCCGAGACGTAGTCGATCAGCGTGGTGTCGGTCTCGTGCCCCACCGCCGAGATCAGCGGGATCGCGCTCGCGAAGGCGGCGCGGACGACGCACTCCTCGTTGAAGGCCCAGAGATCCTCGATGGAGCCGCCGCCGCGGGCCACGATGAGCACGTCCGGGCGCGGGATCGGGCCCTCGGCCGGGAGGGCGTTGAAGCCGCGGATCGCGGCCGCGACCTCCTCGGCCGCGCCGTCGCCCTGAACCCGCACCGGCCAGACCAGGACCGGCCGGGGGAAGCGGTCCTCCAGCCGGTGGAGGATGTCGCGGATCACCGCGCCGGTCGGCGAGGTGACGACGCCGACCACCCGCGGCAGGTAGGGGATCGGCCGCTTGTGGTCCGGCGCGAAGAGACCCTCGGCGGCGAGCTGCTTCTTGCGCTCCTCCAGGAGCGCCATCCAGGCGCCGAGCCCGGCAGGCTCCAGACTCTCGATGACGATCTGGTACGAGGACTTGCCCGCGAAGGTCGTGATACGGCCGGTGGCGACGACCTCCAGACCCTCCTGAGGTCTCTGGCGAAGTCGTCCGAACACGCCCTTCCAGACCACCGCGTCGATCCGCGCCTGCCCGTCCTTCAGGGAGAAGTAGGCGTGGCCCGAGCCGTGCTGGCCGCGATACCCCGAGATCTCGCCGCGCAGGCGGACGTGCCCGAAGGCGTCCTCGAGGGTGCGCTTCAGGGCGCCCGCGAGCTCGCCCACCGACCATTCCGGCTGGTTCGCGTTGAGCACGCTGGTCGGCGGGATGTCCGCCGCGGGCTGGGCTGCGGGGCGCGGGGGCGGCACGAGGGGCATGGCCGGACGCTAGGGGGCTCCGGCGGGACAGTCAAAGGGCCGCTGTGGAGACGGGCTCGTTCGCGTCCCGAGCCGGGCTGGCCGCGACAGCGGCGCCGTCTGTCCTATCGGAAGGTTCCGCCGCCTACTCCACGGCGAGCTCGCGCGGCCGGTTGGAGATCGCCACCGGCGGGACCAGCAGCGACAGGAGCAGGGTCAGCACCGCCACGGCGAACACCGTCCAGAACGTGCCGTGCAGCGCGTGCTGCAGGCCGCCCCGGATCGCCTCCCCGCCGGCCCCGAGGCTTGCCGGATCGTCGAGCAGGCGGCGGAGCTGATCGGAATTCACCGCCGGGCCGCTCGACGGATTGGCGAGCCGGTAATTCAGCACGGCCCCGAGGACGGTCGCGCCGAGCGTCGAGCCGAGGTTGCGCGAGAAGATGTTCGAGGCCGTCGCCGCCCCGCGCTGCGCCCAGGCGACGCTGTCCTGGATGATCACGATGGCGGCGGTGGACAGGAAGCCCATGCCGAGCCCCATCACGACCGAGCCGCAGGCCGCCACCACCGGGGAGGTGTCCGTTCCGAGCGCCACGAAGGCGACCGCGCCGAGGGGCAGGAGCGTCGCGCCGACCAGCAGGATGGGGCGCAGGCCGAACCGGACGAAGCTGCGCGCCGCCGTGGTGGCGCCGATCGGCCAGCCGAGCACCATCAGGGTCAGGGTCAGGCCGGCGATCAGGGGCGATTGCCGCAGCACGCCCTGCACGTACATCGGCAGGAACGCCGTGAGCCCGATCACCGTCATGCCGGAGAGGAGCGTCGCGGTGTTGGCGGTGGCGATGGGGCGCTGCATCCACAGGCGAATGTCGAGCATCGGGTCCGGCGCGCGCCGCTCCTGGACGACGAACAGGAGCGCGGCCACCACGAAGGCCAGCGCCGGCCACAGGGCGGCCTCGGCCGACTCGCCCGCCTCGGTCAGCGCGATCATCAGCGCCGCGATGGCGGCGGTGAACAGGGCCGCGCCGATCGCGTCGATTTGGCGAGGGCGGCGCTCGACGCCCTCGTGGAGGAAGCGCAGGAACAGGCCGGCCGCGATCACGCCGACCGGCAGGTTGATCCAGAAGATCCAGGGCCAGCTCAGGTGACCGATGATCAGGCCGCCGACCAGCGGGCCGGCCACCGAGGAGATGCCCCAGACGCTGGCGAGATAGCCCTGGACCCGGCCGCGTTCCCGCGCCGCGTACAGGTCGCCGACGACGGTCAGGCTCACCGGCTGGATCGCCCCGGCGCCGACGCCCTGGATGAGGCGGAACAGGATCAGCGAGGGCATCGACCACGCGAGCCCGCACAGGAGTGAGCCCGCCAGGAACACCGCGATGCCGAACAGCAGCACCGGCCGACGCCCGTACAGGTCCGAGAGCTTGCCGAACACCACCGTGGTGGCCGTCTGGGTCAGCAGGAAGGAGGCGAACACCCAGGCGTAGAGGTGGAGGTCGCCGAGCTGGCCGGCGATCTGCGGCATCGCCGTCGAGACGATCGTCGCCTCGATGGCGATCATGAACATCGCCGCCATCACCGCGGCGAGGACCAGCGGGCGGCGCGTCTCTGAGGGCGTGGGCATCGCGCCGGTCTAGGCCCGCCGCGCCTGCCTACCTAGCGTTGAACACGGCATCCGGCTCCTCCGCGGCGAGATCCGTGCGCGAGCGCACATACCCGGGGCGCAGGCTCCGCGTCGGACGCATGGATGGGGCGCCGCGATGCGATTTATGCATACATGATCCGCGATGGCCCGAACCCGCCGATCACGCCTCGGACTCGGCGTCGAGGTCGCGCCCGCGCGTCTCGGGCAGCAGGACAGCCGCGATCGTCCCGACGAGGCTGAACGCGGCGAGGTAGTAGGCCGGCGCGAGCCGGTCGCCGGTCGCGGCGATCAGCCAGTTCACCACGTAGTTGGTGCTGCCGCCGAACACCGAGACGGAGACCGCGTAGACGATCGACAATCCGGCGCTGCGCACCGCCCGAGGCAGGGCCTCGGGGATGCCGACGATCACCGCCGCGGCGTTGATGGACGACAGGGCCGAGAGCAGGAAGGTGACCGCGTAGACGCTGGCGGCGCTCGGCGCCCGCACCACCCAGGCGAAGGCCGGGATCGCCAGGATCAGGATCAGCGCCCGCGGCCAGATCATCACCGGTCGCCGCCCGTACCGGTCGGCCAGCCAGCCGCCGAGCAGCGGGAAGATCACCGAGGCGAGCCCGAGCGCGATCGGCACCGCCGTGGCGGCGGTCTCGCTCAGGCCGAGGGTTGCGCCGGCGAAGACCGGCATGTTGGTGCCGACCGCGTTCGACACGGTCGAGGCCGCGATGACCAGGAAGGTCAGGCCCAGCAGGCGGCCGTGCTCGCGCAGGAGCCGGCCGACCACCGCCGTCGTCGAGGCCGCCGCGTGCGGATCCTCCCCGGCGCCGGCCGTCTCGGGCAGGTGACTGCGGATGACGAGGCCGACTGGCACGACGCACAGGCCGAGGGCGAACATCAGCCGCCAGCCCCACTGCGCCATCGCCTGATCGCCGACCGCGAGCGCCAGGGCGGTCGCGACGATCCCTGCGAACAGGGCCGCGCAGCCCTGGCTCGCGATCTGCCAGCTCGTCACGAAGCCGCGCCGGTCCGAGGGCGCGGCTTCCAGCAGGAAGGCCGTCGAGGGGCCGACCTCGCCGCCGAGGGCGAGACCCTGCACGAGGCGGCCGGCAATGACGATGACCTGCGCCCAGCCGCCGATCGTCGCGTAGGAGGGGCAGGCGGCCAGCAGGACCATGCCGACCGCCATCAGCGCGATGGTGATCAGCATCGCGGGCTTGCGGCCGGCCCGGTCCGCGAAAGCGCCGATCAGCACGCCGCCGATGGGCCGCATGACGTAGCCGATGCCGAACAGGGCGAGCGATGCCAGCAGGCTGTGGGTCGGGTCGTTCGCCGGGAAGAAGGCCTCGCCGATCGGCTTGGCGAAGAAGGCGTAGACGGTGAAATCGTAGAACTCGAGGGCGTTGCCCAGGACGACGGCCCCGACCGACTTGCGGTCGAGGGCGGGATGATGCGCGCCGGGATGCGGTGCGGTCCGGGCGTCCATCAGCGGGACGATCCGTCGACCGGGTGCTTGGCGAGACCGCCGGTGACGGGCGTCTCGCCCTCAGCCAGCGCCTCGTCGTAGCCGGACAACCAGAGCGTGCGCGCCTCCGTCCCCTCCGCGTAGGGGCAGGTTTCCCGGGCCAGCCCCTTGGCGGGCGCGGCCCGGCCGAGGGCGCGGGCATCGAGGTCGTTCGGTGGCGTATCCATGCGGGCGCAGCTCCGTTCCGGTTGGCTGCGGCGCGATGTAGGGCGCGGAACGCGCGCGTCGTCGATCTCAGTGACGCGTCGGGGTCCCGTCCGCGGGCAGCGCCACGGCCTCGCTGAATGGGAATTCCAGCACGACCTCGCCGTCGGCGTCCGTGACCACGAGGCACGCGGTCATCAGCCGGGCTTGATCCTGCGGGTGGCGCAGGGCGGCGCGGATCGTCTCCCGCGCCGCCTCCCAGGCCGCGTCCGGATCCCGCAGCTCGATCCCGGTCGGATCGGAGATGACGTCCTCGCCGATCTGCGTGTGGAAGAAGTAGCGCGGCATGGCCTTCACCGGTTGCAGGGGCGCCACTTGGAGCGGAGCGACCCGCTACAGGTGGTGACGGCCGCGCGCCGGACCAGCCCTCGGCGCAACCCGCCCCGTCGGCCCTCAGCCGTTCGCGGCCCGCGCCTCCGGCGCGGACGGGACCGGGCGGAGCGACCGGACCTGGCCGGTGACGCCGCCCGCGCGATGCTGCTTCTCCATCGCCATCAGCGGCCGCAATTCGGGCTCGGCGAAGTCGAGGAGCTTGGCGTTGCGCCAGCGCGGCTTGCCGGACCCGCGGCCGAACCAGCGAGGGCGCTCCTCCTCGACCAGGAGTACCAGCCGTCCCGTCCAGGTCTTCCGGAACCAGAAACGCCCCGTCAGAGACATCGTCCCATCCTCGCCGTCGAGCCGCCCCCGGTCTGGCCGCCTCAATAGCGAACTTGGCCGTTCACGTACTGATGAAGACGCGGGCGAACCGGCGCACCACCGATATCCACAGCCCCGCGCGAGGGCCACGGCCGTCCTCAGTGCGCGATGTGCCGGACCGACAGCGCCAGCACCACGAGCCAGACGAGGCCCGAGAGACCGAACACGAACCCGCGGAGGATCGCCGTCTCGAGTGCGGCGTGCGCGGAGTGCGTCTCCCGCGCCCGTAGCGCACCGTCTTGCCGCGAAGGCCTCGGACGCGCCCGGACCGGGCGCGGCTTCGGCGCGGCGAGCAGGCGCGTCAGGCTGTCGGGGAGCGGTCTGGGGTCGGGCTGCACGGCAGCCGCGAGCCTAGCGGGTCACGCGCCCGCGCGACAAGCCGCGCGGGGCATGAGCAGGTCCACGACAGCGGACCGATTTCTCGCGTACCGACCCCATGCTACAGCTCGATCCCGGGGCGGCCAGTCAGCCCGTCGGTCCGCGCGCATGTCCCTGCCACCTGTTCTGATCACCGGCGTCGCCGGCTTCATCGGGAACCAGCTCGCCCTGCGCCTCCTCGAGGCCGGGCGGCCGGTGGTCGGCCTGGACAGCGTCAACGCCTACTACGACGTGCGGCTCAAGGAAGCCCGTCTGCAGCGCCTCGCGGGCTTCCCGGGCTACAGCTTCGCGCGCCTCGACCTCGCCGACCGCGACGGGCTCGACGCGCTGTTCCGCCGCCACGCGTTCCGCACGGTGATCCATCTCGCCGCCCAAGCCGGCGTCCGCTACTCGCTCACCGATCCGCACGCCTACGCGGCGAGCAACCTCGTCGGCTTCCTGAACATCCTCGAGGCCTGCCGCCACGGCGGTGTGGGGCACCTGCTCTACGCCTCCTCCAGTTCCGTCTACGGCGGCGTCACGGCGATGCCGTTCTCGGTGCACCAGAACGTCGACCATCCGCTCAGCCTCTACGCCGCGACCAAGAAGGCGAACGAGCTGATGGCGCACAGCTACAGCCACCTCTACGGCCTGCCGACCACGGGTCTGCGCTTCTTCACCGTCTACGGTCCCTGGGGTCGGCCCGACATGGCGCTGTACCTGTTCACCCGCGCCATCCTGGCGGGCGAGCCGATCCGCGTGTTCAACGAGGGGCGGATGCTCCGGGACTTCACCTACATCGACGACATCGTCGCGGGGATCCAGGCGCTGGCGGAACGGCCGGCCGCGCCGGACCCCGCGTGGAGCGGCGCGGCGCCGGATCCCGGGACGAGTTCTGCGCCCTACCGGATCTACAACATCGGCAACAACGAGCCGGTGGCGCTCCTGGAGATGATCACCCTCCTCGAGGACGCGCTGGGCCGCAAAGCAGAGAAGATCCTTCTGCCGATGCAGCCCGGCGACGTTCCAGCGACCTACGCCGACATCGACGATCTCGTGCGGGATGCCGGCTTCCGGCCCGCCACACCGCTGAAGACGGGGATCGGTCACTTCGTCGACTGGTACCGGACCTATCACGGGGCCTGAGAGAGCGGCGCCGCGGCCGTCCCGCGGAGCCAATCCGATCACGCGGTGTTGAGGGAAGCGGCGACCTGGAACGGCCGCAGATCGGCCCGCGGCCGACGGCCATCCCACCTAGGCCGTTGCGCCCGCCGGGCAGATTCATTTAGAGCTGTTCCAGGCAGCCAAGCTCTGCCCGCATCGCTGCCGCAGCGGCGGCCAACAGGAGGAAATCCATGCGTTCACTCGTTTTCGGCGCCGTCCTTGCCGTTGTCATGCCCCTCGCCGCGCAGGCCCAGGAGGCCGGTGACGCCGCCGCCGGCGAGAAGGCGTTCGCCCCCTGCAAGGCGTGCCACAACTTCCAGAAGAACGGCGTGGGTCCCGACCTGAAGGGCGTCGTCGGCCGCAAGGCGGGCACCTACGAGGGCTACAACTACTCGGCCGCCCTGAAGAACTCGGGCATCACCTGGGACGAGGCCAACCTGCACGAGTGGCTGAAGAACCCGAAGGCGAAGGTGCCCGGCACCAAGATGATCTTCCAGGGCTACCCCGACGACAAGAAGATCAACGACGTCATCGCCTACCTCAAGACGCAGTCCTGAGGCGCAGGCCCGCGCGCAGACGGGAGCGGCCACCCGGCCGCTCCCGGCCCAGGCGCGTCGGCCTCAATCAGGCATGAGCCCGGCCTGCAGGCTCAGCCTGAGGGTGACGAGATCGTGAAGCAGATCCTTGCGGCCCTGAATATCGAGGCCGGTCATGCCGCCCGCCTCGTCGGGAAGGCAGGCGAGTTCATCGCGCAAGGCCTCGCCGGCGGCGGTGAGGAAGATACTGACCTGACGCTCGTCGACCCGGTCGCGGGCGCGGCGCACCCGCCCGGAGGCTTCCAGGCGCTTCAGGAGCGGTGTCAGCGTCCCCGAGTCCAGGAATAGGCGGTTCCCGATCTCCTTGACCGACAATCCGTCCTGCTCCCACAAAACCAGCAGGACGAGGTATTGCGGATACGTCAGTTCGTGGCGCCCGAGAAGGTTGCGGTAGGCGCGGCCGAAGGCGTGCGCGGCGGCGTAGACCGCGAAGCACAGCTGGTTGTCGAGGCGCTGCCGCTCCTGCTGGGAAAGCTGGTCGGCACGCGTGTGCCCCGCCCGGTCCGGCTCGATGCCGACCTGCGAGGCCGTGGGGCCTGACATAGGAAAACTCTCTCTGGTAAAGACGGGCTCGCGTACCGGTATGGCGAGGGGCTACTCTTAGGCAGTTCGCTAAACCTATACAATTGGGGCGACCCACCAGGAGTTGCCAGGCGTTCCGCGCAGGACCGCTCAGCGATCCATCAGCGGATGCAGATCGCGGACCATCGCCTTCAGGCGCTCGTCGAGCACGTGCGTGTAGATCTGCGTCGTCGAGATGTCGGCATGGCCGAGAAGCTCTTGGACGATGCGCAGATCGGCGCCGTTCTGCAGGAGGTGACTGGCGAAGGCGTGGCGGAGCACGTGGGGGCTCACGCGGTCCGGGTGGAGACCGGCCGCCGCGGCCAGCACCTTGAGATCGCGGGCGAAGGCCTGCCGGGTGAGGTAGCCGCTGTCGCTGTCGGCGGGAAACAGCCACGGGGAATCCTCCGGCACGGCCGGAAGATGCGCCGCCATGGCGGCGCGGGCCGCCTCGGTCAGGGGCACGAGGCGCTCGCGGCCGCCCTTGCCCCTGACGATCAGGTAGCGCTCGCGACTCGCGCCCGCCGTGCGGGGCAGGGCGACCAGTTCCGAGACGCGCAGGCCCGTGGCGTAGAGCAGCTCGAGCAGGCACACCATCCGGCGCGCCCGGCGGGCCGGGCCCGGGGGCTGGTCGGCGCCGGCGGCGGCCTGCGCCGTGGCGAGCAGCCGGTCGACCTCCGCGATCGACAGCACCTTGGGGAGCGCGCGCCCCCGGCGCGGACCGGACACCGCGACGCTCGGATCGCTCTCGGCACCGCCCTCGGCGTACAGGAACTTGTGGAAACCGCGGACGCAGGACAGGCGCCGCGCCGCCGAGGACGCCTTCAGGCCCCGCGTCTCGAGGTCGATGAGGAAGGCTCGCAGCGTGCCGGCATCCACGTCGCCGAGCGCCGTGCCCGAGCGCGCGAGATAACCGAGGTAGTCGTCGAGGTCCCGCCGGTAGGCGCTCAGGGTGTTGAGGCCGGCCCCGCGCTCGGCGGCCAGCATGTCGAGGTACTCGGCGACCTCGGGACGGGGTGCCCGGGCGGCGTCGCCGCCGCTCTCAGACCCGCTCAACGGTTGCCCGGCTGCAGCTTCGAGGCGGGGATGGTCACGCTCATCTCCCGCGGCGTCGGCTGGACGAAATGCGCGAGCGCGAACATGGCCGCGTAGACCAGACCCGCCAGGATCGCGAGGGTGGCAAAGAAACGGAACAGGGTCGGCACGTCGGTCGAACCTCGGGCAGACGGGCGCTGGCGGCGGAGAGGGGGCGGGCGAAGGCCTTCTGCGAGCCGCCGCCGGTGCCCGGGTTCGACCACGTGAACAAGGCGCTGACAAGGCCCGCGACGACACAGCGATGCGTTTCGCAGGCCGCTTGAATCGCGCTAAGAGCCTGCCGCAGGATGTGAGGCTGCCCGCGCGACAGGCGCGCGGGGGCCGGTGGAGAGGCGGGGACGCCGCACGGATGCGATGCAGGAGCCGATGCAGGAGGCCATGAGCGGGGAGGAGGCGGGGGAACCGATCGAGGCGCGTCTGCGCCGCGCGCTCGGCCTGCGCTCGATCGTGCTCGTCGGCCTCATGGGGGCGGGCAAGAGCACCGTCGGCCGGCGCCTGGCGAGCCGCCTCGGGCTGATCTTCAAGGATGCCGATATCGAGATCGAGGCCGCGGCCGGCCTGACGATCCCCGACATCTTCGCGATCTACGGCGAGCCGAGCTTCCGCGACGGCGAGGAGCGGGTGATCTCGCGCCTGCTGCGGGCCGGCCCGCTGGTCCTGGCGACCGGCGGCGGCGCCTACCTGCGCGAGGCCACCCGCGCGCGCATCGCGGAATCGGCGGTCTCCGTCTGGCTGAAGGCCGATCTGGACGTGCTGATGCGGCGCGTGCGCAAGCGCGGCAACCGTCCGCTGCTGCAGACCGAGGATCCGGAGGCGACGATGCGGGACCTGATGGCCGTGCGGCACCCGGTCTACGCCGCCGCCGACGTGATGGTCATCTCGCGGGAGGTGTCGCACGACCGGGTCGTCCAGGACGTGCTGGAGGCGCTGGACGCCCATCTCAGCGGCGAAGGATCCATCCCCGTAGCCGCCCAGTGAGACCCGAGCGAACCGACCCATGACCGAGCCCCGTCCGGACCTCCTGACCGTCCACGTGCCCCTCGACGCCGGCCGCGCCTACGACATCCAGATCGGGCGGGGGCTGATCGACACGGCCGGCCCCGCCGTCGCCGCGCTCGGGGGCCGCCGGGCGGCGATCGTGACGGACGCGACGGTGGGCGCGCTCTACGCCGCGCGGCTGCGGACGAGCCTGGAGCGCGCCGGCCTTCAGGCGGGCGTGGTGACGGTGGCGCCGGGCGAGGCCTCCAAATCCTACGCGGGCTACGCGGAGGTCTGTGACGGGCTCCTGGCCCTGAAGGTCGAGCGCGGCGACCTCGTCGTGGCGCTGGGCGGCGGCGTGGTCGGCGACCTCGCGGGCTTCGCGGCCGCCACTCTCCGGCGGGGCGTGCGCTTCGTGCAGGTGCCGACGAGCCTGCTCGCACAGGTCGATTCCTCGGTCGGCGGAAAGACCGGGATCAACGCGCCGCTGGGCAAGAACCTGATCGGCGCGTTCCACCAGCCGCGCCTCGTCCTGGCCGACACGGCGGCGCTCGACACGCTGTCCGAGCGCGAGATGCGCGCCGGCTACGCCGAGGTCGCCAAGTACGGGCTGATCGCCGATCCGGGTTTCTTCGACTGGTGCGAGGCGAACTGGCGCGGGATCTTCGCGGGCGGCCCGGAGCGCGAGCAGGCGGTCGCGTCCTGCTGCCGGGCCAAGGCCGCGGTGGTGACCCGGGACGAGCGGGAGGACGGCGAGCGTGCGCTGCTCAATCTCGGGCACACCTTCGGCCACGCCCTGGAGCGCCTGACCGGCTACGATTCTGCCCGATTGGTCCACGGCGAGGGCGTGGCGATCGGGATGGCCCTCGCCTTCCGCTTCTCGGCCCGGCTCGGGCTCTGCGCCGGCCAGGATGCCGGCCGCGTCGCCAATCACCTCGCGCTCGCCGGCCTGCCGACCCGTCTGCAGGCCGTCCCGGGCGGGTGCGGCGACGTCGAGGCGCTCCTCGACGCGATGACCCAGGACAAGAAGGTCCGCGACGGCGCGCTGACCTTCATCCTCGCGCGGGGGATCGGCCAGAGCTTCATCGCCCCCGGCGTGGACCGCGCGGAGGTGGCGGCATTCCTGCGGGACGAATTGGCGGCGGACCGGGCCGTCTGACGCCCGCGAGGGCCGGCTGTGGCCTTGCCTAACGCGGGCCGGGCCGCTATGAGCCTGCCACGTCCGGCGCCGGATACCGCGCGTCGCTGACGGTCCCGTCGGGGCCAGGGCCGCAATAGCTCAGCTGGTAGAGCACCTCATTCGTAATGAGGGGGTCGGGGGTTCGAATCCCTCTTGCGGCACCACTTTCCTCGATAACCGAATCCTCCGCCCTGAAGGTCTGGCGCGGCCGGACCTCCGTTCGACGACCCGCGCCGGCACGAGCCCGCGAAGCCCTGTCGCGGGTCGCCCTCACGCCATGGCCAGCACGGCCGCGATCACCGCCACGCCGACCGCGAGCCACGCCGCGTAGTCGCCGATCAAGCCGCTGTGGAGCACTTCCAGCGCGCGGGTCGGCGCCGATTGCGAGGCGCTGACTGGCCGGATCACCGATGCGGGCAGGTGCCTCCGGAACAGGCCGTAGCCCGCGCCGGCGAGGGCGGCGGCGAGCGAGGCCCAGGGAAGCCAGACCGGCCCCTCCGCCAGCGCGACCACGGCCGGCCGATGCATGAAGGCCGACGCCGCCCGCGGGAGGGCGTGCTCGATAAGGCCAGCCGGCAGACCGATATCGAGGGCGAGGAGGAGGCAGCACGGCGCCAGCATCAGCCAGAGCGGCCGGTTGGCCTTCTCACGCTCGTCCTCGCTCGGGGCCCCGGCCTCGTCACCGGGATCGGGCCCGAGCCCGAGGAAGATCCGGCCCGCGGCCCGCAGCACCGCGGCCCCGGTCAGCGCCGCACCGATGGCGCCGGCCGCGAGGGCGATCCCGTGGCCCTGCTGCGCCAGCGCACCCTGAACGAGGCGCGTGCCCTGGTCGAGCACCCCGAGGGGCAGGCCGCAGAGCAGCAGCCCGGCCAGAGCCATGGCGACCCCGGCGGGCCAGATCCCCCGCCCGAGGCCGCGCAGGGCGATCTCGTCGATGCTGGCCTGGGTGGCGAGCAGGATGCCGGCGATCATGAACAGGGCCCCCTTCACCAGCCCGTGCCCCACCACGTAGACGAGCATCCCGCCGGTCCCGTCCACCGTGAGGGCGCCGAGACCGGTGAGCATGATCCCGGCATGCGAGATCGTCGAGAAGGCGAGCATGCGCTTGAGGTGCCGCTGCAGCAGCGCCATCCAGCCACCCAGGAGGGCAGTGAAGCTGCCGAGGCCGATGAGGAGGGCCGGCAGGGCTTGCTGGACCTGATCGGAGCCGCCGAACACGACGGCGCTCACCTTCGCGAGGCCGAACAGCCCGAGCGAGACCATCGATCCGGAGAAGATCACCGAGACCGGGCTCGGCGCCACCGCGTGGGCGTCGGCGAGCCAGAACTGGAACGGCACGATCGCGCCCTTGATCATCAGGGCGGTCGCCACGAGGCAGAACGCCCCGGCCACCACCGGATCCCGGCCGCCCCGCGCCACCGCGGCCGCGATGCCCTCGAAGTCGAGCGTGCCGGTCTGGGCGTAGATCAGCCCGATGCCGCCGAGCATCAGGAAGCCCGCGAGGCTGTTGACCACCGTGAAGTTGATGGCGCCCGCCAGCGACGATTCCGCCAGATGGTAGGCCGTGAGCGCGAAGGCGGCGACGCTCATCACCTCGAACCACACGAACAGATTGAACATGTCGCGGGTGAAGCAGAACCCGACCATGGCGGCCAGGAACAGCAGCATCAGGATGTGGAAGTGGCCGTGGGTGCGGTCGAAGAAACCCCAGGCGAACACGAAGGTCAGCGCGTAGAGCAGCCCGATGAAGGCCGCGACCCAAGCGCTGGCCTCGTCCACGGAGAAGCCGATGCCGAGATGGACGCCGTCGCGCGGCGCCCAGCCGCCGAACCAGTAGACCAGAGGCTCGCCGGCAGCGTGGGTGCCGATGACACCGCAGAGCGCCGCGACGGTGAGAGCCGACAGCGTCGCCAGGATGTCGGGGAGGCGGCCGGGCAGGAGGTGCGCGGTGGCCAGCATCGCCGCGCAGATCACGAGCGGTATGGCGACGGGCAGGGGCAGGAGGGCGGCCGGGAAGGCGGTCACGGCGCGCTTCGCTCCGCCCCGCGCACCCGGCTCGATTCCGGGTCGCGCCCGGACTTGCCGCCCGCGCGCATCGGCCGGAGCTTCTCCGGGTCCAGGCTGCCGCCGCGCTTGTAGGCCTGGATGGTCAGGACGAGGAGGAGGGCGGTCAGCGTCGCGCCGACCACGATGTCGGTGAGCACCAGCGCCTGCATCACCGGGTCGACGGCGGGCGTTCCCGGCGGGTGATCGTAGAAGATCGGCGCGATGCTGCCCCAGCGATAGCCGAGGCCGAGCAGGAGCACGTAGGTCGCCGACTGGCAGACGCCGAGGCAGCCCACGAGGTGAATGAAGTTGCGGCTCGTGGCGATGCCGTAGAGGCCGATCCCGAACAGCCACGCGGCGACCGCGTAGGGCAGGAAACTGGTGACCGCACTCACGCCGATTCCTCCCCCGGCTCCTCGGGCGCGTCGGCCTCGCGGGTCTCCTCCATGAATTCCAGGAAGAGCTGCGTGAAGCCGCCCGTCACCGCCAGGGCGACGCCGAGGTTCTCGATCAGCATCAGCCCCCCCGAGAACAGGTCGCGGAAGGTGCCGAGCGGCAGGATGTTCTGCATGAAGGCGGCGCCGGTGAGCATCGGCGCCAGCCCGCACAGGGCGAAGAGCAGCGCGCCACCGCCTTCCAGGGCGTCGAGCCAGTGGCTGCGGATGGCGTCGCGCCAGCCGGCATAGCCCTCGCCGAGGTAGATCAGCAGGGTCCCGGAGGCGAGGATGACGCCGCCCTGGAAGCCGCCGCCGGGCGTGACCGTCGCGTGCAGCACGACGTAGAGGCCGAACAGCGCGGTGAGCGGGCCGGCGATGCGGCAAGCGAGCACTACGGCCTCGGAGCGCGGGATCACGGCCCGGCCGGGCCGGCGCATGGCGCGCTCGGTCGTGCCCTCGCCGCGCCGCCCGCGCAGCAGCACCACTGTCCCGGTGATCGCGGCGAGCAGCATGAACTCCTCGCCGAGGGTGTCGAGGCCGCGAAGGTCGAAGTTGATGGCACTGACCATGTTGGCGACGTGCCGGGCTTCCGGCGTGATCGCGTTGATGCGCGCGCCGTACTGGGCGATCGTCGACCCGAAGGGCGGCAGGCCGGCGATCACCTCGGCCGCGCCGGGAAGGAGGACGAGGCCCGCGAGGGCCAGGAGCGCGACGCGGACGCGCGGGTTCACGATTCCTCCTCGGGCGGCTGCGCCCGTACGGCCATCAGAGCCACGAGGAAGAGGAGCGGCACCGCCGCCGAGCCCACCGCCAGCTCCGAGAGCGCGACGTCGGGGGCCTGGAGGGCGTCGAACAGGATCGCCAGGACGAGCCCGTTGACCGCGATGGCGAAGACCTGCCGCGCGGGGTCGCGCACCAGAACCACGGCGGTGCCGGAGATCGCGGTGAACAGGAAGAGCAGCGGCAGGATCACCGTCATGCCGAGCGGCCCTCGCGCATCAGCACGGCCCGGCCGGAGACGTGCGACAGGACCGCCGCCCAGGCGAGGAACACGACCATCATCACCAGGATCTTGAGCGAGCGCCCGGAGACGCCGTCGGCCAGGAAGGCCGCCACCGTCACGAGGATCGAGGCCGCGACGTTCAGGAACGCGAGGGCGTGCATCCGGTCGAGCGCCCGGGGCAGACGCCAGAGGGCGAGGGCCGCGAGCCACGCGGCCGCCACGGCGAGGGCCAGGACGGAGCCGATCACGACGCTCATATCCAGCGCTCCAGGAAGACCGCGAGCAGCATCGTGCCGGGCAGGTTGAGCAGGACCAGGGTGAGGGCCAGATCGGTGATGGACGCTTGATCGGTGGCGAAGGCCATGAGCGTCAGGATCAGCACCGTGACGCTTCCGGCGAGCTGGTAGGCGGCGAAACGCTGGCCGGGCCGGCCCCGCCACGCGAGCGCCGCGGCCACGGCGAGCGGCGGCAGCAGCGCCAGGATGGCGACCGTCCAGACGCTCATCGCGCCTCCTCCAGGCCGTGCGTCACCACTGTTCCGTGCGCGCGGTCGAGGGTGAGCACGTAGCTGTCGGGGGCGAGCGATGCGGCCAGCAGTCCGACGGCCCGCGCGGCCGGCGCCGTTTCACCGTCCGGCGTGGCCCAGGCGATCTCGACGGCGCTCCGCTCCCGTATCGCGCCGCCGCCGGCGCGCCCGACGACGGCGCGGAGGAGGTGAAGCCCGACGCGGGCGGTCCGGCGCGGCACGGCGCGGATGGCCGGACCGAGTGGACGGAGCGACGCAGAGTCGAAACGGAAGCGCAGCCCGCCGCGCCGTGCGACGCCCCACCACCAGAGCGTGCCGAGGCTGGCGCAGCCGACCGCGGCCATCCCTTCGTTCAGGCTCACCGAGCCGGCGAAGACCATGTAGGTGAGGGCGAGCACGATCCAGATCGCGGCGCCGTCGCGCCGTGAGCGCTTCCTGATCCCGCTGATCGGTCCTGCCCGCATCGATCCTGACCGGCGCGCCCCGCGGAAGCGTGACCATGCGCATGTCCGACCAAACGTGGCCGCGGGCTTCGGCGTTCCCGGAACCCGGAGACACGGTTCCGTGTAGGGCGATGAGGGATGGGAGTGCCCATGAAAGCTGAGATCCTCACTGTCCGCTTCGTCCACGAGGGCTGGAGCCGCTTCGGGATCGCGCGGGTGCGCCTCGCCGACGGCGCCGTCGTCGAGCGCGAGATCGAGGACCACGGCAACTCGGTCGGGATCCTGCCCTACGACCCGGAGCGGAAGGTCGCGACCCTCGTGCGCGAGTTGCGGGTGCCGCCGCTGTTCGCGGCCGGCGAGCAGGTCCAGCTGGAGGCCCCGGCCGGACTGATCGACGGCGGCGGTCCGGAGGAGAATGCCCGCCGGGAGGCGATGGAGGAGGTGGGGCTGCGCCTGCAAACGCTCGAGTTCGTCGGCGCCACCTATTCCTGCGCCAGCCTGACGACCGAGAAGATCCACCTCTACCTCGCGCCCTACGGCCGGGCGGATCGCGCGGAGGCGGGCGGCGGGGCCGAGGGCGAGCACGAGAACATCCGGGTGGTCGAGATGCCGCTGGCCGAGCTCGCCGCCCGCGCCGACAGCGCCGAGATCGCCGATCTGAAGACCCTCGCCCTGATCCTGGCGCTTCGCGCGCGCCATCCGGAGCTGTTCGCCCCGTGAGACGCCGCGCGCTCGCCCGCGGGCTGCTGACCGCACTGGTGCTCGTCGGCGTCGCGTGGGTCGCCGTCCACCTGCGCTGAACGGGCGCGGACGCTCCTCGTCCGGACGGGTCCGGCGCGTCGAAGAACCCGCGCATGTCTTGATCGCCGGCCGCGGCGGGCCCATCGTCCGGACCAGACTCGGGAGGTCACCGGATGAAGCGCGCCTGCATCGTGGGCTGGGCCCACACCCCCTTCGGCAAGCTCGAGGAGCCCGACGTCGAGGGGCTGATCGCCCGGGTCTCGGGCGAGGCTCTGGCCCATGCCGGCGTCGAGGAGGCGCAGGTCGACGGCATCTACGTGGGCTCGATGAATACCGGCTTCTCGAAGCAGGGCTTCGAGGGCTCCCTGGTGGCGGTGAGCCGGCCGGGCCTCGCCCACGCTCCGGCGACCCATCTGGAGAACGCCTGCGCCACGGGGTCGGCGGCCCTCTACGCGGCCCTCGACTTCGTCGACAGCGGCCGCGGCCGGATCGCCCTGGTGATCGGGGCCGAGAAGATGACGGCCAAGAGCGTGGCCGAGACCGGCGACATCCTGCTGGGCGCCTCCTACCGCAAGGAGGAGGCCGACATCGAAGGCGGCTTCGCGGGCGTGTTCGGGCGGATCGCGGCGGGCTACTTCCAGCGCTACGGCGACCGCAGCGAGGAGCTGGCCCGCATCGCCGCCAAGAACCACCGCAACGGCGTCGGCAACCCCTACGCGCAGCTGCGCAAGGATCTCGGCTTCGACTTCTGCAACCGGGTCTCAGAGAAGAACCCCTACGTGGCCGCCCCCCTGCGGCGCACGGACTGCTCGCTGATCTCGGACGGGGCGGCGGCCCTGGTCGTGGCCGACGCCGAGACCGCCGAGGGCCTGGAGCGGGCGATCGGCTTCCGCGCCCGGGCCCACGTCAACGACATCCTGCCCCTGTCCCGCCGCGACCCGGCGGAGTTCAAGGGCGCGCGGATGGCCTGGGAGAAGGCGCGGGCCCAGGCCGGAATCGCCAACGAGGACCTCTCCTTCGTGGAGACGCACGACTGCTTCACCATCGCCGAGCTGATCGAGTACGAGGCGATGGGCCTCGCCGCCCCGGGCGAGGGGTTTCGTGTGGTGCGCGAGGGACTCGCCGAGAAGGGGGGCCGGCTGCCGATCAACCCGTCCGGCGGCCTCAAGGCCAAGGGTCACCCCGTGGGGGCGACCGGCGTGTCGATGCACGTCATGGCCTGCCTCCAACTCATGGGCGAGGCCGGCGAGATGCAGGTGCCCGGGGCGGAGCTCGCCGGGATCTTCAACATGGGCGGCGCGGCGGTGGCCAACTACGTGTCGATCCTGGAGCGGCGGCGCTGAGGCCATCCCGGCCGCGACCACTCTCCGCCCGCCGCGGCCGTCCTTGCGAGCGGAGCGGAGCGATTCAGCGGCGCCACAGCGATCGCGATCGCGCGGCTCCGGGTCGCTTCGCCGCGCGCGATGACGGATCAGGGGAGGCGGTCCAGCGCCTGCTTGAGATCCGCGATCAGGTCGGCCTCGTTCTCCAGCCCGATCGACAGCCGCACGGTCTCCGGCCCGACCTGCGCGGCGGCCTTCTCGTGCTCCGGCAGCTGCCGGTGCGTGGTCGAGGACGGGTGGATCGCCAGCGACTTGATCTCGCCGATATTCACCAGATGCGAGATCAGCTCGAGTCCGGCGATGAACCGCAGCGCCGCCGGCTCACCGCCCTTCAGCGCGAAGGTGAAGATCGAGCCCGGCCCGTCCGGGGTATAGCGGCGGGCGAGGTCCTCGCCGGGCTGGCCCGGCAGCATCGGGTAGCTCACCCACGCCACAGCCGGGTGATCCTTCAGGAAGGCCGCCACCGCCCGGGCGTTGGCGCAGTGCCGCTCCATGCGCAGCGGCAGGGTCTCGATCCCCATGAGCGTCAGGAACGCGTTCATCGGCGACAGGCCGGGCCCGAGGTCCCGCAGGCCGAAGAACCGGCACGCCGCCGCGAAGGGGGTCGCCGGGAAGGCCTCGGTGAGCACCAGCCCGTCGTAGTCCGGCCAAGGCTCGGTGATCAGGTTGTAGCCGCCGGCCTTCGCCCAGTCGAAGCGGCCGGCGTCGCAGATCACGCCGCCGATGGTCTGGCCGGAGCCGCTCAGGAACTTGGAGGTGGAGTGCCAGACGATGTCGGCGCCGTGCTCGATCGGCCGGATCAGGGCCGGCGAGGCCAGGGTGTTGTCCACGACGAGCGGCAGATTGTGGCGGCGGGCCACCGCGGCGATCCCGTCGAGGTCCACCACCGACGCGCAGGGATTCACGATCGATTCGCAGAAGATGGCCCGGCAGTCCGGCGTGATGGCCGCCTCGAAGTCCTCGGGGGCCATGCCGCGCGCGAAGCGCGGCTTCAAGTCGTAGCGCCCGTCGAGGCGGCGCATCAGGCCGAGCGAGCCGCCGAACAGACGCGGGGATGCCACATAGGCGTCGCCGCTCTTCATCAGCGTCATGAGGACCAGCTGCATGGCGGACTGCCCGGAGGACACCGCCACCCCCGCCTTCGCGCCCTCCAGGTCGGCGATCCGGCGCTCCAGCGCGGCGACCGTCGGGTTGGAACCGCGCGAGTAGGAGAAGCCGGTCCGGCGGCCGGCGAAGATGTCGGCGGCCTGCTCGGTCGAGTCGAAGACGAAGCCGTTGGTGAAGTAGATCGGCTGGACCCGCGCGCCCGTGGCGGGATCCGGCGCCGCGCCGGCGTGGATCGCCCGGGTCGCGAAGCGGTGCGGTCGGTTCTGGTCCGTCATGGCTCTCGGTCGGGTGTTCGGGGCCCGGACCGGGTGTCAGCCCGGGCGGATCCCCGCGTCAAGCCGCGCGGCGGATGAAGGCCTGCAGGGTCCGGACCAGGGTGGTCGGCTCGTAGGGCTTCGGGATGAACCGGGCGCCCTCCGGCATGTCGTTGGGTCCGGGCGTGCCCATGCCCGATACGACCAGCACGGGAATCGACGGCCAGCGATGCGCGACGAGGCGCGCCAGTGCGAAGCCGTCCATAGACCCCTGCGGCATGTCGACGTCGGTCATCAGGACACCGACGTCGTCGCGGTTCTCCAGGACCTTCAGCGCCTTGTCGGCGTGTGTCGCCTCGACGACGGTGAAGCCCGCATCCGCGAGGGTGTCCGAGGCCTCCATCAGCAGGAGGCCGTCATCTTCCACCAGGAGAACGACGGGTTGGTCGGACGGGCTATCTGACATCAGACCTGCGAAGGTGAGTCTTAATTCCGAAGCCCGCGCCCTATTCCTCCGGGGCTCCCCCCGTCAAGGCGCGGGGCCGGATCCGTCAGGCCGCCTCCTCGCGCTTGCCGAGGCGCTTGTCGAGGTAGGTGTCGACCGTCTGGGTCAGTTCCTCGACCTTCCCGTCGAAGAAATGGTTCGCGCCCTCGACCATCTGGTGCTCGATGATGACGCCCTTCTGGGTCTTCACCTTCTCGATCACCGGCATGACCTCGCGGGCGGGCGCCACCCGGTCCTCGGAGCCGTGCACGAACAGGCCGGAGGAGGGGCAGGGAGCCAGGAAGGTGAAGTCGTAGCGGTTCGCCATGGCGGCGATGGAGATGAAGCCCTCGATCTCGGGGCGGCGCATCAGGAGCTGCATGCCGATCCACGAGCCGAAGGACACGCCCGCGATCCAGCAGGACTTCGCCTCCGGATTGACCGACTGCACCCAGTCGAGGGCGGCCGCGGCGTCCGACAGCTCGCCCGAACCGTGGTCGAACGAGCCCTGGCTGCGCCCGACCCCGCGGAAATTGAAGCGCAGGGCTGCGAAACCGCGGTTGGCGAAGGTGTAGAAAAGGTTGTACACAATTTGATTGTTCATCGTACCCCCGAACTGGGGGTGCGGGTGCAGGATGATGGCGATCGGCGCGCCGCGCTTCTTGGGGGCTTGGTAACGGCCTTCCAGGCGGCCGGCCGGGCCGGTGAAGATCACTTCGGGCATCGCTCGTCTCTCGCTCCGGAGATCGCCCGCCGGGCGATCGACGCGGCGGCGCAGCAGCCTTGACTCGTCGCGCGCGCACCATAAAAGCAGTCTTAGAACAGTTCTAGTCGATTAGAACCGTTCTAAACAAGCCGTCCGAAGCACCGCGTTGGCTACCGCGCCGACCGTGCTGGGTCGGCGGGATCTCATTTTCTCGGCGCGCCTTAGCACGGCGAGCCGGTGCGCGGGCAAGGAATTGTGACGCGCCGCAGCAGAGGGCTTAACGGAACGCGGATGAGCCGGGCACGCGCCTATCTCGACTACAACGCCACCGCCCCGGTCCGGCCGGCCGTCGCGGAGTCGGTCGCGCGCGCGCTCACGCTTCCCGGGAACCCGTCCTCGATCCACGCGGAGGGAAGGGCCGCGCGGGCAGCCCTGGAAGCGGCGCGGACCGAGGTCGCGTCTCTCGTGAACGCCCGACCCGAGCAGGTCGTGTTCACCAGCGGCGGGACGGAGGCGGCGAACGCGGTCCTGTCGGGTGCCCTCCGTCGCCGCGGCGATGCGGCACCGACGCGGCTGCTCCACTCGGCCACGGAGCATCCCTGCGTGGCGGCCGGTCACCGGTTCCCGGACGCGGCCGTGGAGGAAGTGCCGGTCACCGCCGAGGGCGTGGTCGATCTCGCCGCGCTGGAGGCGCGCCTCGCCGCTCTGGCGGACGAGACCCTGCTCCTCTCGGTCCATGCCGCCAACAACGAGACGGGCGCGGTGCAGCCGCTGGCCGAGATCGTCGAGCTGGCGCGGGCGCACGGCCGGACCCTGATCCACAGCGACGCGGTGCAGGCAGCCGGCAAGATCCCCCTCGACATCGCGGCGCTCGGCCTCGACGCGCTGACCCTGTCGGGCCACAAGTTCGCGGCGCCCAAGGGCGTCGGCGCGCTCGTTCTGGCCGAGGGCGTCACCCTGGAGACCGCCTTCCTGCGCGGCGGTGGCCAGGAGCGGCGGCAACGCTGCGGCACCGAGTGCCTGCCGGCCCTCGTCGGCATGGGCGAGGCCGCGCGGATCGCCCGCGAGACGCTCGACGGCGAGGCCGCGCGCCTGGCGGCCCTGCGCGACCGGATCGAGGCCGGCGTGCTGGCCATGGCGCCCGACGCGGTGGTGTTCGCCGCCGGAGCGCGGCGCCTGCCCAACACCCTGAGTTTCTCGGTCCCGGGCCTCGACGCGCCCTCGGCCCTGATCGCCCTCGACCTCGCCGGCGTGGCGGTGTCGTCGGGCTCGGCCTGCTCCTCGGGCAAGGTCGCGCGCTCGGCGACGCTCGCCGCGATGGGCGTCGGTCCTGACCTCGCCGGGGGGGCGCTGCGCGTCAGCCTCGGCTGGAACACGGTGGACGAGGAGGTGGCATGCTTCCTCGACGCCTTCGAACGGGCCTTGCAGCCCCTATATAAGCGGAGAGGACAGGCGGCCTGAGGGCCGCATCCCCCGCTTTCCGACAGACGCTTCCCGGTCCTTGACGCCGGAGATGCCTAGGAGACGCTGATGCCTGCCGTGCAGGAAACCATTGACCGGGTCCGCTCGATCGACCTCGACCAGTACAAGTACGGGTTCGAGACCACCATCGAGATGGAGAAGTCCGAGAAGGGCATCTCCGAGGACGTCGTCCGCTTCATCTCGGCCAAGAAGAACGAGCCCGCGTGGCTGCTGGAGTGGCGCCTCGACGCCTACCGGCGCTGGCTGACCATGAAGGAGCCGGAGTGGGCCCGCGTCTCCTACGACAAGGTCGACTACAACGACATCTACTATTACGCCGCCCCCAAGCGGCAGGGGCCGGAATCGCTCGACGAGATCGATCCCGAGATCCTGAAGACCTACGAGAAGCTCGGCATCCCGCTGCGCGAGGTCGAGGTGCTTGAGGGCATCGCGCCGGAGCGCCGCGTCGCGGTCGACGCCGTGTTCGACTCGGTCTCGGTGGCCACCACCTTCAAGAAGGAGCTCGAGAAGGCCGGCGTGATCTTCATGCCGATCTCCGAGGCCGTGCGCGAGCATCCCGAGCTGGTGAAGAAGTACCTCGGCTCGGTCGTCCCGGTGACCGACAACTTCTTCGCGACGCTGAACTCGGCCGTCTTCTCCGACGGGTCCTTCGTCTACATCCCGCCGGGCGTGCGCTGCCCGATGGAGCTGTCGACCTATTTCCGCATCAACGAGCGCGACACCGGCCAGTTCGAGCGCACGCTGATCATCGCCGACAAGGGCTCTTACGTCTCGTATCTGGAGGGCTGCACCGCTCCGAAGCGCGACGACAACCAGCTCCACGCCGCCGTGGTCGAGCTCGTCGCCCTGGACGATGCTGAGATCAAGTACTCGACGGTCCAGAACTGGTACCCGGGCGACAACGACGGGAAGGGCGGCATCTACAACTTCGTGACGAAGCGCGGCGATTGCCGCGGCGCCCGCTCGAAGATCTCGTGGACGCAGGTCGAGACCGGCTCGGCGATCACTTGGAAATACCCGTCCTGCATCCTGCGCGGCGACGATTCCCGCGGTGAGTTCTACTCGATCGCGGTGTCGAACGGCATGCAGCAGGTCGATTCCGGCACCAAGATGATCCATCTCGGCAAGAACACGACGAGCCGGATCATCTCGAAGGGCATCTCGGCCGGCCGGTCGCAGAACACCTACCGGGGCCTCGTCTCGGCGCACCGGAAGGCCAAGGGCGCGCGCAACTTCACGAACTGCGACTCCCTGCTGATCGGCGACCAGTGCGGCGCGCACACCGTGCCCTACATCGAGTCGAAGAACGCCTCGGCCGTGTTCGAGCACGAGGCGACTACCTCGAAGATCTCCGAGGAGCAGAAGTTCTACTGCCAGCAGCGCGGCCTCTCCGAGGAGGAGGCGACCGCGCTCATCGTCAACGGCTTCGTCCGGGACGTGCTGCAGCAGCTGCCCATGGAGTTCGCCGTGGAGGCCCAAAAGCTGATCTCGATCAGCCTGGAAGGCTCGGTGGGCTGACCGCCTGGGCGGATACGACGAGGTGCTGCGGGCGGCCCATCGGCACAGCGCGCGGCACGCCGACGAGGTGAGGAGCAGCGTCCTGTGCGGATGCTTCTTCTGCCTCGAAGTTTTCGCGCCGGACGAGATCGCGGGCTGGATCGCCGATGACGGCACCGCCCTCTGTCCCCGGTGCGGCATCGACGCGGTGATCGGCGACCTCTCCGGCTACCCGGCTGGGAACGCCGCGTTCCTGCGGGCGATGCGGGACGAATGGTTTTGAAGGACTTGGACTGACATGCTGGAAATCAAGAACCTCGTCGTGCAGATCGAGGACAACCGCATCCTGAACGGCCTCAATCTGACCGTGAACGACGGCGAGGTCGCGGCGATCATGGGCCCGAACGGCTCGGGCAAGTCGACCCTCTCCTACGTCATCGCCGGCAAGGAGGATTACGAGGTCCTCGACGGCGAGATCCTGCTCGACGGGCAGAACGTGCTGGAGATGGCCGCCGACGAGCGCGCCGCGGCCGGCGTGTTCCTGGCCTTCCAGTACCCGCTGGAGATCCCCGGCGTCGGCACCATGACCTTCCTGAAGGCCTGCCTGAACGCGCAGCGCAAGGCGCGCGGCGAGGCCGAGCTGTCGACCCCGGACTTCATCCGCGCGGTGAACGGCGCGGCCGACAAGCTCGAGATCAACAAGGAGATGCTCAAGCGCGCCCTCAACGTCGGCTTCTCCGGCGGCGAGAAGAAGCGGATGGAGATCCTCCAGATGGCGCTGCTGCAGCCGAAGTTCTGCGTGCTCGACGAGACCGATTCCGGCCTCGACATCGACGCCCTGCGCATCGTCTCCGAGGGCGTGAACGCGCTCCGCGACCAGGGCCGCTCGTTCCTGGTGATCACCCACTACCAGCGGCTGCTCAACCACATCGTGCCCGACACCGTGCACGTCATGTCGAAGGGTCAGATCGTGAAGACCGGCGGCAAGGAGCTCGCCCTCGAGCTCGAGGCCTCCGGCTACGCCGAGTACCGCACCAGCGAGGCCGCCTGAGCCATGGCCGACGTGACCAACCTCCGCTCCCCCGCCGAGGCCGGCCTGTCGAAGCTGTTCGAGTCGGCCCGCCAGAGCTTCGCCAGCGAGAAGGCGATCGCCCGCGAGGAGGCCTTCCGCTTCTTCGAGGCGACCGGCCTGCCGAGCCGGCGGGTCGAGGCGTTCAAGTACACGGACCTGCGCGCCGCCATCACGGAGGCCGCGCCCCCGGCCGAGGCGCCGAGCCTCGACGTCGCCGAGGCGGCCGTCGCCCGGGCGAAGGGGTTCTCCGGGATCGAGGCCGCGCGCCTGACCTTCGTGAACGGCCATCTCGTCCGCGAGCTGTCGGACCTCGACGGGATCCCCGAGGGCGTCACGGTCGTGCCGATGTCGGACGCGCTGACGCGGGCGCATGTCGACCTGAAGCAGCTCGCCCCGGTGCCGCAGGCCCGGGAGAACCCGGTCTACCAGCTCAACACCGCCTTCCTGGCCGACGGCGCCCTGATCACGGTGGCGCCCGGCGCGAAGCCGGCGCGGCCGCTGCACCTGCGCTTCGTCGGCGCCGGCGATGCCCCGTTCTCGACGGCGACGCGCGTGCTCGTCCAGCTGGGCGAAGGCGCGGAGTTCAGCCTCCTGGAGAGCCACGAGGGACCGGACGGCCTCACCTGCCAGCCGAACGACGCCCTCGACGTGGTGGTCGGCCCCAGGGCCGCCTTCCGTCACACGCGCCTGAACACGGAAGGTGATGCCACCATCGCGCTCTCGACCCTGTCGCTGAAGGTCGAGGCCGAGGGTCAGGTCGAGACCGTCAACCTCGTGACCGGGGCGGTGCTGTCGCGTCACCAGATCTTCGTCCACGTCGCGGGCGAGGACACGAACCTGGTCGTCAACGGCGCCGCCATGCTGCGCAAGGGCCAGCTCGCCGACTCGACCCTGCTCGCGGACCATGCCGCGGTCGGCGGCGTCGGCCGCGAGCAGTTCAAGTGGATCATCGACGGCGACGCCACCGGCGTGTTCCAGGGCAAGATCATCGTCCGTCAGGCCGCGCAGCAGACCGACGGCAAGATGAAGTCCGACTGTCTCCTCCTCACCGACGAGGGGCAGATGATGAACAAGCCGGAGCTGGAGATCTTCGCCGACGACGTGGCCTGCGGCCACGGGGCCACCTGCGGCGCGCCGGACGAGGATCTGCTGTTCTACCTGATGGCCCGCGGCCTTCCGCGCGCGACTGCCGAGAGCCTGCTCGTGCAGGCCTTCGTGGGCGAGGCCGTGGAAGCGGTGACGCACGAGGGCGCGCGCGCGGCTCTGATCGGCGCGATCGAGGCTTGGCTCGAGGCGCGGGGCTGACCATCCCGGCCGGCCCCCTCACGGGACCGGCCGCTTCTCCGAACCTGGATCTCTGCCCGAGATGTCCGCGTCGGCGGGCCCCGAGCGAGGGATCCAGGGCTCGCAATGCCAGCCGGAGGCCTCCGCCGAGGCCTCCGCTTCGCTCCGGCACCTCAGGATGAGGGCTGTTCCCGGGATCGGCGAAGTCTTCGGAAGGTCGCGACCATGAACGCACCCGTCCTCACCCCCGCCTACGACGTCGAGGCGATCCGGAAGGATTTCCCGATCCTGGCGCAGCAGGTCTACGGCAAGCCGCTCGTCTACCTCGACAACGCCGCCTCGGCGCAGAAGCCCCGGCAGGTGATCGACGCGATGGTCTCCTGCATGGAGACCGGCTACGCCAACGTCCACCGCGGCCTCCACTACATGGCGAACGCCGCCACGGAGGGCTTCGAGGGCGCGCGCGAGACCACGCGCCAGTTCCTCAACGCCGCCTCCACGGACGAGATCATCTTCACCCGCAACGCCACCGAGGCCTACAACCTCGTGGCCTCGTCGATGGGCTGGGCCGGCCTGATCGGGGAGGGCGACGAGATCATCCTCTCGATCATGGAGCACCACTCCAACATCGTGCCCTGGCACTTCCTGCGCGAGCGCCGGGGCGCCGTGATCAAGTGGGCGCCGGTGGACGACCAGGGCAACTTCCTGGTCGAGGAGTACGAGAAGCTGTTCTCGCCCCGGACCAAGATGGTGGCGATTACCCACATGTCGAACGTGCTCGGCACCGTGACGCCGGCCGCCGAGATCGTCCGCATCGCCCACGCCCACGGCGTCCCGGTCCTGCTCGACGGTGCGCAGAGCGCGGTGCATCAGCCCGTCGACGTGCAGGCGCTCGATTGCGACTTCTTCGTCTTCACCGGCCACAAGGTCTACGGACCGACCGGGATCGGCGTGCTCTACGGCAAGAAGGCGTGGCTGGAGCGCCTGCCGCCCTATCAGGGCGGGGGCGAGATGATCCGGACGGTGAGCGAGGACGCGATCACCTACAACGATCCGCCTCACCGGTTCGAGGCCGGCACCCCGGCCATCATCGAGGCGGTCGGTCTCGGCGCCGCGCTCGAGTACATGATGACGCTCGGGCGCGACGCGATCGCCGCCCACGAGGCGAAGCTCACCGCCTACGCGCAGGAGCGGCTCGGCGCGATGAATTCCCTGCGCCTGATCGGGACCGCACCGGGCAAGGGCGGCGTGATCGCCTTCGAGATGAAGGGTGCGCACGCCCACGACATCGCCACGGTGATCGACCGGCAGGGCGTCGCCGTGCGCGCCGGGACCCACTGCGCGATGCCGCTGCTCAAGCGGTTCGGCGTCACCTCGACCTGCCGCGCCTCGTTCGGGCTTTACAACACCACCGCCGAGATCGATGCCCTTGCCGAGGCGCTCGGCAGGGCAGAAATGCTGTTCACCTGATACTGGGATGAGGCTGGTCCCGCCCGCGGGCCCGGGGAGAGTGAAGCGATGAGCACCGACGCCACCATCACGGGCGGCATGAACGCCCCCGCCGTCGCCGGCGACTCGACGATCCCGCAGGCGGAGCTGGACCGCCTGACCGACGACATCGTCGCGGCGCTGAAGACGGTCTACGATCCCGAGATCCCGGCCGACATCTACGAGCTCGGCCTGATCTACAAGGTCGATATCGGCGACGATCGGAACGTCGCGATCGACATGACCCTCACCGCGCCCGGCTGCCCGGTGGCGGGCGAGATGCCCGGCTGGGTCGAGAACGCGGTGTCCGCCGTGCCGGGCGTCCAGTCCTGCGCGGTGACCATGGTGTTCGATCCGCCGTGGGACCAGAGCCGCATGTCGGACGAGGCCCGCGTCGCCCTCGACATGTGGTAGGCCGTCACGGCACCTCACGGCTTCCTGAAGACGCGTCCCGGGCGCGGCGCGGCGCCCGATCTCCGTTATACCGGAAGCGCTTGCGCCGCGTGCTCGACGTGGGCGTGGCGCTTCGATCGCGGCGCGATCCGGGCCATCTACGTAGCCGTTAAGGTCCCGCTAACCATGACCCCGCAGATCGGGGGCCGGCCGCCGCGAGAGCGGCCACTCCCTCGATACGGTTGGTGGAAGCGGATGGCTGCGGGCTACGTGGTCGCGGCGTTCTTGGAGGCGGCCGGGCTGGTCGGCCTCGTGATCGCCGTGCTCAAGATGCGGACGGAGCGGCAGGCGCGGGCCGCGGAACTGCGGAGCTTTCTCCGCTCCGGACAAATCCCGACCGTCGACACCGCCGGGATGCGCCGTCTCGCGGGCTCCGCCTCGCGCGCGACCGCCGTCCCGTACACGTCCGGCCGGGGCGACGGTGCGACCGCCCGTCCGTCGGCCGCCCGCGCGGCGCTCGGGCGCGCCTTCACGTCCGGCGGCCCGGCGCCGCGGGCCGGGATGACCGGCGCGATCAGCGCAGGATGATGTCGAGACCGCTGCCGAACAGGACCACGGCGCTGAGCGTCAGCATGAATTTCAGGTCTTCGAGACGGGCGCTCATGATCGATCCTCGATGTTCGGCCGACTGGCCGCCGTTCCGATGATCGATGATCACCAGATTAACGAATCTTTCGCGAGTCCTTTCAGGATCCGTTAGGGATTTACCGACGGTTTCCCTTTGCTAACGTTACCGATGTGTTAAGGCGCGGTCAGGAGCCGTCGGCCCAGTCTGGTCCGGCGACGCGGCCCGGGACGGGCCGGCCGGAGCGCACGAAGGTTCGAGCCATGTCTCCACGTCCGCGCACAACCATCGGGCGGGCCGTCGACTGGATGTTTCGCGACCGGACCACCGGCGCGATCACCGTCGCGCAGTGGCCGAACCTGCCGCTCTGGCTGTTCGCGGGCCTCAGCCTCGCGGTCTGGCTGGCCCAGGACAGGGGACAGCTGGCCTCGTGGCTGCCGACCTCCTCGCTGTCCTTCGGGGCCGACATCGCACTGACATGGTGGGCGATCGACGAGCTCGTGCGCGGCGTGAACCCCTGGCGCCGGATCCTCGGTGCCGCGACCCTTCTCGGTCTGGCCGCGCTGATCACCTTCCGGCGCGCGGCCTAGTGCCGGAACTCTGCGACCGGCAATTGTATTTCTTCGAGGCAATTCAGCACGGAATCTGCTCCGCCTTCGCCGATTGCGGGAGATCGGCACGACATCTCGCATCGAAATCGCCGGCCGCGTGTGCCGCGCCGAACGGCCCTGCCGAGGCGAAACTATAACGGTAGGTTGCACCCACCGAGAAAGTGTGAATGGTCGTGCCGCGCGCCGGGTGATCGGCGTCTGCCGGGCATACCGTGCATCCGAGCTCGACTGAAGGATTGGCCTCGAAGAGATCATGACGGACGCGGGCGGATTCGATCTCGACGGCGCGGCGAAATCTGCTCACGAGCGGGACGTGCTGCTTCGCCAGATCGCCGACGCGCTGAACATCCCGGTCTCGATCTTCCGGAGACCGCCGGGCGCTTCCGCGCCCCGCGGCCCGAGCGCCGCGGAATGCACCGCCCTGCTGAACGCCTTCTCGCGCATCGAGGACCCGGAGCTCCGAAAGGAATGCCTCGCGCTGGCGGAGCGCTTCAGCCGCACGTGAGCGGCGGGCGTCCTCGCGGTGCGGTGGCACACACGGGCTCGGTCAGCGCCGGAAAGTCCGCGTGCTATAGGGGCGCCCGCCGCCGGTGGCGTCCCGCTCGGTCGGCCAACCGCGTGTCCGGTGCCGGAATCCTGGTCGCCGGTCGCGTGCATGCCCCCCCTCGCGCCAGGCCCTGATGCCGATCATCTCCATCTCGAAGCTGTCGAAGACCTACACGTCCGGCTTCACCGCCCTGCGCGACATCGACCTCGCCATCGAGCGCGGGGAGATCTTCGCGCTGCTCGGTCCGAACGGGGCGGGCAAGTCGACGCTCATCAACATTGTCTGCGGCATCGTCACCGCGAGTTCGGGGACCGTTCTGGTCGACGGCCACGATATCGTGGCCGATTACCGCGCCGCGCGCCGGGCCATCGGGCTCGTCCCGCAGGAACTCACCACCGACGCCTTCGAGACGGTGCTGAACACCGTGAGCTTCTCCCGCGGCCTGTTCGGGCTGCGGCCGGATCCCGGTCACATCGAGCGGATCCTGCGGGCGCTCTCCCTCTGGGACAAGCGCGACAGCCGGCTGATGACCCTGTCGGGCGGCATGAAGCGGCGGGTGCTCATCGCCAAGGCGCTGTCGCACGAGCCCCGCGTGCTGTTCCTCGACGAGCCCACGGCGGGCGTCGACGTCGAGCTGCGTCAGGACATGTGGCGCCTCGTGCGCGACCTGCGCCAGCAGGGCGTCACCGTCATCCTCACCACGCACTACATCGAGGAGGCCGAGGAGATGGCCGACCGCATCGGCGTGATCCGCCGGGGCGCGATCATCCTGGTGGAGGAGAAGGCCGCGCTGATGCGCAAGCTCGGGCGCAAGCAGCTCACCCTGCATCTCCAGCAGCCGATCGCCGCGGTGCCGCCGGAGCTGGCCGATTACGGCCTGGCGCTCGGCGGTGAGGGGACCGAGCTGGTCTACACCTACGACACCCGCGCCGAGCGCACCGGCATCACCGGGCTCCTGACCGGCCTGGCGGCCGCGGGCATCCGCTTCAAGGACCTCCACACCGAACAGAGTTCGCTGGAGGACATCTTCGTGGGCCTCGTGCGCGACGAGAGGGCACAGGCATGAGCGCGGCGTTCAGCATGAACTGGCCGGCGGTCCGGGCCATCTACCTGTTCGAGATGGGGCGCTTCTGGCGCACCGCCGGGCAGAGCATCCTGGCCCCCGTCATCTCGACAACCCTGTACTTCGTGGTCTTCGGCGCAGCGATCGGCTCCCGGGTCTCGGCGGTCGACGATGTGCCCTACGGGCTGTTCATCGTGCCCGGCCTGATCATGCTCTCGCTGCTGACGCAGAGCATCTCGAACGCCTCGTTCGGCATCTATTTCCCGCGCTTCGCCGGCACGATCTACGAGATCCTGTCGGCGCCGATCTCGCCGCTGGAGGTGGTGCTGGGCTTCGTCGGCGCAGCGGCCTCGAAGTCGATCCTGATCGGGCTGATCATCCTGGCGACCTCGGCCCTGTTCGTGCCGCTGCGGATCGACCATCCGCTCTGGATGATCGGCTTCCTGCTGCTCACCGCGGTGACGTTCAGCCTGTTCGGCTTCGTCATCGGCCTGTGGGCGGACGGGTTCGAGAAGCTGCAGCTGGTGCCGCTCCTCGTCGTGACCCCGCTCACCTTCCTGGGCGGCAGCTTCTACGCGATCGGCATGCTGCCGCCGTTCTGGCACGCGGTGAGCCTGCTGAACCCGGTCGTGTACCTGATCAGCGGGTTCCGCTGGGCCTTCTTCGGCAAGGCGGACGTGAACATCGCGATCAGCCTCGGCATGACCGCGCTGTTCCTCGTGATCTGCCTCGGCCTCGTGACCTACATCTTCCGCACGGGCTACCGGCTGAAGAGCTGAGGCCTCACGGCTGCGCGGCCAGGAAGGCCAGCACCCCGTCCCGGTGCGGCTTGGCGCCGACCGCCGTGGAGTGGTCCTTGCCCTCGATCTCGAGGGCCCGGGCGTCCGGGATCAGGGCGGCGAGCCCCGGGCCCGAGCCCGCGACCGTGTCGAGGGTCCCGACCGAGACCAGGACCGGCACCTCGATCTGCGCGAGCTCCCCCCGGCTGAGCGTCTGGCGCGAGCCGCGCATGCAGGCGGCGAGCGCCCGCAGGTCGCTCCGGGTCTGCTCGGCGAACATGCGGAAGGCCGCGGCCGTCGGGTTCGGCGCGGGCGTGCCGGCCGGCGCCTCCAGCGCCTCGGCGATGCCGGACGGCAGGCCCTTGCCCTCGATCAGGTGCATCCCGAGGCCGCCGATCAGGGCCGAGCGCACCCGGTCCGCGTGGTCCAGCGCGATATGGGCGGTGATCCGCCCGCCCATCGAGTAGCCCATGACGTGGGCGCGCGCGATGCCGAGATGGTCGAGGAGCCGGATCGCGTCGCCGGCCATCGCCTCGGAGCTGTAGGCGGCCGGGTCGTAGAGCTTCTCGCTCTCGCCGTGGCCGCGGTTGTCCAGCGCGATCGCGCGGTAGCCCGCCTGGGTCAGGGCCTTCACCCACTGGGTGTTGACCCAGTTGACCGCGTGGTTCGACGCGAAGCCGTGGATCAGCAGGATCGGCTTGCCGGCCCCGTCCGCCGGCGGCACGTCGATATAGGCGATCCGCACGCCGTCGGAATTGAAGGACTCCATGCCGCGCAACCTGTGTTCATCAAGCTCGGCCACGGCTTAGACCACCCGGGCGCGCGGGAGCAACGCGGATCGATCCGCTTGCGGGTCGCGGCGCCGGCTGGCAAACCGCCCCGGTCATGACGGACACGCAGCCCTACGGCACCTACGAACCGTCCGGTCTCGTAGCGGCGATCACCCGCCGCACGAACCGGATCCCGGCCGAGTCCTGGTACGGGCGGCGCCTCGCGCTGTTCCTGCGCCGGATCGCCATCGCGCGGCTCGGCGGCAAGCCCCTCGACGTGACCCGCTACGGCGCGCGGATGCGGCTGCACCCCTACAACAACAACTGCGAGAAGAAGGTGCTCTTCACCCCGCAGTTCTTCGATCCGGAGGAGCGGGCGCTGCTCCGGGAGCGCCTGCCGCAGGACTGCGTGTTCCTCGACATCGGCGCCAATGTCGGCGCCTACGCCCTCTGCGTCGCCGCCTTCTCGGGCCCGGGCGCGCGGATCGTGGCGGTCGAGCCGCAGCCCGACGTGTTCGATCGCCTGACCTACAACATCGCCCAGAACCCGTTCCACACCGTCAAGGCGGTCGCCTGCGCGGTGGCCGACAAGGCCGGCGAGCTCACCCTGTTCATCGATCCGCGCAACCGCGGCGAGTCGAGCCTGCGCATCGTCGGCACCAACGAGGGCGCGCGGATCACCGTGCCGGCGGTGACGCTGCTCGACCTGCTGCACAGCGAGGGCCTGACCCGGGTCGACGCCATCAAGCTCGACGTCGAGGGCGCCGAGGACCTGATCCTGGAGCCGTTCCTCCGCGAGGCGCCGGACGCGCTCCTGCCGCGGATCCTGCTGGTCGAGAACGGCACCGGCCAGTGGCAGCTCGACCTGCTGCAGCACTTGGCGAGCTACGGCTACCACGAGATCGCGCGCTCGCGGCTCAACCTGATGTTCGAGCGCGGCGCCGTCAGGGCGGCGTGATCACCGGGATCTCCTCGGCGATGGCGACGCCCTCCGGCCCGACGGCGCAGCGGTAGGCCCTGACCGCGACGCCCGCCGCGCGCGCCTCCCGGAACGCCCGGTCGAAGGCCGGATCGATGTCCCGGGCGACGTCGAAGGCCTCGGCCCGCATCTGCACGACGATGACCACGAGCGCCCGGCCGCCGTCGGCCACGACCTGGGCCAGGTCGCGCATGTGCCGGGCGCTGCGGGCGGCCTTGCAGTCCGGGAACTCGGCCAGACCCGCCCGCCGCATCAGGTGGCAGTTCTTGACCTCGACGTGGCAGGGCCCGGCCTCCGCGCCGCTCGCGAGGAAATCGACCCGGCTGGCCTCGGCGTAGCGCACCTCGGGCCTCAGCGCGTCGTGGCCGGCGAGCGCCGCGATCGCGCCGGCCCGGAAGGCCTCGGCGACGAGCGCGTTCGGCCGCTGCGTGTTGATGCCGACCCACTGCGCCCCGCCGGGGAGCTCGGCCTCGACCAGTTCCCACGTGAGCGGGAGCTTGCGCGCCGGGTTGGACGAGCGCGACAGCAGCACGCGGGCACCCGGCGCGTTCAGCCCGAGCATGGCTCCGGGATTGGGGCAGTGGACGGTGACGCGGCCGTCGTCGGTGTCGATGTCGGCCAGGAAGCGCTTGTAGCGCTGCACGAGCCGTCCCGGCACGAGCGGCGCGGCGAACTGCATGGGGTCCTCGGGGTTCACGTAGTCGGGGGCGGCGGTTGCGCTATGTGCCTGCCGGATCCGCCCGACACCAGAGACCCATGAGCCAGCCTTCCGAATCCGTCACCGCCGCTATCCTCGTCATCGGCGATGAGATCCTCTCGGGTCGAACCAAGGACAAGAACATCGGCACGATCGCCGACTTCCTCACCGCCGCCGGGATCGACCTGCGCGAGGTGCGGATCGTGCCCGACGAGGCCGCCATGATCGTCGAGGCGGTCAATGCCCTGCGCAGCCGCTACACCTACCTGTTCACCACCGGCGGGATCGGCCCGACCCACGACGACATCACCGCCGATTGCGTGGCCGAGGCCTTCGGGGTCGGCATCGACGTCGACGAGCGCGCCCGGGCGATGCTGCTGGAGCGGCACAGGCCCGAGGATCTCAACGAGGCGCGCCTGCGCATGGCGCGGATCCCGTTCGGGGCCGACCTCATCGCCAATCCCGTCTCGAAGGCGCCGGGCTTCCGCATCGGGAACGTCCACGTGATGGCCGGCGTGCCCAGCATCATGCAGGCCATGCTGGACTCGATCGCCCCCACGCTGACGGGCGGCGCCGCGATCATCTCCGAGACGATCGAGGCGGCCGGTCTCCCGGAGGGCACCTACGCGGGCGGGCTCGGGGAGATCGCGAGAGCGCGGCCCGCCGTCTCGATCGGCTCGTATCCGGCGATCACGCCGGAGGGCTTCCGCAACCGGATCGTCGTGCGCAGCCGGGATCGCGAAGCCCTGGCCGAGGCGCGGAGCGCCGTCGAGGCGCTGCTGGCGCGGCTCTCGGCCTGACTTGTCCCATCCGATCGATCGGGTTGCGTAGCGGAGCTGTCGGATGGTGCGGGACAAGGACAAGCGGGCCAATCCCGAGGCGCGGCGGGACGAACTGCTGAAGGAAGTCTCCGAGATCGGCAGGCCCGACGCCTACGTGCTGCACGAGGTCATACGTCTCGAGGGCGACGAGGAGTTGCGGCGCCACGGCCTCGCGCTGTTCCTCTCGGCGTTCTCCGCCGGCCTCAGCATCGCCCTGTCGCTGATCGTACCCGGCGTCCTGCGCAGCCACCTGCCGGAAACCGACTGGGCCAAGATCGTCAGCTCGATGGGCTACGCGGTCGGCTTCCTGGTCGTCGTTCTCGGGCGCCAGCAGCTCTTCACCGAGAACACCATCACGCCGATCCTGCCGCTGCTGCACGACCGCTCCGTGAAGACGGCTGTCCGTGTCATCCGGCTCTGGATGATCGTGCTGTCGGGCAACATCCTGGGAACGCTCGCGATCGCGGCGCTGCTGGCCTATTCGGGCGCCTTCGAGCCGCCGGTCCTCAGGGCCTTCGCGGAGATCAGCCACGACGCCATCGCGCACGGCTTCTGGGTGACCTTCATCAAGGCCGTCTTCGCCGGGTGGATGATCGCCCTGATGGTCTGGTTCCTGCCGGCCACCGCCAGCGCGGCGCCGTTCGTGATCCTCCTGATGACGTGGCTGGTCGCGCTCTGCAGCCTCGCCCACATCGTGGCCGGCTCCGTCGAGGCCTTCTACCTCGTGGTCACGGACGCCGCGTCGCTGCACGACTACGCGGTGAAGTTCTTCCTGCCGACCCTCCTCGGCAACACCTTCGGCGGCGTGACGCTGGTGGCGGTGCTGAACTACGGGCAGGTCGCCCCCGAGGTCGAGGAGACCAAGGCGGTGGAGGGCGAACGGCCGGATTGAGGCCGCGGGACGCGGATCGCCGGCGCGAGCCGCTGCCGGCACGGCGCGGCCCCCGGGACTCCGGATCCGCGCCGGCCGCCTCAGTCGAGCCGCACCGGCGGGCTGATCAGGTGGTCAAGATCGTCGAGGACCCACGTCATCGTCCCGCGCAGCGGCCCGTAGAGCCCGATCTGGTGCTGCCGGTACAGGAGGTCGTGCGTCAGCCGCGCCGAGAGCCCGTTGAGGTGCCCGCCGCCGAAGGTGTAGCGGCCGAGGGTTCCCCAGCCGTTGAAGTCGGCCAGCGAGACGATCGCGCCCTTCTCGACGTAGTGGAACGGCGGTAGGTCCGAGGCCGTCCCGTCCCCGCGCGCCAGCGCGCGGCCGAGATGCCGCGCGAGGTGCTGCGCCTCCTGGCGGGCGGCCTGCGCGGTCGCCGGTACGGGTCGGCCGGTCCGGGGATCGGTGAGGCTTGAACAGTCGCCGAGGGCGACGATGGCCGGATCCCGGGTCGTGCGCAGGTCCGGGCGGACGACGAGCTGCCCGGTCCGGGAGCGCTCCAGGCCGTCGAGGCCGGCGAGCACGTCCGGCGCCTTCACGCCGGCGGCCCAGACCTTCAGCCCGGCCGGGATGCGGCTGCCGTCCTTCAGGACGAATCCCTGCGCGTCCGCCGCCGTCACCGTCGCGTTGGTCCGGACCTCCACGTCGAGATCCGACAGCGTGCGGGCGGCGGCGCGGGAGACCTTGTCGGGGAAGGCCGGCAGCAGGCGCGGCCCGCTCTCGATCAGCGTCAGGCGCAGGCGCCCCGGCAGGTCGGGCGAGCCGTAGTCGGCGAGGAGGTTGATGGCGTGCTTGAGCTCGGCGGCCAGCTCGACACCGGTCGCACCGCCGCCGACGATGGCGATCTGCAGCAGACCGCCGCCGTCGAGCCGGGCCAGGAGATGGCACCGCAGCTGTTGGTGGAAGTGCTCGGCCTCGGTCAGGTCGTCGATCGTCAGGCAATGCTCGGACACGCCCGGCGTGCCGAAATCGTTGGCGCGGCTGCCGATGGCGAGCACCAGCAGGTCGTAGGCGCGCTCCACCTCCGGGAGCCCCTCCGCGGCCTCGACCGCGAGCCGGACGCGCCTGGCTTGCCGGTCGATGCCGACGAGGGCGCCGGGCTGGAAACGGAAGCCGTTGCGGCGCGCCTGGGCGAAGAAGTCCACCTTCTGCCGGTCGGCCCGGGCGGTGCCGGCCGCGAAGGTGTGCAGCATCGGCTTCCAGACATGCGAGAGGCTGCGATCGGCGAGGGTGACGTCGGCCCGCCCGCCGCGTCCGAGGCTCGTGGCCACCTCGATACCGGCGACGCCGCCGCCGACGATCACGATCCGTGGTCTCTCCGCCATGACGTCTCCGCATCCTCACCGATCGGGAACGCCGGTCACGGCCTCGGTGTTCGCCGCGGGCCGCGCCGATCCCGCCCGTCGTCGGCAGCACCTCTTGCGCGGCGCGTCCCCCGACCCGGCGCCGGCGGAGACCGCATCGGCGCGCGCCGGGAGGGCCGTCGCCCATGAAAAAAGCCGCCCGGAGGCGGCTTTCTCGAACGTCGCGGCGCTGCGTCCGGTTCAGGAGCGCATGCGGGTCCGCACCTCGCCGAGGCTCGCGCGGATCAGGTTCTGGGCGGCGTCGCCCTGCATCCGCTCGCGCAGGATCGTCTCGGAGACCTTCACGGCAGCCTCCGCGGCGGCGGCGCGGACCTGAGCCTCGGCCTGGGCCTCGGCCTGAGCGATCTTGGTCTCGGCGGCCTTGGTGCGGCGGGCGAGGAAATCGTCCAGCTTGCGGTGACCCTCCTCGGCGGCGCGCTCGGCCTCCTCCCGGGCACCGGCGACGATCGCCTCGGCCTCCTTCTCGGCCTCGGCGCGGCGGCGCTTGTAGTCGGCCAGCACGGCGGCGGCCTCCTCGCGCAGGCGCTTGGCCTCGTCGAGCTCGTGGCGGACGCGGTTGGCGCGGCCGTCCAGGCCCTTGGTCATCGCCGAGAAGGCGCCGACCTTCCAGGCGATGCCCATGAAGATGAAGAACGCGACGGCGACCCAGAATTCGGCTTCGAGCAGCATCGTGGGATCCCGTCAGTGTGCGGTGGCGTCGAGGGCGCGGTCGAGGCTCGTCCGGTCCGGGGCCTGCCCGGTCAGACGCTCGACGATCGCCGACGCGGCTTCGCCCGCGATGGTGCGGACGTTGCCCATGGCGGCCTCGGTCCGCGTGCGGATCGTCGCCTCGGAGGCGGAGAGCTTGGCGTTCAGCTCGTCCTCCAGCGCCTTGCGCTTGGTCTCGGCCTCGGCGGCCAGCTCGTTCCGGGTGGTCTGCGCGATGTCGCGCGCCTTGCCCTGGGCATCCCGGAGGGCGGTCTCGAAGGCCACGCCGGCGGCGTCCGCCTCGGCCTTCATCGCCTGCGCCTGGTCCAGATCGGCACGCAGGCGCTCGGCGCGGGCGTGCAGGATCGACTGGATCCGCGGCAGCGCGATCTTGTCCATCAGGTAGTAGAGGAGCCCGAAGGCCAGGGCGAGCCAGATCAGCTGCGCCAGGAAGCCCGAGGTCTCGAAGGGCGGGAAAGCGCCCGAATGCGCTTCCGTATGCTCGACATGGCCCGGCACGACCTGCGTGTCGGCGCCCGGGGGCGGCGTGGTGAGGGGATTGGGCTGCGCCATGAGACCGCTACACTGACACCGTTCGCTGAGGCCACCGCCGGCGCGGTGACGGACGAAGGCGGACGCCCCGTCGCGGGAGCGTCCACCCGTTCATCGGGCCGGAGCCCGGGAGGAGACCGCGGGGACCGCGGGCTCCGGCGCCGATCAGACGGCGAAGAGCAGCAGCAGCGCGATCAGCAGCGAGAAGATGCCGAGCGCCTCGGTGAGGGCGAAGCCCAGGAGCAGGGTGGCGCGCTGGCCGTCGGCCGCGGACGGGTTGCGAAGGGCGCCGGCGAGGAACTGACCGAACAGGTTGCCGAGGCCGATGCCCGCACCCGCCATGCCGAGGCAGGCGAGGCCGGCGCCGATGTACTTCGCAGCGACGGGATCCATGGTAACTCCTGAGGTCTCTTCAGATCGAAACGTGCGATGACGTTTGCGGCGGGTGGAGCCGGCCGATCAGTGGCCGGGGTGAAGGGCGTCGTTGAGGTAGATCGCCGTCAGCGTCGCGAAGACGTAGGCCTGAAGCGCCGCAACGAGGAACTCGAGAGCGGTCAGCGCGATCGTCAGGAACAGCGGGAGCGGCGATAGCACGCTCCAGGCGCCCGCGAGAAGGAGCTGAACCACGAAGAAGGCGAAGATCTTCATCGCGATGTGGCCGGCCAGCATGTTGGCGAACAGACGGACCGACAGGCTGATCGGGCGCGAGATGAACGAGATCACCTCGATCGGCACCAGGATCGCGAGGAGCGGCTTCGGCACGCCCGACGGCACGAACAGGCCGAAGAAGTGGGTGCCGTGCTTCATCACGCCGAAGATCACCACGGTGGAGATCACCAGCGCCGCGAGGCCGAAGGTGATGATCAGGTGGCTGGTCACCGCGAAGGCGTAGGGGATCATCCCGAACAGGTTCAGGACGAGCACGAACATGAACAGCGAGAACACGAGCGGCATGAACCGCTTGCCGCCGTCGCCCGTCGCCTGGTGCACGGTGTCGGCGATGAACTCGTAGAAGATCTCGGCCAGCGACTGCATGCGGCCCGGAACGATCGAGCGGGACGCGGTCGCCACGATGGTGATGAGCGCGATCACACCGACGGCGGCGAACATGTAGAGGGCCGACTGCGTGAACGCGAGCTGCTGGTGGCCGATATGGCCCAGCGAAACGAGCGGCTTCAGCTCGAACTGATGGATCGGGTCGATCGTGACCGCCATTCCCGCTTCCGCCCTTCTTGTCCGGCGCGCCGACGGGTGTCGGCCGCCCCACATTCCCCACTGACCGGCGCGCCTTATGGCTCCTGCCGATCGCGCCGTCCCGGACGCGCGCCGGCGAAACCCGACACCCGCATCACGTTGTAGACCCCCGCGACGAACCCCAGCATCAGGAGGACGATCAGGCCCCAGGGCTTCGTCCCGAAGACATGATCGACGATCCAGCCGAGTATGCCCCCCGCGATCACGCCCGCGACGAACTCCGTGGAGAGCGTCATGGCCTGGCCCAGCGAGGATGGCCCGCCGTTCCGAGGGCGCGTAGAAGGATCGGGAGCGGCCTGCGGCCGCTTCCGTTCGATCTGCGTCTCGAGACGTCTGAGCCTCGCGGAGAGTTCGCTGTCCGTCGGCGTCTGCTCGGTCCCTTTCCCGTCCCTCGGATCGTCGCCGTTCACGGCTCAAAACTCATCGGGCGGGAGGCTGTGGAACCGGCTGGACACCCCCAGCAAGCGGGGCGCACCATAGTTTCGCCTATCTTGAGTGTCAAGGCGAACCCCATACACCGTAAGTAATTGATTTCAGTTTGGTATTCCAACTTCGGGCGATGCGCCGGAGCCGCGCCGCGCACGAGGCTCCGACCGGTCGATCAGGCGCCGATGATCGGCTTGATCACCTTCTCCATGCCCTCCACGGTCATCTCGCCGGTGTAGCGCTCGCCGTTGATGAAGAAGGTCGGGGTCGAATCCACCTTGAAGACGTCGAGGCCGCGCTGCTTCACGGCGTTGACCGCGCTGTAGATCTTCTGGTCCTTCAGGCAGGCCTCGAAGGTCTGCTTGTTGTAGCCCGCCTGCCGGAGCATCTGCTCCAGCGCGTCCACGGGCTTCGGCGTGAAGGCCCAGGCCGCCTGCTGGTCGAACAGCAGGTCGGTGATCGGGTAGTACTTGGAATCGCCCTGGCAGCGCGCGAGCATGAAGGCCGCGGTGGCCAGCGGGTCGAGGGGAAATTCGCGCAGGGTGAACCGCACCTTGCCGGTGTCGATGTAGCGTTCCTTGAGGGTCGGCCACGTGTTCCGGTGGAAGGCGGCGCAGTGCGAGCAGGTCATCGAGGCGTACTCGATGATCGTGCACTTCGCGTCCGCCGGGCCCAGCCAGACGTCGCCGAGCGGGCCCGGCTGCAGCAGGGCCGCCATCTCGGAATTCTGCGCCTGGGCAGGCCGCCCGAGATAGGGCAGGGCGAGGCCGGCGCCGAGGGCGAGGCCGGAGAACTTGAGAGCGTCGCGTCGCGTCGTCATCGGGCAGGCTCCGCCGGATTGATCAGTCGTGGCGTCCGGATGCCGGTACTCGGGCGCGACCGTCCTGGCAAGGTGACCGAATCGACCGTTCACCGCTCCGGACGCGTCGCCACGGCGGCGGTGCCGAGGCGGTCGAGGGCGGCGCGCAGGCCGTCATCGACGATCCCCGCCACGGCGCGCTGGACCTCGACGGCGGCGGCCGGATCGACGCGCGCGCGCGCGGGCGCCCGGCCGGCGCGCCCGACCCGGTCCTGCTGCAGCACGATCCGGGAGACGCAGGCCCAGCCGTAATGGGCGTTGATCCGCTGGATCACCACCGGCGCGAGATGCTGCAACTCGAGCGCGAAGACGCCCTCGACGCGCACGACCAGCGTGCCGGATTCGGGCGTGGCGGACTCGCTCCGGCGGCGCTTCGGCCATTCCAGCTTGGACGGCCGGCAGTAGCGGGCCAGCCGCTCGCCGACGATCTCCGGCCAGGCGGCCAGGATGTCGGTCGAGGCGAATCCCTGCGCCGCGAAGGCCGGCCCGATGCAACTCTCGATCAGCTCGGCTAGCGGTTTGACGCGCGCCATGGTGGTTCCGGCCCTGTGGATCCGCGAAGGTTAGCGCAGGATGGTTGACGAAGGGAGCACGCGCCGGCGCTTTCGACGCCCTATGATCGCCGCGGCGCTCCGGCTATTCAGCGCGACCCCTGTCGACCTGCCCATGCCGCCTCGCACAGCCACGGATCCTGAAGCCGGTCCCGGACCGCGCGCCGACGACCTGCTCGCCTGGTACGACCGGCATCGGCGGGTGCTGCCCTGGCGGGCGCTCGCCGGCGCGGCGCCGGATCCCTACCGGGTCTGGCTGTCCGAGGTGATGCTGCAGCAGACCACCATCGCGGCGGTGCGGCCGTACTTCGAGCGCTTCCTGACGCGCTTTCCCGACATCTTCGCCCTCGCCGAGGCCCCCGAGGAGGCGGTGATGTCCGCCTGGGCCGGCCTCGGCTACTACTCCCGGGCCCGCAACCTCCACGCCTGCGCCAGAACGGTCGCGGCGGCCGGCGGGCGCTTCCCCGACACCGCCGAGGGCCTGCGCAAGCTCCCGGGAATCGGCGCCTACACGGCCGGCGCGATCGCCGCGATCGCCTTCGACCGGCAAGAGGCGGCCGTCGACGGCAATGTCGAGCGGGTCCTGAGCCGCGCCTACGCGGTGGAGGCCCCGCTCCCGGGGAGCCGGCCGGAGATCCGCCGCCTGACGCAGGCGCTCGTGCCGACGGACAGGCCGGGCGACTTCGCCCAGGCGCTGATGGATCTCGGCGCGACGATCTGCACGCCCAAGCGCCCCGCCTGCGCGCTCTGCCCGTGGATGCGGCCCTGCCGCGCCCGGTCGCTCGGCACGCAGGAGAGCTTCCCGCGCAAGATCAAGGTCGCCAAGGGGGCGCTCCGCCGCGGCGCCGCCTTCGTGGCGATCCGCAGCGGCGACGAGGCGGTGCTGCTGCGGACACGCCCGCCCGAGGGTCTGCTCGGCAACATGGCCGAGCCGCCGGGGAGCGCCTGGGAGCCGGATTACGACGTCGCCGCCGCCCTGCTGGACGCGCCGCTCGACGCGCGGTGGAAGCGGCTCCCGGGGCTGGTCCGCCACGGCTTCACGCACTTCCCCCTGGAGCTGACGGTCTTCGTGGCCCGCGTCGCGCTGGCGACACCGGCTCCGGCCGGCACCCGCTTCACGCCGCGCAGCGCCCTCGACGACGAGCCGCTGCCCGGCCTCATGCGCAAGGTCCTGGCGCACGCCTTCGACCCGAAGCCGGAGCCCGAGAAGAAGCCGCGCGGGCGGCCCAGGAAGGAACCGCCGCCGATGCCGCTGCTGGCGGCGATGGAGGCGCCGGTCTTGATGCCGGATCCCGAGCCGCGTCCGCGCGTGCGCGCCGTCCCCAAGCCTCAGCCGAAGGCGCCGCCGGCGCCGCCGCCCGAGGCGAACGAGTTGTTCGACGGGGAGGTCGAGCCATCACCCGCACCGGCGCGGGCCCGGTCATCGCCGCGGCGGCCGGGGCCGGTCCGGAAGCGGTAGGACAACCGTCATCGCGGGCGCAGCGAAGCGACCCAGGGCAGCGCGAGGCCTCGAGACGTCGCGCGACCGGCTCGCTTCGCCGCGCTCGCAGAGACGGCGGCGCGTCAGCCGTTCGCCATCGCCTGGCGGAGACCGGCCCGGAAGGTGTCGATCACCACTGGCTTGCCGCCGCGCTCCACGTGCCAGAAGGTCCAGCCGTTGCAGGCCGGAAGGCCCTGCACCAGCGCGCCGATCTTGTGGATCGAGCCGATGACGAGGCCGTTGTCGAGCTGGCCGTCCGGGCGCACCGTGGCGCGGAACCGGCGGCGCTCGTCGGTCACGGTCTCGCCGGGGCGGATGTGGCCCGCCTCGATCACCGACAGGAACGGCACCCGCGGTTCGGCGCGCTTGGTCGGCGCCACCATGAGGGCGGCCCTCGACAGGGTCTCGACGGCGGCGATCCGCTCCCGGGCGGCCTCGGCGTAGGTCGCCTCGCGCTCGATGCCGATGAAGCGGCGGCCGAGGCGCTTGGCGACGGCGCCGGTGGTGCCGGTGCCGAAGAACGGGTCGAGCACCACGTCGCCGGGATTGGTCGCCGCGAGCAGCGTCCGGGCGAGCAGGGCCTCGGGCTTCTGGGTCGGGTGGACCTTGCGGCCCTCCGCATCCTTCAGCCGCTCCTCGCCGGTGCAGAGGGGGATGAACCAGTCCGAGCGCATCTGGAGGTCCTCGTTGCCCCCTTTCAGCGCCTCGTAATGGAAGGTGTAGCCCTTCGAGTCGGCCGAGCGCGAGGCCCAGATCAGGGTCTCGTGGGCGTTGGTGAAGCGCTTGCCGCGGAAGTTCGGCATCGGGTTGGCCTTGCGCCAGACGATGTCGTTGAGGATCCAGTAACCGAGATCCTGCAACGCGCTCCCGACCCGGAAGATGTTGTGGTACGACCCGATCACCCAGAGGGTCGCGTTCGGCTTCATCACGCGGCGGCAGGCGGAGAGCCAGTCCCGGGTGAAGGTGTCGTAGGCCTCGAAGGTCGCGAACTTGTCCCAGTCGTCGTCGACCGCGTCGACGCGACTCTGGTCCGGGCGCAGGAGGCCGGCGTCGCCGAGCTGGAGATTGTAGGGCGGATCGGCGAACACGCAGTCGACGCTCGACGCCGGCAGGGCGTTCATGGCCGCGATGCAGTCCCCGACGAGAACCTGGTCGAGGGGCAGGGAACGCTGGGCGGGTACGAGACCCATCCGTGGCGCCGACGCGGGCCGCCCGGCACGCGAGACCTGTTTCCGGGCGACGGCGTCGGCAGCCACGGTACGCGGGGAAGCCATGGCAAACACCGGTTACGCGACTGACCTGCAGACCATGCGCCGGGTACGGTAAAGGTCACGTTGTCGAATTCGCGTCCGGCGCGTCCCGTTCTGGGGCTGCAGATTTTGCCGACCGGGCGCTCGGACAAGGATCCGACAGGTTAAGCAACCGTTACTGCGCCGCACCGCGCCTCCGCGACCAGGCGACAACACTCTATCGTTGCGGGCCGCGCGCCGCCGCGGCGGCCTATCCTTCGGCAACAGCCGCGCACGACAATCATCGTCGTCAGCGGGCAGCCCGGCACCCGCCGCTTCCACCTCAGCGGGACGCAGGGTCACACCCGGCGCAGGGCTTAAGAATGATATCCTATTCTGCGGCTTCGCGGGCCGACATGGGCAGTTCTTGGTGAATACACGGAACGACGCGCCAATGCATCACCCGCAACAAGAGCGCAAATAAGCTGAAATAAGCCCTCATGTAATCAGCATGACCAGCACGAAATCGGCCAAAATATGACCCCAGCGACCGGAAAACGCCTGCCATATTCCGGCCGATTTCGGACACGACTGGCGCCGCCCCGACAAAAACAAAGGGAATGCGTCGAGAATGTCGTTTGGTTTCGGTAAGCTCGTTGTCTCACTTGGAATGCTGTCCACCGTCGTCGGAACAAGCCTCCCGGCCGCCGCGCAGAGCGGAGCGGCCTCCTGGTACGGGAGCGGCCATCGCACCGCCAACGGCGAGCGTTTCAACCCCAACGGACTGACCGCCGCCCATCGCAGCCTGCCGTTCGGAACCCGGGTCCGCGTCGAGAACAAGCGGACCGGCCGCTCGGTCGTCGTCCGCATCAACGACCGCGGCCCCTTCGTGCGCGGCCGCATCATCGATCTGTCGCGCGGCTCCGCCCGCGCCCTCGGCATGGGCGGCACGACCTACGTGTCGCTGCAGGTCGTGCACTGAGCCCTCAGGGGTATTCCACGCCCCGGCCCGCTCCCGCTCCGCGCGGGCGGGGCGGCCTCCGGGGCGTTGTCTGCCGGACCCGGACGCACCATCTGCTGCCGGGTTCAGCTCGGATCACCCGCCCATGCCCAAGCCCCTCATCGTCGACATCCCGCACGACCTCGGCCGCGACGAGGCCAAGCGGCGCCTCGAGCACGGCACGGATCAGGCGCGGGCCTTCCTGGCCAAGAGCGGTATCACGGTGGACCAGCTCGCCTGGACGGGAGACCGCCTCGATTTCGGTGTGTCCGCGGTGGCGCAGAAGATTGCCGGCACGATCGACGTGGGCGCGGAGAGCGTCCGTCTCGAAGTGAAGCTGCCTTTCCTGCTCGCCCTGTTCGCCGAGAAGATCCAGAAGGTGGCGAGCAAGGAGGGCAATCTCCTGCTGACGAAGAAGTAGGGCTCGGAACCGGATCGGCCGGACCTTGTTTCCGCGGAAACGGTGCGGATCTGCACCGTCGGTCTCGCGGAGGATAACGGTGCCCGATTTCACGCTCGCCGACCCGGGGCAGGTCCCCGAGGTTCCGCCGCAGCCGGCGCCCGTGCCGGACCGGCCCTACGATCCGCCGCAGGCCCCGACGCAGCCGCCCGGACCGGAAATCCCCGGGAACACCCCGGCCGAGGCGCCGGGCGTCCATCCGCCCGAGGTCCCGGTCAACGATCCGGGCGCGCCGGAGATCAGCCCGCCGACGGGACCGGCCAACCGGATCGCCTGACCGGGAGTCGATCGACGGGGGCGGCGCCGTTTGAACAGGCCGCCCCACGCTGCCATAAGCCGGCCCATGGCCGCTCCCCCGCTCCTCACCCTCCAGGACGTCGCGCTCACCTTCGGCGGCACGCCGCTGATCACGAGCGCGAGCCTCGCCATCGCGCCGGGCGAGCGCACCTGCCTCGTCGGCCGGAACGGGTCCGGGAAGTCGACGCTCATGAAGATCGCCGCGGGCCTCGCGGAGCCCGACCGGGGCCGGCGATTCGTCCAGCCCGGCACGACGATCCGCTACCTCGCGCAGGAACCCGACTTCACGGGCTTCTCCACGACCCTGGACTTCGTCGAGGCCGGCCTGCCGCCGGGCGAATCGACCCACCGCGCCCGCTACCTGCTGGAGAGCCTCGGCCTGACCGGCGAGGAGGATCCGAGCAAGCTCTCCGGCGGCGAGGGACGCCGCACCGCGCTGGCGCAGGCGCTCGCTCCGGAGCCCGACGTGCTGCTCCTCGACGAGCCCACCAACCACCTCGACCTGCCGGCGATCGAGTGGCTCGAGACGGAGCTGAAGGGTACCCGCGCGGCCCTCGTACTCATCAGCCACGACCGGCGCTTCCTCTCGGCGCTGTCCCGGGCCACGATCTGGCTCGACCGCGGCGAGACGCGCCGGATCGACCAGGGCTTCTCCAGCTTCGAGGCGTGGCGCGACGCCTTCTTCGAGGAGGAGGAGCGGGACCAGCACAAGCTCGACCGCAAGATCGCCGCCGAGGAGCACTGGCTGCGCTACGGGGTCACCGCGCGGCGCAAGCGCAATGTCCGCCGGCTCGGCAACCTGCACGAGCTGCGCAAGAACCGCCGCGAGGTGCGTCGCCCGGTGGGCAGCGTCAGCATGCAGGCCTCCGACGCGGAATCCTCGGGAAGCCTCGTCGTCGAGGCCCGCGACATCGCGAAGAGCTACGGCGAGCGCAAGATCGTCGACGGCCTGTCCCTGCGGGTGATGCGGGGCGACCGGCTCGGCATCGTCGGGGCGAACGGCGCGGGCAAGAGCACCCTGATCAACCTGCTCATGGGCCGGCTCGCGCCGGATGCCGGGCAGGTCGTGCTCGGTACGAACCTGCTGCCGGTGGTGCTCGATCAGGCCCGCGCCGTGCTGGAGCCCGGGATGACCGTCACCGACGTGCTGACCGGCGGTCGCGGCGACAGTGTCACGGTGAACGGACAGAGCCGCCACGTGGTCGGCTACCTCAAGGACTTCCTGTTCACGCCCGAGCAGGCCCGCACGCCGGTCTCGGTGCTGTCCGGCGGCGAGCGCAACCGGCTGCTGATCGCCCGGGCCCTGGCCCAGCCGGCCAACCTCCTCGTCCTCGACGAGCCGACCAACGACCTCGACCTCGAGACCCTCGACCTGCTCCAGGAGATGCTGGGCGACTACCAGGGCACGCTGATCCTGGTCAGCCACGACCGCGACTTCCTCGACCGCGTGGTCGGCAGCGTGCTGGTCTCCGAGGGCGCCGGCCGGTGGGTCGAGTATGCCGGCGGCTACAGCGACATGCTGGTCCAGCGCGGGCAGGGCGTCGAGGCGCGCACCGTCGCGCCGAAGACCAAGGAGCCGCGCGAGCGCGCCGCTCCGGCGGCCCAGCCCTCGGGCAAGCCCAAGCTCGGCTTCAAGGACCAGCACGAGTTGAAGACCCTGCCGGCCCGCATCGAGAAGCTGGAGGCGGCGATCGCCCAGCTCCGGACGATCCTCGCCGACCCCGAGCTCTACGCCCGCGACCCGGCGCGGTTCGACAAGGCCTCGACCATGCTGGCCCAGGCCGAGACCGAGCTGTCGCAGGCGGAGGACCGCTGGCTGGAACTGGAGATGCTTCAGGCGGGGTGAGAGCCGCAGCGTCGCGCCGCGAGACCTTTCCGACGGAGACCGCATGACCGCCTATCAAACCCTCGAACAGCGCTTCGCCCGGCTCGCCGCCCTCGAGGGCGCGGCCGGGATCCTCGGCTGGGACGCGCAGACCCTGATGCCGGAGGGTGCCGCCGAGGCCCGCGGCGACCAGCTCGCGATCCTGCGCGGGCTCGCCCACGGGATGCTCACCGCCCCCGAGGCCGCCGAGGAGCTGGCGGCGGCCGAGCAGGCCGGGGACCTCGAACCCTGGGCCGCCGCCAACCTGCGGGAGATGCGCCGCGCCCAGGCCCACGCCACCGCGGTGCCCCGCGACCTCGTCGAGGCGAGCTCCCGCGCCGTGTCCCGCTCCGAGATGGTCTGGCGCGAGGCGCGGCGCGACGCCGACTTCGCCCGCCTCGAACCCCACCTCGCCGAGGTGCTGCGGCTCCAGCGGGAGATCGGCCAGGCGAAGGGCGCGGCCCTCGGCCTCGATCCCTACGACGCGCTGCTCGACAGCTACGATCCCGGCATGCGCCGGGCGACCATCGACCCGCTCTTCGCGGATCTGACCGGCTGGCTGCCGGACCTGATCGCCCGCGCCCGGGAGATCCAGGCGTCCCGGCCGGCGCCGCTCCCGCTCGACGGACCGTTCGACGTGACGGTGCAGCGCGACCTCGGCCTGACGCTGATGAAGGCGGTGGGCTTCGACTTCACCCGCGGCCGGCTCGACATCAGCCTGCACCCGTTCTGCGGCGGCGCCACCGACGACGTGCGGATCACCACCCGCTACGACGCGGCCGATTTCGGCCGGTCGCTGATGGGCGTTCTCCACGAGACCGGGCACGCCCTCTACGAGCAGGGCCGGCCGGCGGCGTGGCGGAACCAGCCGGTCGGCGCGGCGCGCGGGATGAGCCTGCACGAGAGCCAGTCGCTCATCGTCGAGATGCAGGCCTGCCGGAGCCGGGAGTTCTTCACCTTCCTGGCGCCGCTCCTGCAGGCGGCGTTCGGGCGATCCGGGCCCGAATGGTCGCCAGAGAACCTTCACGCGCTCAACACCCGGGTCGCGCCGGGCTTCATCCGGGTGGATGCCGACGAGGCGACCTACCCGGCCCACATCCTCCTGCGCTACCGGCTGGAGACCGCGATGATCGCGGGCGACCTCGCGGTGCGCGACCTGCCGGGGGCGTTCAACGACGGGCTGCGCGATCTGCTCGGGCTCACCGTGCCGGACGACCGGGTCGGCTGCCTCCAGGACATCCACTGGCCGAGCGGCGCGTTCGGCTATTTCCCGACCTACACGCTCGGCGCCCTGGCGGCCGCGCAGCTGTTCCGGGCGGCCCGCACGACCGAGCCCGCGCTGCCGGGCTGCCTCGCGCAGGGCGACTTCGGACCCTTGCGGGACTGGCTCCGCGCGCACGTGCACGCGGTGGGGAGCCTGCTCGACACCGACGACCTGCTCACCCGCGCCACCGGGACGAAGCTCGGCACGGCGGCGTTCCGGGCCCACCTGGAGGCGCGCTATCTCGGGCGCGCGGGCGCCTGAGCGGCTGCGGACGGGGAGGGGGCGGATCGGCCCCCTCCGCCAGCCCCCCTAGAGCGTCACCACGTCGACGGAGTCGCCGAGCCGGTCGCGGGCGATGTCCGCGACGTGGCGGTGGTGCGTGAACAGGATCGGCTGGACGCGGGTGCCGATCGCGGCCAGCGCGTCCAGACCGTACCCGGTCCGGGTCTCGTCGAAGGTCGAGAACAGGTCGTCGCCGATGAACGGGGCCGGCTCGGCGCGGCCGGCGTAATCCTCCAGATAGGCCAGCCGCAGGGCGAGATAGAGCTGGTCGCGGGTGCCCTCGCTCATGCCCTCGATCGCGACCGTGCCGCCCCCGGCACGCTGCCCGGCGAGCTTCGGCGTGTCGGCCTCGTCGTAGATCTGCGCCAGGCCGGAGAACGCGCCGCCGGTCAGCGCGCTGAACAGCGCGCCCGCCCGGGTGACGAGCGGATCCTGCTGCCCCGCGCGGTGGCGGGCCACGGCCTGCCCGAGCATCAGCCCGGCGAGCCGCAGCACGGCCCAGGACCGGGCCGCCGCCTGGAGATCCGCCTCCGCGGCCTTGCGCTCCGCGAGGGCCAGCTCGGCGCCGGTGCCGCCCTCGAGCTCCGCCCGCCGCCGCTCCGCCCGGTCGCGGTCCGCGAAGATGACCTGGCCGCGCTCGGCCTGCTCATCGGCCTCGAGCGACAGCCGCGCCAGCTCCGCCTCGATCGCCTCCGGGGACAAGGTCTCCAGGCCGGCCCGCAGCTCGGCCTCGGGAAGCCCGTCGGCCGCGCCCGCGAGGGTGCCGCGGAGCCGCAGGCGCTCGGCGCGCAGCGCCTCCCGCGCGCTGAGGCGGCCGAACAGCCGGTCGATCTCCGGCGTCGGTGCCGCGGCGAGGTCCGGCATCACCTCGGCCACCTGCCGGACGAGCGTCGCCCGCGCGGCGTCGCGCGCCTCGGCGGCGGCGCGATGGGCCGCCTCGGCCTCGTCGCGGCGGCGGTCCAGCTCGGCGCGCCGCGCCTCGCGGGCCTGCGCGGCCACGAGGCGGCCGTGGAGCGATCGGATCGCGCCGGCGGACAACACCTCCGCGAGGTCGGGCGCCAGGGCCCCGACCAGGGTGGCCGCCGTGGACCGGAACGCCTCCATGTCCCGCCGGATCCCGGCGGAGCGGCGCTGAAGGGCGGCCCGTTCCGCCAGCCGGTCCGGCACGCTTCGCCACGCCTCCAGCGCGCCCTCCGCCTCCTCGGGACCGGCCGAACCGTCGAGGCCGAGGGGCAGGAGCGCCGCCGCCCAGTCCGCCCGCCACGCGGCGCGACGGGCAGCGGTCTCGGCGAGGCTCGCCTCCAGCCGCTCCACGGCGAGTCCCGCGGCGCGCAGCAGCCCGCCGGTCTGCAGATTGGCCTCCCAGCGGCTCGCCAGGGCGGCGATGCGCGCTTCGAGACCGTCCAGCGCGGCGGCGATCTCGAGGTCCGGTGCGGCGTCGAGCCCGGCTCGGGTACGCAGGTCGGCCAAGGGCCCCCGCGCGGTCTCGATCCGCGCCAGGAGGCGGTCGGCCTCGATCCGCTGCGCCGCGAGGCGCTGCTCGGCCTCGATCAGGCTCTCCACCTCGGCGAGCCAGGCCGCCATCTCGGCCGGCGGCCCGGGCACGAGGCCGGCGGGCCGCCAGGCCTCGCCCCACGCCGCCTCGCCCGCCGCGATCTCCGCGGCGAGACCGGCGAGGACGTCGTCGGCCCGCGCGGCCTCCGCCTCCTCGGCGGCGAGCCGCTCCAGGTCGGCCGCGTGGGCGGCGACCCGGGCGGCGTCGGAGGCCCGCTCGTCCGCGACGCGGTCGGCCTCGAGGAGCGCGCGCTCGAAGGCCGCGATCTCGGCGACGGCGGCCGCTCGGCCGGCCGCGAGAGCGTCGCGCAGGGGCGCGAACGCCGCGTCGCGGGTCGCCCGCAGGGCGTCGAGCCGCTCCCGGGTGGCGACGGGCCGGCCGGCCTCGCGCTCCCGCAGCCGCGCCCGGGTGACCGCGACCTGCCGGCGGGCCGTGTCGCACCGGTCGGCGGCTCGCTCGTGCTCGCGGGTCTTGGCCTCCAGGCGCTGACGGTAGCGCGCCACCGTGTCGGGGGCGGGCAGGGGCGTCCGGACGAGGGCGGCGAGGTCGGGGACCGGGGGCGACAGCCGCTCGGCCTGGTTGCGCAGCAGCGCCGCCTCCCGGCGGACCGCGCCGTCCAGGGTATCGCGGGCCGCGATCCACTCGTGGAGCCGGACGAGGGGCTTCAGCGCCTCCCGGAGCGGGGTCGGATCCCGGGCCGCGTCCGCCGCCTCCACCTCGCGGGCGAGGCGCTCCCGCTCGGCGCGGGCGGCGGCGAGGTCGCGGGCGACCTGCTCCTCGGCGGCCGCCAAGGTCCGGCCGTCGCGGATCAGCCGCTCGGTTCGCGCCCGCGCGGCGTCCGGGGGCTGGCGGGCCTCCAGCGCGGCGAGGTCGGGCACGCCGATCCGGGCGCGCAGCCGCTCCAGCTCCAGCCCGACCTTGTGGGCGTCGCCCTCGAGGCGGGGCAGGTCGGTGCCGCCCTTCTCGAACTCCCTGGTGCCGCTGAATGCCGCCAGGATCTCGTCCGCCCGGTGGGTCAGCCCCGGCTCGACCGGGACGGATTCGGCCTCGCTGCGGGCCCGGTCGAGCGCGGCCTCGGCCCGCTCCGCCTCGGAATCGGCGGCGCGGCACGCGTCCAGGGCGGCCCCGAGACGGGCGATCCAGGCGGGATCCGCGTCGACGAGGTCGGCCTCGGCGGCGATGCGCTGCTCCAGCGCGTCGATCTCGGCGATGATCGGCCGGACGCGCTTGAACCGCTCCAGCCGGGCGCGCGCGACCGCGCCGGCCTTCTGCTCGGCCCGGAGCGCCTCGAGCTGCGCGGCCGCCGCGGCGATCTCGTCGTTCAGGGCGCGCCAGTCGCCGGCGCGCAGGCCCCGCTCGCGGATCGCCCGCCGGGCCGTCTCGTGGCGCTCCAGCGCCTGGTAGAAGGTCCGGTGCTTCGCCTGGCGCGGGGCGAAGATGGCGTCGGCCTCCGCGTCGAGCGTCGTCTGCAGATCCGTGAGGCCGCGCAGGCCGGAGCCCGCCGCGAACAGGCTCGCGCCGACCTCGCCCTCGACGTCGACCATCTCGCGGCCCCCGGCCCGGAGGCTCGCCGCGTCGAGCCCGAAGGCCCGGCAGAACACCGTCCGGGACAGGCCGCCGAGGTAGGGGGCGAGGGCGTCGTCGGCGAGCGGCGTGTCGGCGGCGTCGATGAGGGTGCGGCTGTTGCCCTTCCGGCGCCGGAAGGACAGCCGGCGTCCGTCGGCGGCGGCGATCTCCGCACCGAGGCGCAGCTGCGGCATGTCGTGCAGGAAGGCGTAGGGCGTGGTCTTGCCGAAGCCGAACAGCAGGTCCGTGACCGCCGCCAGGGCGGTGCTCTTGCCGGCCTCGTTGGCGCCCAGCACGACGTGCAGGCGCGCGTCCGGCCGGAACGCGACGGTGCGGTCCGTGAAGGCGCCGTAGCGCTCCAGGGCGAGGCGGATCAGGCGCATCGGGGGTCCATGGGCGCGCCTCAGCAGTGCCGGCCGCCGAGGCGGCCGAGGACGAGCGCCTCGGCCTCGGCGCAGAGCGCGTCGAACTCCGAGTCGAGGTCGGCCTCCGCGGCGGCCGTCCCCGGCATACGGCCGCCGATCTCGGCCAGCGCCGCCTTCGCCCGAGCGCGGAACTCGGGGTCGCGGTCGAGGTCGGCGAGCAGGGCCGCGGGGTCGATGGCGGCTCCGGTCGGCTCCGCCGCGGCGCGCGGGCGGCGGGTCTCGATCTTCAGGCGCTCCAGCCAGATGTCCTCGTGCAGCCGGTGCGCGGCCGCCTGGATCTCGGCCGTCAGGGACTCGCGGTCGGCCGCGAGGGCGTCGTGGGCCCGCGTCGTCCCGGCGAGGTGGACGCGGACCAGGAGCAGCCGGCGCGCCGCGATCGGCGCCAGGGGCGCAAGCGCCGCCTCGACGGCCTCGACGGCGCCGCGCGCGTCGGCCACCGCCCCGAGATCGACCGTGACGCGCTCGAACCGCGCCCGGTCGAGGGGCAGGCGGCTCACCCCCGTCACCCGACCGTCGGCGACGTCGACCACGACGGCCCCCTTCTCGCCGCACTCGCGCACGCTCCGGCCCTGGAGATTGCCGGGGAACACGATCCAGGGATCCCGGGACAGCTCCGCGTACTCGTGGATGTGGCCGAGCGCCCAGTACTCGTAGCCCCGGGCCGCGAGGTCGGCGACCGAGCAGGGGGCGTAGGTCTCGTGGGCCGCGTGGCCGGTGCAGGAGGTGTGCAGGACCCCGAGGTTGAACCAGCCCGGCACGGCGGCCGGGTAGGTCAGCGAGAGGTTCTCCTCGACGGCCCGGCCCTGGAAGCTGCGGCCGTGGACCGCGACGCGGAGCGCGTCGAGGCGCAGGGTGCCGGCGCGGGCAGTCGGGAAGACGTGCACGGAGGCCGGCAGCGTGATCGAGCGCGTGATGACGCTCTCGGCGTCGTGGTTACCGCGCACGAGGATCGTCGGGATGCCGGCGCGGTCGAGGCGCGCCACCTGCCGGGCGAAGAACAGGCCGATCGTGGTGTCGGCCCAGTCGCCGTCGTAGACGTCGCCCGCCACCACCACGAAGGCGACCGACCGCTCGATCGCCTGGCTCACCAGATCCTCGAAGGCCTGCCGACTCGCCGAGGCGAGGCGACGGGCCAGATCCGCGTCGCGCGCGGCGAGCCCCGCCAGCGGGCTGCCGAGGTGCAGGTCGGCGGCATGGATGAAGCTGAACGCCGTCATGGCCTCCGGACGGGATCGGTGGATGGCGGCACGCGGCGGTCCGCGGAGCGGCCGGCGCAGCGCCGTGCCGGCTCTTAGGCCGCCGACCGGGTCCGCCTCAAGCACCGTCCTGCGATGCGCTGTGGGGCGAAGAGATCGGCCCCGGGCGCGTCCGCGAGCGGCACCGCTATCGCGGCCCCTTTCCGATCACGGCAAGCCCGATTGCAAGCCCGATCACGGCGCGGCACCGGTCGAACGTCCCGGCTCCGGGCGCGTTAGAGCGTGGCGGTGGCGGGAGCGCCGCGCGTTGAGGTACGAGACCGGCCCGATGAATCCTTCTGCACGCCCGGCCCGCTCCAACCCCGCACCGTCACCCGTCACTCCCATCCGCCCGGCAGACCGGCCGCACCAGCCCTTCAAGATCGTGAGCTGGAACCTGCTGCGGCGCACCGGCGCGGCGGTGGACGACGTCGCCGCCCTCGTGGCGCAGGAGAAGCCGGACCTGCTGCTGATGCAGGAGGCCACCCGCGCCATCGGCTTCCTGCTGGACCGGATCGGCGGCCACTACGCCTGGGCCCCCCTGCCGGGCCGGATCCACGGGCTCGCCATGTGGAGCCCGAAGCCCTGGACGGCCCCGCCCCGGGTCATAGCGCTCCCCTCCGGCGCCCTCGTGCACCGGGTCTGCCAGATCCTCGACCTCGGCGAGTTCGGCGTGGCCAATGTCCACCTCTCGCACGGACAGATGCTGAACCGGCGCCAGCTGCGCCGCATCGTCAGCGAGCTGCCGCCGCGGGCGGCCGTGCTCGGCGACTACAACATCGTCGGCCCGGCGCTGATCCCGGGGTTCCGCGATGTCGGACCGCGGCAACCGACCCACGCGATGGTCGAGGTCCTGCCGCTGCGGCTAGACCGCTGCTTGGCCCGCGGGCTCGTCTGCCACGCGCACGCGGTGCTGCCGCGGGGGCGCTCCGATCACCGGCCGATCGTCGTCCATCTCGGCCCGGCGCCGGAGGCGCACGCGCCCGCCCGGTTCAAAGGTATGGCAGCAGCAGTCGCACGCCTGCGTCGCGCAGACGGAGCGGCAGGCCGCGCGCGGCGAGATCCTCCCGGCTGAGCCGCGCCTCCATCTTGCCGCGCATGAACCGGTCGAGGTGGGCCGCGAGGTCCGCGTCGATGATCTCGACGTTCAGCTCGAAATTGAGCCGGAAGCTGCGCATGTCCCAGTTGGCGCTGCCGACGAAGCACCAGATGTCGTCGACCACCATCGCCTTGGAATGGTCGAAGGGCGGCTCGTCGAGCCAGACGTTCACGCCGGCCCGCAACAGCGGATCGAGATGCGCCCGGGTCGCCCAGTCGATGTACGGGTGGTCGCTGACCCGCGGGATGATGACGTCGACGGTGATGCCCCGGGTCGCGGCCTGGGCGAGCGCGCCGGTCACGAGCTCGTCGGGCAGGAAGTAGGGCGTCACGAAGCGCACCGACCGGCGCGCGCAGGCGAGGGCCTGGAGGATGACCTGCTCGATCTTCTCGACGTCCGCGTCCGGGCCGGATGTGACGGCCCGGGCGACGCTCGGTCCGCACGGCTCGAGGTCGACGAACCACGGGGGGCCGTCGAGGATCTCGCCGTCCACGAAGGCCCAGTCGGCCGCGAAGGCGGCGGCGAGCTGCTCGACCACGGGGCCGGTCATCCGGAAATGGGTGTCGCGGATCGGGTGCTCGGGCTTCAGGGCGACGCGGTTCGGGTGGGAGATGTTGAGGCCGCCGGTGAAGGCGATCCGCCCGTCGATGACCAGCAATTTCTTGTGCGAGCGCAGGTTGAGGAACGGCATCCGCCAGGGGAGGGCGGAGTGCATGAACAGGGCCGCCGGCACCCCGGCTGCCGTCAGCCGGCGGTAGACCGGCGCCCGGAAGTAGCCGCCGCCGATCCCGTCGATGATGACGCGGACCTTCACGCCCCGGGCCTGCGCCTCGACCAGCGCGTCGCAGAACTCGCGGCCGGTGGCGTCGTCCCGGAAGATGTAGCTCGACAGACCGATGCTGGTCCGCGCCTCCCGGATCGCCGCGAGCATCACCGGGTAGGCCGCGTCGCCGTTGCGGAACATCTGCACGGTGTTGCCGGCGAAGGCCGGCAGGCCGGTGATCCGCCGGATCGCCCGGTCGAGGGGCCAGAGCGCCTCCGGCACCACGGCGTCGTCGGTGTCGGGCAGCTGCGTCGCGTCGGAGGGCTTGGTCCGCAGCCGCCGCGCGCGGCGCGAGACGCGGTTGATGCCGAAGGTCAGGTACAGGGCGGTACCGAAGATCGGCGACAGCCACGCGAGCCCGATCCAGCCCACCGCCACGCTGACCCGGCGCTTGCGCAGCAGGGCGTGCAGGGTGACGCCGATCGCCAGCGCGAAGCCGAGCAGGGCCTCGACATCCGACCGCATCAGGGCGGTCGACTGGACCCAGCGGGTGATCGCGTTTTCCAAGGTGCGGCTATCCGGGTTCGCGTCGGGGGGCGCCGGATCGACCTAAAGCCCATGCGGCGGGCGGATCAATCCGCCGGCTTGGCCGGATGCGCAATGGCCGCCGCGGCCGCGGGCCGCTCGCAGCGATAGGGTCCGCTGCCGTCGAGGGCCCCGTACAGGACCCGGCCGCCGGAGGCGATGCAGCGCGCCTTGGCCTCGGCGTAGGGGCGGTGGAAGCTCCAGATGGTGATCATCGGCCCGACCGTCGCGATGCAGACGCCTCCGAAGATCACGGCGGCGGCCCAGGTCGCACCGTTGCGGTTCGGCCGCGGGGGCCGCGGCGGCGGCATCGTGCCGTAGAAGGACAGCGTCAGACCGAGCAGGTCGAGGGTGCTCATCAGCCGTTCCGCGTTGCGGCGCCGAGCCCGGCAGGATCGGACAGGCCCTCATCCTAGAGCAGGGCGGCGCCATCACCTACGCGCGCCGCGCAGAACCGCCTGCGTCGTATCGCGCCAGGAGGCCAGCTCACGGCTCCCAGCGGGGCGGTCGCTTGCCCAGGAAGGCGTCGATCCCCTCCTGCGCGTCGGCCATCATCATGTTGCGGGTCATGACCTCCGCCGTGTAACCGTAGGCGTCCTCCAGGCTCATCTCGATCTGCCGGCCGAACGCCTCCTTGCCGATCGCCAGGACGCGCCGGGCCTTGCCGGCGATCCGGGCCGCGAGGGCGCTCACCGCCGCGTCGAGATCCGCCTCCGGCACGGCGCGGTTCACGAGCCCGATCCGCAGAGCCTCCGCGGCGTCGATCGGGTCGCCGACCAGCAGCATCTCCAGGGCGGCCTTGCGCGACACGGCCCGCGACAGGGCGACCATCGGGGTCGAGCAGAACAGGCCGATCTGCACCCCCGGCGTGGCGAAGCGAGCGGTCTCGGCGCAGACGGCGAGGTCGCAGGTGGCGACGAGCTGGCACCCGGCGGCGGTGGCGATCCCGTGCACCCGGGCGATCACCGGTTGCGGCAGGCGCGTGAGGCTCAGCATCAGCCGGGCGCAGGTGCGGAACACCGCCTCGGTGGCCTCCCGGGACGGGTCGGCGCGCATCTCCTTGAGGTCGTGCCCGGCGCAGAAGGCGGGGCCTGCCCCCTGCAGGATCACGACCCGCACGGACGGATCCGCGCGGATCGCGTCGAGCTGCGCCTGGAGCGCGCCCATCAGGGCCATCGACAGGGCGTTGCGGGCCTGCGGCCGGTTCAGCGTCAGGGTCGCGACGCCGTCGGCGTCGCTGCGCAGCAGCACAGGCGCCTCCGGGGTGGCGGCGGGGGCCGTGGCAAGGGCTGCGGTCATGGCGGCGTCTCCCGGCGCCGGCCTCCCTGCGGCGGGGCCGGTCGCGTCGCCGGACGGTAGCACGCGGTTTTCCGGTTCGCGACGGCGCCGCGGCCCGGCCTCCGCGATGAGCCGGCTGTCAGGCCTGCTCGGCCAGGGCGAGGTCGAGGCTCGCGTAGTCGGCGCCCGGCCCGTTCCACCACAGCGTGGGATAGGCGTCGAGCCGGCCCATCACGCCGGCATAGGCATCGGCGAGCGCGGCATCGACGACCACCAGCACGGCGCCCGACTCGGAGAGGCTGTCGGCGAGCGCCCGGTCACGGCCGGCGCAGTCGAGGCAGACGACGCGCAGGCCGAGACGGGTGAGGCCGAGGCGCATGGCCTCCGCCTGCCCGAGATCCTGCACCATGAGCGCCACGGTCTGCCCGGCCCGCAGGCCCTCGCCCCAGGCCCAGCGCGAGAAGCGGTGCGGACAGATCGCGGCGACCGGCACGGCCGGCCCGACACGCCGCTCCGGGTTGGCGACTCCTTGCGCGCCGGGCCGGGCGCGCCGGTCGGCGTCTCGAGCCGGAAGAGGGATGGAGGCCGCCGGGGAATGGACGCCGTACATGCGATGCGGACCGCCTGAATCTGGACACACTGCGGGTCCTGGCGTGACGCGAGCAGGTTAACACTCTCTCACGCGCCGGCGTTCCGCCGAAAAACGACCGCATTTTCGTCGGCGCGCGGGCCGGCGACTGCCGCCATGGCCAACGGGCCGTGAACGGCGACGGGCGAATCGTCGGCATCTCGGGCCGCATCTTCGGTCGCATTGGCGCGCGCGCGGGTCCGGCCTATGTCCCGCGCGCCAGAGGCCGCCCGTCAGAGGCCGCCCACGATCGAGGAACCGCCGCGCATGCGTCCCACAACGACCCGGATCTCTCTCCTCGCCGCCGCCACGCTCGCGGCCCTGCCGGCGCAGGCGCAGATCCGGAACGCCCCGTCGCCGCGGGCGCTGGAATTCGCCGCCTACATCTTCGCGGCCTCGAACGTCTGCGGCTACCGGATCGGCAGCGACCAGTTCGAGGCGTTGCTGGCGAAGCAGAACGTGCAGATCGGCGACGTCCAGCCGCGGGGGCCGTTCGGCAACCGGGTGCAGACCATGTTCACGCTGATGTCGAACCAGATGGCGCAGAACCGCGACCAGGCCTGCCTCGCGGTGGCCGGCGAGTACGGACCCGAGGGCACGGTGGCCAAGAACGTGCTCCTGCCCGCGGGCCAGGAGCCGGCCGCTCCTGCGAAGCCCGCCGAGCCCGCCAAGCCGTGATCGGTCGCGCTCCGGATCGACGCCGGCCTCAGCCGAGGCGCCACTCGATCGGCCGACGCCCGTGCTCGGCGAGCCACCGGTTGGCCCGGCCGAACGGGTCGGAACCCGGAAAATCCCGGGCGCGGTTGAGCGGCGAGGGGTGTCCGCTCTCGAACACGCCGTGGCGGGTCGCGTCGATCAGCGCGGCCCGGGCCCGCGCCTGGGCCCCCCAGAGCAGGAACACCGCGGGCTCGGGCCGCGCCGACACGGCGCTCACCGCCTCGTCGGTCAGCGCGGCCCAGCCGTAACGCAGATGCGCCCCGGCCTTGCCGGCCTCGACGGTGAGCGCGCTGTTGAGCAGGAGCACGCCCTGCCGCGCCCAGGGCGTCAGGTCGCCGCCCGCGGCGCGGTCGGAGCTCGCCTCCGCCAGGATCACCTTCAGCGAGGCTGGCAGGCGACCGGAGCCCACGAACGAGAAGGCGAGGCCGTTGGCGTCGCCCGGGGTCGGGTACGGATCCTGGCCGAGGATCACGGCCCGCACGTCCTGCGGCGGGGTCTCTGTCAGGGCGCGGAAGATCCGGTCCGGCGCCGGCAGGACGCGGGCGCCCGCGGCGATTCGCGCATCGACCCGCGCCGCCACGGCGTCGGCCTCCCCGCCGGCGAAGAAGGGCAGGCTCAGCCAGGGCGAACCCGAGGCGCGGAAGGCGGTGAGGGCGTCGGCGACGGGCGTGTCGGTCATGGTCTCTCGCGGTCGGGTTCCGCGGCCAGATAGGGGGCGGGGGAGCACCGTCACGGGCGCGGCGGTTGCGGCCGGGAGCCGCCCGTGTTTAGGGACTGGGGTCGAGCGTCCCGCCTATCGCGGTGCGACATGGCGCGTCCGGTCTTCGCCGGGCGGCTTCGCACCCTACATGGGGGCGCACCCGACGGGGTTTAAGCTCCGGCCAAGCTCGAGGCGTCCGCGCCGGCCGCCGGATATCGGAAACCAGAGGAAGGATCTCGGCGCGCGGCGCCGGAACGCTGCCATGAACGAACGCGTCGAACCCGCCGCGCTGGCGAATGGCCGGCCCCTCGCACCGCTGCAGCCCGCGGCGAACGCCCTGCCGGCCGACCACCCGAAGGTGGCCTGGGGCCGCGTCGGCGTGCTCCTGATGAATCTCGGGACGCCCGAGGGCACGTCCTACTGGCCGATGCGCCGGTACCTCAAGGAGTTCCTCTCGGACCGCCGCGTGATCGAGGTGCCGCGGCTGATCTGGTGGCCGCTGCTCAACCTGATCATCCTGACGAAGCGCCCCGGCCCGAAGGGCCGCGACTACGCCAGCGTCTGGAACAATGCGCTGAACGAGGGGCCGCTGAAGACGATCACCCGCGGCCAGTGCGAGCGCCTCCAGGCCGCGATGGGCGAGTCCGTGGTGGTCGACTGGGCGATGCGCTACGGCAAGCCCGAGGTCGCCGGCCGGATCCAGGCGCTGCTGGACCAGGGCTGCGACCGCATCCTGCTGGTGCCGCTCTACCCGCAATACGCCGCCGCGACCTCGGCCACGGCCTGCGACCAGGCCTTCCGGGCGCTGATGGACATGCGCTGGCAGCCGACGGTGCGCGTCTCGCCGCCCTATCACGACGACCCGGTCTACATCGCCGCCATGGCCGATTCGATCCGCGAGGGTCTGGCCAAGCTCGATTTCGAGCCGGAGGTGATCCTCACCTCGTTCCACGGGGTGCCGCGGAGCTACCTGCTCAAGGGCGATCCCTACCATTGCCAGTGCCACAAGACCGGGCGGCTGATCCGCGAGGCGCTGGGCCTGTCGCCGGAGAAGATGCGGGTGACCTTCCAGTCGCGCTTCGGCAACGAGGAGTGGCTGAAGCCCTACACCGACGAGACCGTGATGGAGCTCGCGAAGTCGGGCGTGAAGCGGATGGCGATCGTCGCCCCGGGCTTCACGGCCGATTGCCTGGAGACCCTTGAGGAACTCGACGGCGAGAATCGCCACTACTTCGAGGAGAATGGCGGCGAGCGCTTCGCCTACATCCCGTGCCTGAACGACAGCGACCTCGGCATGCGGGTGATCGAGCACGTGGTGCGCCGCGAGCTGCAGGGCTGGATCTGAGATCCCGGCCGGGATGCCGCTTGCGGCGCGGCCCGGCCCGCCTATTCTTCTCCCAAGCCGAGCGGGCCCAGAGGTTCGGCGCGGGAGGATCACATGGCGTTCTTCATCGGCATCGCGTGTCCGTGGCTGCTGATCGCGGTGCTCGACAGGATCGCCGAGGGGCGCCGCAGCGCCGAACTCTCGGCCCTCGGGATCACGCCCCAGCCGGCCCCGGCGCAGTCCAGCTACCTCGTCCCGGACCGGCCGTACTGACGACGGGGCGCGGCCCCGGGGGCCGCGCCGGTCGGGCGCCGAGCGCTACTTCTTCGGTTCGGGCGCAGTCTGCGCGGCCGGCGGCGCGTCGGCGCGCTCGATCTTGGCCTCCGAGCGGAGCTTCAGGATCATGTCCTGCTGCGCCTTGCGGATCAGGTGCTGGTCGATCTGCTCCTTGAGCTCGTCGAAGGTTGGCTGCGGCTTGGTCCGCTTCTCCTCGACCTTGATCACGTGCCAGCCGAACTGGGTCTTGATCGGGTCGGAGACCTGGCCGGCCTTCATCGCGAAGGCGGCGTTGGCGAAGTCGGGCACCATCCGCTCCTTGGTGAACCAGCCGAGATCGCCGCCCTCGGCCTTCGAGCCCGGGTCCTTCGACGCCTCGGCGGCGACCTTGGCGAAATCCTCGCCGCCCTTGATGCGCGCGGCGATCTTCTTGGCCTCGGCCTCGTTGTCCACCAGGATGTGGCGCGCGTGCACCTCCTCCTCGGGCTTCATCAGCTTGACGGTCTGGTCGTAGATCGCGTGCTCCGCCTCGGGCGTGACCGCGCGCTTGGCCTCCTGCTCCAGGTAGTCGTCGAGCAGGAGCTTGTCGCGGAAATAGGCGAGCTTGCGCTTGAACTCCGGCGTGTCGCCGATCTTGGCGGCCTCGGCGGCCTGCGCACCGACGCGGAGGTCGACCATGTAGTCGACGAGCAGGTTCTTCTTCTGCGCCTCGTCGACGCCGGGCAGCGACAGGGCCGGGTCATCGGCCGCGATGGCGAGGTCGCCCTGGGTGATCGGCTTGCCGTTGACGCTCGCCACGACCGCGTCCGCGCTCGGCGCGGCAGCCGGCGTCGCGGCGGCCGGCGTCGCGGCGGGGGCCGCCGGCGTGTTGGCGGCCGGCGTCGGGGCCTTCTGGGGTGCCTGGGCCAGCGCCAGTCCCGGCATCGCGATCATGACGGCGAGCGCGCTGACGCGCCGGAGAAGGGCGGTGTTCGGCATACGGGCGAAGTCCTCGGCTCACGTCTCGGCGTCGCGCCGGATCGGCCGGGCGTCGCGCCGCGGCACAGGTGGCCCGCGTCGGGCGAGAAGGCAAGCGCGGCCATTTCACCGGTGCCGGAACCGTGACCGTACCGGCATGCGTTGAGGGCTGCCCCTTCCAGGTGCGCCGGGCGATGTTTACCTCTATAAGCCCGGCCAACTCCGTCCAGGCCGGCCCGCCACGCTCACCCGTGGGCGGGCTCGCGCGTCCGCAGGTCCACGATGCTCGGCTCCATCGCCAAGAAGATTTTCGGCTCCTCGAATGACCGCCGCGTCAAGGGCTACCGCCCGCGCGTCGCGCAGATCAACGCGCTGGAACCGGAGATCCAGGCCCTCTCGGACGAGGCCCTGCGCGCCCGCACCGACATGCTGAAGGCCGAACTCGCCAACGGCAAGAGCCTCGACGACATCCTCGTGCCGGCCTTCGCCACCGTCCGCGAGGCGGCCAAGCGCGTCTTCGGCCAGCGCCACTTCGACGTGCAGCTCATCGGCGGCATGGTGCTCCACGAGGGCGGCATCGCCGAGATGAAGACCGGCGAGGGCAAGACCCTGGTGGCGACGCTGCCGGTCTACCTCAACGCCCTGGAGGGCAAGGGCGTCCACGTCGTCACGGTGAACGACTACCTCGCCTCGCGCGACGCCGAGTGGATGGGTCAGGTCTACCGGTTCCTGGGCCTCTCCGTCGGCACGATCGTGCACGGTCTCGACGATGCGCAGCGCAAGGAGGCCTACGCCTGCGACATCACCTACGGCACCAACAACGAGTACGGCTTCGACTACCTGCGCGACAACATGAAGTACGAGCTGTCCCAGCTGGCGCAGCGCGGGCACAACTTCGCGATCGTCGACGAGGTCGATTCGATCCTGATCGACGAGGCGCGCACGCCGCTGATCATCTCGGGCCCGGTGGACGACCGGTCGGAACTCTACGTGGCGGTGGACGCGCTGATGCCGCGCCTGCGCAAGGAGTTCTACGACCTCGACGAGAAGCAGCGCACCGTCTCGCTGACCGAGGAGGGCAACGAATTCATCGAGGAGGCGATGCGCGAGGCGGGCCTCCTGAAGGAGGGCGACCTCTACGACGCCCACAACGTGACGCTCGTCCACCACGTGAACCAGGCGCTGCGCGCCCACACGCTGTTCACCCGCGACAAGGACTACATCGTCAAGAACGACGAGGTGGTGATCATCGACGAGTTCACCGGCCGCATGATGCAGGGCCGGCGCTACTCGGAAGGCCTGCATCAGGCGCTGGAGGCGAAGGAGCGGGTCACGATCCAGCCCGAGAACCAGACGCTCGCGTCGATCACCTTCCAGAACTACTTCCGCCTGTACAAGAAGCTGGCCGGCATGACCGGTACCGCCTCGACCGAGGCCGACGAGTTCGCCGAGATCTACAAGCTCGACGTGGTCGACATCCCGACCAACAAGGAGGTCGAGCGCGTCGACGAGGACGACGAGGTCTACCGGACCGTCGGCGAGAAGTACGAGGGCATCATCGCCGAGATCGACAAGGCGCATGCGCGCCACCAGCCGATCCTGGTCGGCACCGGCTCGATCGAGAAGTCGGAGCACCTCGCCGAGATGCTCAAGAAGGCCGGCTACAGCCTGCTCGACTACTCCGACCCGAACGCCCTGACCGACGTCTACGCCGCCGCCCGCGAGGGCCGGGTGACCAAGCGCTTCGCCGTGCTGAACGCCCGCTTCCACGAGCAGGAGGCCTACATCGTGGCCGAGGCGGGCGTGCCGGGCGCGATCACCATCGCCACCAACATGGCCGGACGCGGCACCGACATCAAACTCGGCGGCAACCTCGAGATGCGCATCGAGAAGGAGCTGGGCCATCTCGCCGACGGTCCGGAGCGCGACGCCGCGATCGCGGCGATCAAGGCCGAGATCGCCGAGAACCGGACCAAGGTGCTGGCCTCGGGCGAGCCGGCCGATCCGGCGGCGGGCCGGAAGAAGGACCTGCCGGGCGGCCTCTACATCATCGGCACCGAGCGCCACGAATCGCGGCGCATCGACAACCAGCTCCGCGGCCGCTCCGGGCGTCAGGGCGATCCCGGCCGCTCGAAGTTCTACCTGTCGCTTCAGGATGACCTGATGCGCATCTTCGGCTCCGACCGCATGGACGGGATGCTGCAGAAGCTCGGCCTCGAGCAGGGCGAGGCGATCATCCACCCCTGGATCAACAAGGCGATCGAGAAGGCGCAGCAGAAGGTCGAGGCGCGCAACTTCGACATGCGCAAGAACGTGCTCAAGTACGACAACGTCATGAACGACCAGCGCAAGGTCGTGTTCGAGCAGCGCCGCGACTTCATGGGCCAGGACAGCGTCCGCGAGACCGTGGACGAGATGCGCGAGGGCGTGATCGACGACCTCGTCGCCCGGCACATCCCGGAGAACGCCTACGCCGAGCAGTGGGACGTCGCCGGCCTGCGCGAGCAGGTGAAGGAGATCCTCAATCTCGACGTGCCGGTCGAGGACTGGGCCAAGGAGGAGGGCATCGCCGACGAGGAGATGCGCGAGCGCCTGCTGAAGGCGGCCGAGACAGCCTACGCCGAGCGGACGGAGAAGAACGGCGCCGAGGTCACGGCCTACATCGAGAAGCAGGTCCTGCTCCAGACGCTCGACCATCTCTGGCGCGAGCACCTCGTGACGCTGGACCACCTCCGGCAGGTGATCGGCTGGCGCGGCTTCGCCCAGCGGGACCCGCTGAACGAGTACAAGTCCGAGGCCTTCGACCTGTTCAACGGGCTCGTGACCGCCCTGCGCGAGCAGGTCACCGCGCAGCTCTCGCGGGTCGAGATCATGCTGCAGGAGCCGCCGGCGGAGTTCCCGGCCGGCGGTCCGGCGCTGCCGCCGATGTTCGCCCAGCATCTCGACCCGGTCACCGGCGAGAACGAGATGGACTACGCCGGCTTCGGCTCGGGCAGCGACGGCGGCGGGGGCCCGGCCTACGGCTTCGCCGCCCAGGGCCTCGCGGCCGACGGGGCGGTGCTGGAGCGTGACCCGACCGACGCCAACACCTGGGGCCGCGTCGGCCGCAACGAGCCGTGCCCCTGCGGCTCGGGCAAGAAGTACAAGCACTGCCACGGCAGCCTCCAGGCCTGAGGCGGGGATCGCGGCGGGGATGACCGCGCGGGCGCTGTTCATCGCCGGGGCCGGCACCGAGATCGGCAAGACCTACGTCACCGCCGCCCTGACCCGCAGCCTGCGGGCGCAGGGTCGGGCGGTCCGGACGGTGAAGCCGCTCGCGAGCGGTGTCCCGCCGCTGAGCGATCCCGGCTTCATCGAGAGCGACACCGCCCGGCTGCTGCACGCGCAGGGCCTCGCCCTGGACGAGGAGGCCGTGGAGGCCTGCTCGCCCTGGCGGTTCTCGGCACCGCTCTCGCCCGATCAGGCCGCCGTGCTGGAGGGGCGATCCCTGGACCTGGCCGACCTCGTCGGCTGGTGCCGGGATGAGATCGCCCGCACGGAGGGCACCCTGCTGATCGAGGGCGTCGGCGGCCTCATGAGCCCGGTCACCGGGGCCGCCACCGGCCTCGACTGGCTCCGGGCCCTCGGCCTCCCGGCGCTGCTCGTGTCCGGGAGCTATCTCGGGGCGATCAGCCACGCGCTCACCGCCTGCGAGACCCTGCGCTTCCACGGCGTGGCGCTGCGCTCCGTAGTGGTCAGCGAGAGCCCGGACGCGCCGGCGCCCGCCGCGACCGTGGCCGCCGCCATCGCCCGGCACGCCGGGGCGCCCGTCGCCTGCCTGCGTCGCGGCGAGGCCTGCCCGGATGACCTGGCCGCCCTGATCTGATGGCCTGCCGCGCCGTCGCTGGACGGCGCGACCGCTGCCCCTAGCTTTACCGCTGCGGCGTCGAACCCGGCGCTCGAATCGTCTCGGCCGGGTGATGCCCTAGGGAGCCCTGCGGTGAGTCAGACCCTTGCGCCGGCGGCGAGTCCCCGATCCGATACGGGCGCGGTCGACGCGGAGACGGCGCGCGACAGGCTCCGGCCGGCCCTCGTTTTCGGCGCGCTGGGCGTCGTGTACGGCGACATCGGCACGAGCCCGCTCTACGCGTTCAAGGAGGCGGTGAAGGCGGCGACCGCGGGCGGCGCCTCGGTGCCGGCAGCCGCCACGGGCGCGGTGTCGCTGATCCTGTGGGCGCTGATCCTGATCGTGTCGCTGAAATACGCGGTGCTGATCCTGCGGGCCGACAACCGCGGCGAGGGCGGCATCGTCGCCATGCTGGCGCTGCTCGGCGCCCGTCAGGCCCGGCCGGGCACGTGGAAGGCGCTGCTCCTGGTGGTCGGGCTGGTGGGCGCGGCCCTGCTCTACGGCGACGGCGCGATCACGCCGGCGATCTCGGTCCTGTCGGCGATCGAGGGGCTGAAGGTCGACGCGCCGTCACTCGGCCCGTACGTCGTGCCGATCACCCTGGTGATCCTGGTCGGGCTGTTCCTGGTCCAGCACAAGGGCGTGGCCGCCATCGGCCGGGTCTTCGGACCCGTCATGCTCGTCTGGTTCGCCGTCCTGGGGCTCCTCGGGATCTCCGGCATCGTCGCCGAGCCCGGGATCCTCGCGGCGGCCAACCCGTTCCGGGCCGTCGATTTCATGCTCCACGCCGGCTGGCACGTCAGCTTCGCGATGCTGGGCGCGGCGTTCCTGGCGGTGACCGGGGGCGAGGCGATGTACGCCGATCTCGGCCATTTCGGCGCCCTGCCGATCCGCGTCGCCTGGTTCGTGCTGGTCCTGCCCGCGCTGGTGCTCAACTATTTCGGCCAGGGCGCCCTGCTGATCGCCGCGCCCGACGCCCTGGAGAACCCGTTCTTCCGCCTCAGCCCCGACTGGGGCCATCTGCCCCTCGTCGCGCTCGCCACGATGGCGACCATCATCGCCTCGCAGGCGATCATCTCGGGCGTTTTCTCCCTGACACAGCAATCGGTCCAGCTCGGCTTCCTGCCGGCCATGCGCATCGTCCAGACGGCGCACGACGAGCGCGGGCAGATCTACGTGCCGGCGGTGAACTGGCTGCTCGCCGCGGCGACGCTGACGGCCGTGGTGGTGTTCGGCTCCTCCGACGCGCTCGCCGGCGCCTACGGCATCGCGGTCTCGATGCTGATGGGCATCACGACGCTGCTCGCCGCGCTGATCGCGCTCCGTTGGGGCTACAACCCGCTCCTGGTCTTCGCGGTCAACGGCTTCTTCCTCGGCATCGACCTCGTGTTCTTCGCCGCCAACAGCGTGAAGATCCTGGAAGGCGGGTGGTTTCCCCTGGTGCTCGCCGGTCTCGTCGCCGCGATGATGCTGACCTGGAAGAAGGGGAACGAGCTGGTCGAGGAGGCGAGGGCCGCGCTGCGCCTGCCGGAGGACGTCTTCCTCGGCGGTCTCCAGCACCGCGACCTGCTGCGGCTGCCGGGCACGGCGGCGTTCCTCTCGGCGGCCGAGCACGGCATCCCGCTGCATCTCTCGCGCTTCGTGGAGCGCAACCACGCCCTGATGGAGCGCATCCTGATCATCACGGCGCTCTACGAGGAGACGCCCACCGTCCCGCGGGACCGGCGCGCCCACGTGACGATCCTGGCGCCGGATTTCTACAGGGTGATCCTGCGCTACGGCTTCATGGAGGAGGCCTCGATCCCCGAGGGGCTGGCCTGCGCGGTCGAATCGCGCCACCTGCCGCCGCACGTCCTCGACGACATGACCGTCTTCGTCGGGCACGAGACGATCATTCCGCGACGGGACAAGCGGGGCATGGCGCCCTGGCGGGAGAACCTGTTCGCCTTCATGCAGCGCAACGCCGAGCGCACCGGCGCCTTCTTCGGCGTGCCGACCCGGCAGGTCGTCGAGGTCGGGACCGAGATCGAGATCTAGACCTCCGCCGCAGACATTCCCGCCGCCCGGCAAGTCACCGCTGCGGCGCGGTCGAGAACAGGCCGAGTGGTGCCGAGAGATCGGAGCGCCGGCTCACCCGCGATGTGCCTCGATCAGCGCCCGGCGATTGGCGCCGCCGCGGCCGGTGACGTCGCGCCGGTCCGAACCTGTTTCCGGCACGGGCGCGCCGACGCACGAAAACTTGAGGCCGCTCCGCCGCGCCGCCGGGAACCGGAGCCTTCCGCCATCGTTCCGCCCCGACGCAGGCGTCGCGCCCCCGGGCTGCGCGCCGGATTGGAGAGACAGCATGAACAGGGATCATCTCGAGGGCGGCGTCCGCCATCTGCGCGGCCGGATCAAGACGGCTGCGGGCGCGGTCCGCGGCCGGGCCGCCGACCAGCTCGACGGCGCCTACGATCAGGCCGCCGGCGCCGCCCAGTACGCCTACGGCGAGGCCCGGGACACGGTCCGCGACCTGCGCCACGGCGGCGAGCACCTCATCGAGGAGGGCCGCACCCGGTTCCGAGACGTCAGCGAGCGCGGCCACGCCCTGGCGGACGAGGCGCTCGAGCGCGGCCAGCACTACCGCGCGCAGGCCGTGCGCCACGGCCGCACCCTCGCGGCGCGCGCGGACGAGAACCGCGGCACGACCCTCGCCCTCGTGGCCGCCGTCGCGTTCGGCCTCGGGTGGCTGGCGCGGCCGGCCCGCTGAGCGGCGGACGGGACCTGATCCGGAGCGGGGCGGGCGTTCGCGCGGCCGCCCCGCCGAACAGAACGCATAAAGACATCTTTATGTCTTGATTGCTTCGTAGGCCGCGCGGTGGTAGGGGTTGCCCCGACCCGCAACGCGAACACGGAGCCATCGACTCATGGCCAAGGATTACATCGTCAAGGATATCGGGCTGGCCGATTACGGCCGGAAGGAGATCTCGATCGCCGAGACGGAGATGCCGGGCCTGATGGCGGTCCGCGAGGAGTACGGCGCCGCGCAGCCCCTGAAGGGCGCGAAGATCGCCGGCTCGCTGCACATGACGATCCAGACCGCCGTGCTGATCGAGACCCTGAAGGCGCTCGGCGCCGACATCCGCTGGGTCTCCTGCAACATCTACTCGACCCAGGACCACGCCGCCGCCGCCATCGCGGCCGCCGGCATCCCGGTCTTCGCCGTGAAGGGCGAGACCCTGGAGGAGTACTGGGACTACACCTCGCGCCTGTTCGACTGGCACGACGGCGGCATGCCGAACATGATCCTCGACGACGGCGGCGACGCGACCATGTTCGTCCATCTCGGGCTGCGCGCCGAGAACGGCGACACCGCGTTCCTCGACAAGCCGGCGAGCGAGGAGGAGGAGGTCTTCTTCGCGCTCCTCAAGCGCAAGCTCGCCGAGAAGCCGAAGGGCTGGTTCGCGGGCCTCGCGGACAGCATCAAGGGCGTCTCCGAGGAGACGACCACGGGCGTCCACCGCCTCTACGTGCTGGCCAAGGAGGGCAAGCTGCTCTTCCCGGCGATCAACGTGAACGACTCGGTCACCAAGTCGAAGTTCGACAACCTGTACGGTTGCAAGGAGTCGCTGGTCGACGGCATCCGCCGCGGCACCGACGTGATGATGGCCGGCAAGGTCGCGATGGTCGCGGGCTTCGGCGACGTGGGCAAGGGTTCGGCCGCGTCCCTGCGCAACGCCGGCTGCCGCGTGCTCGTGTCGGAGATCGACCCGATCTGCGCGCTCCAGGCCGCCATGGAGGGCTACGAGGTCGTGACCATGGAGGATGCCGCGCCGCGCGCCGACATCTTCGTCACCGCCACGGGCAACAAGGACATCATCACCATCGACCACATGCGGGCGATGAAGGACCGGGCGATCGTCTGCAACATCGGCCACTTCGACAACGAGATTCAGGTCGCCGGCCTGAAGAACCTCAAGTGGTCGAACATCAAGCCGCAGGTGGACGAGATCACCTTCGCGGACGGCCACCGGATCATCCTCCTGTCGGAGGGCCGCCTGGTGAACCTCGGCAACGCGACCGGTCACCCGTCCTTCGTGATGTCGGCCTCGTTCACCAACCAGACGCTGGCCCAGATCGAGCTGTGGTCCAACCCGGGCAAGTACCAGAAGCAGGTCTACACCCTGCCGAAGACGCTCGACGAGAAGGTCGCGGCCCTGCACCTGGAGAAGATCGGCGTGAAGCTCTCGAAGCTCCGCCCCGATCAGGCCGCCTATATCGGCGTCTCCGAGAGCGGCCCGTTCAAGCCCGAGCACTACCGCTACTGAGCCCGCATCGGCGACGGCGCGGACGGCCCCGTTCCCGGGGTCAGCACCGCGCCGCCGCGATCCGGCGGAGAGGTCCGATCGGACGATCCGAGAGCCCGGCGCGCTGCGCCGGGCTTTCTCGTTTGTCAACCGCCGACGGCCGAATCGAACTGTGTCTTCTGTGTGTCGTTAACGGCTGATTATGCCGACTTCGCCCAAAGCCACGCTTCGTTCCCCTTCCGGGGCGATTCCGCCGCACTGTAGAGTGCGGGCGAATCTTAGATCGATGGGGCTGCGGCAGTTCGGGACGAGCGCCGCGGAAACGGTGCCTTCTGCGCCGCGCGGCGACGCGCGCCGGTCGGACAGCCATCGGGTACGGGGGCGGGGCAAACCATGGGTGTCGGTCGTGCGACACACGTTCGGATCGGCGTGGGCGCGCTCGCCCTGACGACGGCGAGCGCGGCCTTCGCCGAGCTGCCGGAGGCCGCCGCCGCGCATCCCGCGCGGGAGATTCACAGCGTGGCCGCCCTGGCGATCTTCGGCGGGCTCGTGGCCTTCGCGGTGATCCTGTCGCTCCTCCACCTCTACGAGCGCGGCCGGTGGACCCGCCGCGAGCGCGAGCTCGCCGCGACTCTCGACGTCCTGCGCGGCGCCCACGACCGGGCCGAGATGCTGCTCAACGCCGAGCGGCAGATCATCGTCACCTGGGATCAGCGCAGCGAGCCGGTGGTCGAGGGCGACATCAGCCTCGCCATCCACGGCGAGCGGCCGACCTCCGGCTACGCCCGCCGCGTGCTGGCTTTCGGCACGTGGCTCGTCCCCGCGGACGCGACCGCCGTGGAGACCGCCGTGGAGACCTTGCGGGCGCGCGGCACCGGCTTCGCGCTGAGCCTGCGGAGCCAGACCGGCCGGAGCATCGAGGCCCACGGGCAGGCCGTGGCGGGGCGGGCGCTCCTGCGCCTGCGCGAGACCAGCCAGGAGCGCTGCGAGATCGCCGACCTGCGCGCGGCCCTGGACGAGACCCGCCGCGGGCTCTCGGCCCTGTCGGGACTCCTCGACGCGATCCCGCAGCCGGTCTGGCGGCGCAACCGCGACGGCGGGCTGAGCTGGGTCAACGCGGCCTACGTGGCGGCGGTCGAGGCGGAGAGCCGCGAGGCCGCCCTCGACGCCGGCCTGGAGCTGTTCGACCGCCCGGCCCGGGAGACGATCGCCCGCGAGGAGGCGGCCCGGTTCGCCGGCCTGACCCGGAGCGTCCCGCGCCTCTCGGCCATCGTGGCCGGCAACCGGCGGATGCTCGACGTGTTCGAGACCGGGCTCGAGACCGGCCGCGTCGGCATCGCCATCGACGTCTCGGAACTCGAGAGCGTGCGCGCCGACCTGCAGCGGCAGATGAACGCCAACGTCCGGACCCTGGACCAGCTTCCGACCGCGGTCGCGATGTTCGACGTCTCGCAGCGTCTGATCTTCCACAACGCCGCCTATCGGCAGCTCTGGGACCTCGACCAGGCCTTCCTCGACAGCCGGCCCTCCGACGGGGAGATCCTCGACCACCTGCGGGCGGAGCGGAAGCTCGAGGAGCACGCGGATTTCCGCGGCTGGAAGCAGGGCGTTCTGTCCGCCTACCGGGCCGCGGAGGCGAACCAGACCTGGTGGTACCTGCCCGACGGCCGGACCCTGCGCGTGGTCGCGGATCCGAACCCGCAGGGCGGCCTGACCTACCTGTTCGACGACGTCTCCGACCGCCTGAACGCCGAATCGCGCTACAACGCCCTGCGCCGCCTGCAGGCGGAGACCCTGGACACGCTGGCCGAGCCGGTGGCCGTGTTCGGCGCGGACGGGCGCCTGTCCCTCGCCAACCGCGCCTTCTTCACCGTGTGGCGGCTCGACCCCGAGATGGTCGAGGAGCGCCCGCACGTCGACGCGGTGATCGCCGCCTGCCGCGCGCTCGCCCCCGCCGAGGAGCCGTGGCTCGACATCCGCGACGCGGTGGTCGGCCTCGAAGCTCGCACCGCCCGGACGTGCCGCCTGGAGGTGGTGGACGGCACGGTCCTCGACTGCGCCGCACAGCCGCTCCCGGAAGGCGCGACGCTCCTGACCCTGATCGACGTGACGGCGAGCGTGAACGTCGAGCGGGCGCTCACCGAGAAGAACGACGCCCTGGAGAAGGCCGCGCAGCTGCGCGACACCTTCGTGCACCACGTCTCTTACGAGCTGCGCTCCCCGCTCACCAACATCATCGGCTTCACCCAGCTTCTCGGCGACGAGACTGTCGGCGCGCTCAACGAGCGGCAGCGCGAGTACGCCGACCACATCATGCGCTCCTCGGCGGCGCTGCTCGTCATCATCAACGACATCCTCGACCTCGCCTCGATCGACGCCGGCTCACTCGAGCTGCAGCGGGAGGAGGTCGACGTCCAGGCCACCGTCGAGGCCGCGGTGCGCGGCATCGAGGACCGGCTCGCGGAATCGCACATCACCCTCGCCCTCGACGTGCCGGAGGATATCGGCAGCGTCCACGCCGACGGGAAGCGGGTGCGCCAGATCCTGTTCAACCTGCTCTCGAACGCCGTCGGCTTCTCGGATGCCGGCCAGCGCGTGGAGGTCCAGGCCCGCCGGACCGCGCAGGAGCTGCTCCTGAGCGTGCGGGACCACGGACGGGGCATGCCGCCCGAGATCGCCGATTCGGTGTTCAACCGCTTCGAGAGCCACACGCTCGGAACCCGGCACCGGGGCGTCGGCCTCGGCCTGTCGATCGTGCGCTCCTTCGTCGAGTTGCACGGCGGCCGCGTCCTGCTGGAGACGGCGCCGGGCAGCGGCACCCGCGTCACCTGCACGTTCCCGACCGACCACGCGGGCGAGGCCCGGCGCGCCCCGCCCGAACCCAAAGCGCCGCTCCCGCCACCACCGCCGCGCAAGCCCATCCTGACGCTGCAGCCGATCCGGCCGGAACCCCCGACATCCGACCGGCGAACCTCGCCGTAGCGCTTGATTCTTCGGCCGGTCCCGCGCAGCAGGGGGCATGTCCGCGCACGATCGTTCCGGCTGGGCCGTCTTCGGCATCGGCGACTTCCGCCTGTTCGGCTCGGCGCGGTTCCTCACGGGCCTCGCCTACCAGATGCAGGCCGTGGCGATCGGCTGGTTCGTCTACGACCTGACCCATTCCGCCCTGGCGCTGGGCCTCGTGGGCCTCGCGGGCTTCCTGCCGGCGGTTCTGTGCGCGCTGATCACCGGCCACGTCGCGGACGCCTACGACCGGCGCCTCGTCGGTGGCGCCGCCTTCGCCCTGCAGAGCGCGGCGAGCCTCGGGCTCCTCGCCTGCGCCCTCACGGGCGTGCACTCCGTCTGGCCGATCTACGCCCTCGTCATCGTCGTGGGCACGGCCCGGGCTTTCGCCAATCCGGCCCTGCAGGCGCTGCTGCCGACCCTGGTGCCCGGACCGCAATTCAGCTCGGCGATCGCGTGGAACGCGTCCCTCTGGCAGAGCGCGTCCGTGATGGGGCCGGCGCTCGGCGGCTTCCTCTACGCCCTCGGTCCCGGGGTCGTGTTCGGCCTGGCAGGGGGCAGCTTCGCCCTGGCCAGCGTCCTGACCCTGCTGATCCGCTTCCGGCCGGCGGCGGTGAGCGAGCGGCCGCCGATCACCTGGGCGGCGCTGTCGGCCGGCATCGACTACATCCGCTCGCAGCCGGTGGTGCTCGGAGCGATCAGCCTCGACCTGTTCACGGTGCTGCTCGGCGGCGCCACGGCGCTCCTGCCGATCTACGCGGCGGAGGTGCTGCATGTCGGGCCCCTGGGCCTGGGCGCGCTGCGGAGCATGCCGGCCTTCGGGGCGGTCGCCATGGCGGTGCTGCTGGCGAACTACCCCCTGCGGCGCCACGCGGGCGTGCGCATGCTCCGCGCCGCCGCGGTGTTCGGGGCCGCCACGGTCGCGTTCGGGCTGTCGACGTCGCTGCCGCTGTCGATGGCCTGCCTGTTCGTCACGGGCGCCGCCGACATGATCTCGGTCTACGTGCGCCAGACCTTCGTGCAGGGCGAGACGCCGGACGCGATGCGCGGCCGCGTCTCGGCGGTGAACACGGTGTTCATCGGCGCCTCGAACGAGCTCGGCGAGTTCGAATCGGGGCTGCTGGCCGCCGCGATCGGCGCGGTCCCGGCGGTGGTGGTCGGCGGCGCCGCGACGGTCGGGGTCGCGCTGCTCTGGGGCAAGCTCTTCCCGGCGTTGCGGGCCCGCGACCGGCTGATGGTGCAGGGATAGCGCGCGGTTTCGGAGGCGGCGCGTCTCGGATGATCGCGGTGGCGATCGTAGCGCCGCGAGCCGGCGCCGCACGGAGCGCGCGTCGCCTCTCCCGTGCGGGCGAGGGACAGGGTGAGGGGCGCGCCGTCCTTCAGAACCGTTGCACCACGACCGGGAACGGTCCCGGAGCCCGCCCCGCGAGCCGGGCTCCGCGACGGGCTCAGCGGCCCGACAGCAGCGGCGACCAGGTCGGGTCGGACGCGTAGGCGGGCGTCGGGACCGGCTGCTCCACCTTGCCGGTGATGTCGACCATGAACAGCTTGCCGCCGCCCTGGCCGCCCGGATCGCGGAAGAACAGCACGTACTGGCCGTTCGGCGCGAAGGTCGGGCCCTCGTTGTGGAAGCCCTCGGTGAGCACGCGCTCGCCCGAGCCGTCGGGCTTCGAGACGCAGATGGCGAAGCCGCCGTTGCGCTGGCGCGTGTAGGCGATCAGGTCGCCGCGGGGCGAGAAGGCCGGCTGCGAGGCCGAGCCGGGACCGAAGGTGATCCGGTGCGGGTTCGAGCCGTCCGCCCCCATCACGTAGACCTGCTGGGAGCCGCCGCGGTCGGACTCGAAGGCGATCTGCGATCCGTCCGGCGAGTAGGTCGGCGAGGTGTCGATCGCCATGCCGTTGGTGATCGAGCGCTGGGCCTTCGAGGCGAGGTCCATCGTCACGATGTCGGCGTTGCCGCCCTGCTGGACGCTCATCACGATCTTCCGGCCGTCCGGCGAGAAGCGCGGGCTCGCGCTCATCGAATCGACGTTGCCGAGCGCCTGGCGGGAGCCGGTCTCCAGGTTGATCATCTGCACCCGCGGCTGGTGGCCGGTGGCCTGGGCCATGAAGGCGATGTCCTGGGTGGCCGGCGAGTAGCGCGGCGCCACGATCGACATCTCGCCGGTGGTGATCGCCCGGACATTGGCGCCGTCCTGGTCCATGACCATCAGGCGCTTGCGGCGGTTCTCCTTCGGGCCGGTCTCGTCCACGAAGGCGATGCGGCTGTCGAACCAGGGCCCGAGGCCGGTGATCTTAGTGTAGACCCCGTCGGAGATCAGGTGGCCGGTGCGCCGGACGTTGGCGGCGTCGGTGCCGTATTGCTGGCCGGTCATCTGCTGGCCGTTGGTCACGTCCCAGAGCCGGAACTCGACCTTGACCCGGCCGCCCTCGCGGACGACGCGGCCGGTGACGAGGCCCTGGACGCCGGTGGCGCGCCACTTCTCGAAGTTCGGGGCGGCGTCGAAGTTCGGCTGCTCGGGGAAGCGGGCGTGATCGAGTGGCGTGAAGTAGCCGGAGCGGCGCAGGTCGTTGGTGACCACGCCGGAGACGAGGCCGGCGAGGCTCGGATCGCCGCCGAAATCCGCGATGGCGATGGGCATCGGCTGGAAGTTGCCGCCGCCGATGCGCAGCTGCAGCTGCGCCTGGGCGGGCCCGGCCAGGACGGCCGTCAGCAGGGTGAAGACCGCGATCAGGCGCGCGGCGAAGGACGTCGGGAGTCGCCCGACGAAGGGCAGGTGCAGCATGGTGGGTCGGATCCGAGTGACGATCTGACGAGGCGGCCGGATCAGGGCGGAAGAAGGGCTGGACGCCCTCAAGTCGCCGTGAACTCGAACTCCGCGTTGATGGCCTTCCAGTCGTTGTAGTACGGCGCGTAGGTGGCCGGGATGTTGTACGGCGCGCAGCGGCGGACCGCCCGGAGCGCGGCCTGCGCGATCGACTGGTCCACCGCGCTCGCCCCGCCGCGCATGATCCGCGGCTCGGTGCTGAGCGAGCCGTTGGGGTTCAGGCGGATGTCGAGCACCGGCAGGACCACGCCCTGGGCCGCGCCGGGCGGCGCCGAGTAGCAGCGCTCGATCTGCTGCTGGAGCAGCCCGACCAGGGCGTCGCGCAGCGACGGCGACAGGCGCTGCGCGTTGCCGGTCGCGGCGCCGAGCGCCGCCACCTTCTGCACCGCGTGGCCGGTGGCGCCGGTCGACTGCGACGGCGCCTTCGAGGCGAGCATCGAGCGGATGTCGCCCGCGTTGAACTTGTCGGCGAGCTCGGCCTGCTTGCGTGCCTTGGCCTCGGCGTCGGCCTTGGCCTTCGCGTCCGCCATGGCCTTCGCCTTCGCCTTGGCGGCGGCCTCGGCTTTGGCGGCCGCCTCGGCCTTGGCGGCCTCCGCCTTCGCCTTGGCGGCGGCCTCCGCCTTCTCGCGCTCGGCTTCGGCCTTGGCCTCCGCGATCTCCTTCTGGCGCTCGGCTTCCGCCTCGGCCTTGGCCTTCGCGTCGGCGGCCTTCTTGGCCGCTTCCTTGGCCGCCTCCTTGGCGGCTTCGGCCTTCTTCGCGACGGCGGCCTTCTGGGCGGCCGCCGCGGCCTCGGCTTCCTGCTTCTCGATCAGCTTCTCGAGCTGCTCGCGCTTCTCGGCCTCGGCCTTCGCGACGGCCTCGGCCTTGGCCTTCGCCTCGGCCTTGGCGGCGGCAGCCTTCTCCGCCGCGGCCTTCTCGGCCGCCTTCTCGGCCGCCTTGGCGGCGGCCTTCTCGGCGTCGCGCTTCTCCTGCGCCGCCTTCTCCGCCGCCTTGGCGGCCTGGGCCGCCTCCTGCGGGTCGGGCTCGCCGCGCAGCGGCATCTCGTCCGCGTTGGCGAGCTTCATCTCGGCCGTGCGGGTCGGCGCGGTGGGCGCGTCCTGCTTGGCATTCTCGGGCTCGCGATCCTCGAACTTCTCCGCCTTGCGGTCGGCCCGCGACGTGGCGTTCGGCATCGGCTTGTCGGCCTGACGCTCGCCCTTGGTGATCTCGGAGAACTGGTTCTCGGTGATCACCTCGACGGGCACGCCCTCCTGGGCCTCCGGCAGGGCCGGGGCCGCGACACTGACCAGCGCCAGCGCGAGGAGCGCGACGTGGGTGCCGGCGGAGATCCAGACACCCGGTTCCTTGCGGTCGAAGCGGAACTCCACGGGACGGCCCTACTGATGCTCAGGCTCGGTGACGAGGGCGACTTTCTTGAAGCCGCCGCCGGTCACGATCGCCATCACCTGCGCCACCCGGCCGTAATCGACCCGCTTGTCGCCGCGCACGAAGACGCGCTCCTCGGTGCCGGTCTTGGCGGTCTCCATGAGCTTCGGCACGATCGTGTCGTCGGTGAGCTCGTCCTCGCCGAGGAAGACCTGGCCGGTCTGGCGGATCGACAGGGTGATCGGCTTCACGTCCGAATTGAGCGGCGCGGCCTTGGACTGCGGCAGGTCGAGGGGCACGCCCACGGTCATCATCGGCGCCGCGACCATGAAGATGATCAGGAGCACGAGCACGACGTCGATGAACGGCGTCATGTTGATCTCGTTGATGGGGCCGCCGCGGCGGCCCCGGCGCCGGCGGCGCTTGCCGCCCTGCGATGCGCCCGCTGCCATGCCCATGGATCGGTCTCCTCTGGATCAGCCGGTTCAGGCGGCGAGCGGCAGCCGCTCGTCGATCTGGCGGGAGAGGATGGCGGAGAACTCGTCGGCGAAACTCTCCAGCCGCGACTGCGCCTTAGAGACCTCGGCCTGGAGCTTGTTGTAGGCGAGCACCGCCGGGATCGCGGCGAACAGGCCGATGGCGGTGGCGAACAGCGCCTCGGCGATGCCGGGGGCGACGACCGCGAGCGAGGTGTTCTTCGAGGCGGCGATCGACGTGAAGGCGGTCATGATGCCCCAGACCGTACCGAACAGGCCGATATACGGGCCGGCCGAGCCGATCGAGGCGAGGAACAGCAGGCGCGATTCCAGCCGCTCGACCTCGCGGTGGATGGTGACGTCGAGCTGCTTCTCGATGCGCTGCGACAGCGACTGGATCTGCCGGCCGGAGCCCTCGAAGCTGCGCTTCCACTCCCGCATAGCGGCGACGAACACGGCGGCGAGGCCCGTGGCCGGCCGGTCGTTGAACGAGCGGAACAGCTCCTCCAGCGAGCGGCCGGACCAGAACGCGTCCTCGAACGCGTCCATCTCGGCCTTGGTCCGGCGGAACAGCAGCGTCTTGTCGACGATGATCGACCAGCACCAGATCGAGGCGCTGAGCAGCCCGATCATCACGATCTTCACGACGAAGTGGGCCTGCAGGAACAGGCCGAGCAGCGTCATGTCGGCGACAGGCGCGGCCTGCATCGCGTCGGCTGGGTTCATCCGTCGAGGTCTCCTGCTCCGGATCGCGATGCGCCGGGCGAGGCCCGCGTCCGCCGGATCCGTGAGCGATATCAAGGCTGTCGCCCGCGAATCTGTCGAAAGTAAGGGCCGTCGACGACCCCCGCGCCCCGCCGTGGCATCGCCTCCGTTAAGGGCGCGGCAGGGTTAAGGATCGGTTTCGATCCGGGCGATCCTGAGGCACGCGGCGGCGAAGGCCGGGCCGTGCGGGCTGGACCTGCCGAAAGCGCCTCCCGTATGGTCGCGGCAAGCGGCGCCGAGTCGACGGCCCTGAGATACGCAGGACGCGCATGACCCTCCCCGTTCCCAGCCTGCCCGATCTGCTGCCCACCGGCCCGGCCCGGTTCCTGGGCTGGTCCATGGTCGCCGACCCGATGCTGGCCGGCTTCCTGGCGCGCGCGGGATTCGACGCCGTCCTGCTGGACCAGCAGCACGGCACCTACGACTACAAATCGTCCTGTGCGGCGATCACCGAGGTCGCCCTCGCGGGCAAATCGAGCCTCGTGCGCGTGCCGGTGGGCGACTTCGCCATGGTCTCGCGGATGCTCGACGCGGGCGCCGCCGGAATCGTGGCGCCGATGATCAACACCGTCGCGGATGCCGAGGCCCTGGCCGCCGCCGCGAAGTTCCCGCCGGTGGGCCAGCGGAGCTGGGGACCGGACCGGGCCATGTGGCTCTCGGGGCTCCGGAACGGCGCGGACTACCTCGCGGGCGCCAACGACCGGGCGCTCACGATCGCCATGTGCGAGACCGAGGCGGGGATCGCCGACCTGGAGGCGATCCTCGCCGTGCCGGGCATCGACGGGGTGCTGGTCGGGCCCGCCGACCTGTCGATCGCCCTGTCGAAGGGGGCGGTCATCGACCCCCTGGGATCGGCGGTGACGGCGGCCCTCGGCGAGATCGCGCGCAAGACGCGGGCGGCGGGCAAGATTCCCTGCGCCTTCGCGCCGTCGCCGGCGCGGGCCCGGGAGATGGTCGGGATGGGCTACCAGCTGGTCTCAGTCGAGTACGACGCCCTGACGATCGTCAACGCCTTCGCCCGGGTCCTCTGCGAGGCCGACCCGTCGCGGGCCGGCTGACCTCCGGCCGGTGCCTAGGCGGCGTCGCCCGGTGCGAGCTGCCGCCGCAGCGCGTCGGGCAGGCGAACGGCGCGGCCGTCGCGCACGCAGGCGACGGTGACCTCCGCGGCGACCAGCACCGCGTCGCCCCGCCGCACCTCCTGGGCGAGCTGCATCGAGGCCCCGCGCAGGGCGCGCGTGCGGGTGACGACGGTCAGCAGGTCGTCCATCCTGGCCGGGCGGAGGAAATCGAGACTCATCCGCCGCACCACGAAGACGAGGCCGCGCGCGTCGCGGTGCAGGTCCGACTGGTCGCCGGCGAGCGCCCGCAGCAGCTCCGTGCGGCCGCGCTCGAGGAAGCGCAGGTAGCTGGCGTGGTAGACGAAGCCCGAGAAGTCGGTGTCCTCGTAGTAGACGCGCACGCCCAGCCGGTGCGGTGGGGGGCCATCCTCCGAAGGTCCGTCGGTGCCGGGCTCGATCGCGCTCATGCGCCCCTTTAGCGACGGGCGGCGCAGGGGCGCAACACGACGAGGGCCGCCCTGGGGCGGCCCTCGCGGGATCACGCGGTGCGCGCGGTTCAGCCGCCGATGCGGGCCGCGATGGTTGCCGAGTGGGCGTGCTCGTCGGCAATGTACGGCAGGGCCTCGGTGGCGAACTTGCGACCCTGGGCGTTGTCGCCCTGCTTGGCGTAGGCGTCGTAGAGCGCCAGGGTGCGGGCGTCCGAGCGGGCCTGCTGATCGATGTAGGTCCGGTCGAAGGCCCGGCCGTTCGGGGCCGCCTGGAGCTGCGCCAGCCGCGCCTGGCCGCGCTCGCCGAGGGCGACGCGACGGCCCGGCTCGGCCGGGCTGTTGTCGACGATGCCGACCGCGCCGAGGGCGCCGCCGACGATCCCGGTGCCGATGTTGGCGGCCACCGTCACCGGCGCGAGCACGAGGCCCACCGGGTTGCTCAGGTCGGTGCGGATGCCCTGGTTGTCGGAGACCACCGAGCCGTTGCGGGTCAGGGAGGTGTTCGGCGGCAGCAGCGCGTCCGTGGTCGCCTTGCGCTCGACGAGGACGCGGTTGGCGTAGTTGCGGACCTGCGGGTTGCGCGACCGCTGAAGGGCGATGCGGCTCGCCTCGATGCTGGCGGCGTCCGAACGGAGCGCCTCGGCCCGGAAGGCGGGCGTCTCGGTCGCGGCGGCGCCGACGCCGTCCTGGTTGGCGAAGGGCAGCACGCGGATCGGCAGGGCGTCCTGCGCGAAGGCGGGCGCCGAGATCGCGGCGACGGACAGGCCGAGAACGGCGAGCGTGAGCTTCTTCATGGCGGAAGTTTATCCCTGACGTTGTTCTTGAGATCGCGAAGATCTGCCGCGATCGCAGAGGCAGGACCCCGATCGAGACAGCCTTGCCGGCGCCGAGCGGACCCGGCGCGGTCGCCTCCACAACTGTCGCGTTTCGGGCCTGTTCCACGCGATCCGGCACATTTTTACAGTACACAGATCCGTGATGACCCGACCTAAGCTTGGCAATATTGTCCGGCAACCGTCGGGAAAACGGATTGCGTCGCAGCGACTTGCCGATGCCGCGGGGCGCGATCGCGCCGGCAGGGGCGCGGATCGGGGCGCGCGGAGCGCATGTGCCGCGGGAAACGCTGGTCCGAACTCAGTGCATAGAGCGGTCGGGGCCGCCTCACGGCTCCTCGTCGCCGAAGAAGCCGAACTGCCCGGGGGTCTCGCGCGTCGGTTCCGGGATCTGCATG
>NZ_BBUX01000018.1:0-105800 GCF_000974725.1 Methylobacterium sp. ME121
TTCCGGACGCAAAGCCATGAGCGACCTCTACCGCCTCGTCTACGCCAGCAAGAACCTGCTCCAGGGCCCGGAGCCGGAGGCGATGGCCGCGGTCCGGCAGATCCTGGACGCGTCCCGGCGGAACAACGCCGCGCTGGACGTGACCGGCGCCCTGATGTTCAACGCGGGCGCCTTCGCGCAGGTGCTGGAGGGCCCGCGGCAGGGCGTCGAGGCGACCTTCGAGCGGATCCAGCGCGACCTGCGGCACGACGACGTCACGGTCCTGCAGTGCGGCCCGGCCGAGAGCCGCGGCTTCGCGAACTGGTCGATGGCGTTCGTGGGCGCGTCGCGCAGCGGTCAGGCCCGTTTCAGCGGCCTCGCGACCGAGAGCGGGTTCGACCTCGCGCGGCTCGACGGCGACCGGGTCTTCGCCATGCTGCACGGCCTCGTTCTCGAGGAGGAGGGCGTCCCGGCCGCCGAGACCGTCGCCGCCGCACCCGTCCCTCCGGAGACCGTCCCCGAGCCGCGCGCGGCGTCCGGGCTCGACGTCGCGCAGGTGCGCGCCGAGATCGCGCGGCTGCGCCCGGAACCCGCGCCGCCGGTCGCCGCGCCGCCTCTCGCGCCGCCGCCTGCCGCCCAGGACCGGACGCCGCCGGTCGAGCCGGCCCCGCGCCGGCCGACCGGGACGCGCGGCGCGACCGAGGCCGCCCTCAGCGTGCTCAAGGCGGCGCTGGCGAGCGAGCGGCAGCGCACGACCGACCTGCGGGTGGAGATCGACACCCTGCGCGTCGCGCTGGCCGCCTCCGAGGACCGCCTCGGGGCGCTGCGCGACGAGAGGGACCTGTGGGCCGGGCGGGCCGGCCTGCTCGCCCGCGCCCTGGCGCAGGAGGCCGACGCTGTGTGCGCCGCCGCACCGGCCGAGGCGGGCGACCGGCCCCCGGCGCGTCACGGGACCCGCGCCGCCTGAAACCGCCGCGGCGGGCGGGCGAAGAGGCGTCATCGTGACCGACTCCGAGGGACTCGATGACGCTGCTGCACGACTTCACGGGCGCGCGCCCCGGCATGACCGGGCGCGCGCTGCTCCTGCGCCTGTCCGCCATCGGCGCGGTGCTGGCCGGGACCGCCGGCACCTTCGCGTATGCCGGCGGCTGGCTCTCGCCCGGCCTGCTCACGCCGGCCCGGATCATCGACCGTTTCGAGCAGGTGAACGGGCCGCATCCCGGCTTCCGGCGCAATCACGCCAAGGGGATGTGCGTCGCGGGCCGCTTCACGGGCAGCGGCGCGGGCGCGCGCCTGTCGAAGGCGGGCGTGTTCGCTGCGGGACGCGTGACGCCGGTCGAGGGGCGGGTGGCGCTGGCCGGCGGACAGCCCTACGCGGCCGACGCCGCCGCCACCGTGCGCAGCCTCGCCCTGCGCTTCCGGCTGCCGGACGGCGAGGAGTGGCGCACCGGCATGAACAACATCCCGGTCTTTCCGGTGCGCACGCCCGAGGCCTTCTACGCGCAGCTCCTCGCGGCCAGGCCCGATCCCGCCACCGGCAAGCCGGATCCGGAGCGCCTGAAGGCCTTCTTCGCGGACCATCCGGAGAGCGCGAAGGCCGCCGCGCTGATCAAGGCCCGGACCGTGACCGCGGGCTTCGCCGACAGCACCTACTGGAGCCTGAACGCCTTCCGGTTCGTCGCCGCGGACGGCGGCACCCGGCCGGTGCGCTGGGCCCTCGTCCCCGACCCGGTGCCGGCGGTCGACGCCGCGCCGGGCGACCGGAACGCCCTGTTCGACGCGTTCGCCGCGCAGCTCGCGCAGAACCCGCGGCACTGGCACCTGATCGTCACGCTCGGCCAGGCCGGCGACCCCACCGCCGACGCGACGCTGCCCTGGCCCGCCGACCGCGCGACGGTGGATGTCGGCACCCTGACCCTCACGGCGGCGACGCCGGAGGCCGCCTCCACCTGCCGGGACATCAACTTCGATCCGCTGGTGCTGCCGGACGGCATCGCGCCGAGCGACGACCCGCTGCTGAGCGCCCGGTCGGCGGCCTACGCGCAATCCGTCACCCGCCGCGCCGGCGAGACCAAGACGCCGAGCGCCGTGACCGGGGCCGCCATCCACGGAGCCGCCCTGTGACGGAGACCGCCCGCTTCAACCGGCCCGCGCGCCTGCTCCACTGGACCATGGCGGCGCTGATCCTGGCGATGCTGCTCACCGGCGCCGCCATGGTGACCTCGCTCGCCGATTACAGCACCCTCGTGGCCCTGCACCGGCCGCTCGGGATCCTGATCCTGCTGCTCGCCGGGCTCCGACTGGCGAATCGCTGGCGCCACGCGCCGCCGCCGCTGCCGGCGGATCTTCCGGTCTGGCAGAGGCGCGCGGCCCACGGCTCGCACATCCTCCTCTACGGCCTCATGCTGGCCATGCCGCTGATCGGCTGGGCGATGCTGTCGGCGGCGCGCTATCCCGTGATCCTCGCCGGCCCGGTGGTCCTGCCGCCGATCCTGCCGCCGGACCCCATGCTGTACGCGGCCCTGCGCCGGCTCCACACCGCGCTGGCCTACGGGCTGTTCGCCCTGATCCTCGCGCATCTGGCGGCGGCGCTGCTGCACGCGCTGATCCGCCGGGACGGGGTCTTCGCCAGCATGGCACCCTGGCGGTCGGGCCCGCCCGACGCCGCCACGCCGCCGTGACCGGGCGTTCGTTCTCTTGAAAGTCTGATCCGTTCTCCATAAAGAACGCACGCCCGCCCCGGTCGGACGGGGCCGGGCGATCTCTGCGTGGAGGACGAGGCGATGTCAGAGGGATTAGCGGCGCGTACCGTCGCGGCGGCCAACGGCGTGGCCCAGGACGCGGCCTTCGGCGCGGTGATCGCGCCGATCCACCTGTCGACGACCTTCAAGTTCCCGACCTTCGAGCAGCCCGGCCCCTACGATTACTCGCGCCTGGGCAACCCGACCCGGGACGCCCTCGCCGACACGATCGCCAAGCTCGAGGGCGGCGCCCGCGCCGTCCTGGTGGCGAGCGGCATGGCGGCCCTCGACCTCGCCCTGTCGAGCCTGCGGCCCGGCGATCTCCTGGTCGCGCCGCACGATTGCTACGGCGGCACGCACCGCCTGCTCAGCTTCCGCGCGGAGCGGGGCCATTACCGCGTCGCCTTCGTCGACCAGACCGATCCGGATGCGCTGGCGGCGGCCCTGGCCCAGGGACCGAAGGTCGTGCTGATCGAGACGCCGAGCAACCCGCTGATGCGCGTGGTCGACGTCCGGCGCGTCGCCGCGGACGCGAAGGCGGCCGGCGCGCTGGCGGTGGTGGACAACACCTTCCTGTCGCCCGCCCTGCAGCAGCCGATCGCCCTCGGGGCCGATCTGGTCGTCCACTCCACCACCAAGTTCCTGAACGGTCATTCCGACGTGATCGGCGGAGCCGTGATCGCCGCCGACAAGGCGATGGGCGAGGACCTCGCCGCCTGGGCGAACACGATCGGCGTCACCGGTTCGCCCCTCGACGCCTACCTGACGCTCCGGGGCCTGCGCACCCTGTTCGTGCGGGTGGAGCAGCAGCAGCGCAACGCCGCCGCCCTGGCGGCCTTCCTCGACGCCCATCCGGCGGTGGCGCGGGTGCACTATCCCGGCCTGCCCACGCATCCGGGGCACGCCCTGGCCAAGGCGCAGCAGGCGGGCTTCGGGGCGATGCTGAGTTTCGAGCTGGCCGGCGGCCGCGACGCGGTGAAGACCTTTGTGGAGCCCCTGCGGGTGTTCACGCTGGCCGAGTCGCTCGGCGGCGTCGAGAGCCTGATCGCCCACCCGCCGACCATGACGCACGCGGCGATGGACCCGGAGGCGCGCGCCATCGCGGGCATCACCGACGGGCTGCTGCGCCTGTCGGTCGGCCTGGAGGCGGAGGCCGACCTGCTGGCCGACCTGTCGCGGGCCTTCCAGGCCCTGGACGGCTGACCCGGCCGGTCACTCCTCCTCGACCACGCTGAACCCGGACTCGTCCTCGACCACCCGGAAACGGGCGAGCTGCACGGTCCGGGAGCGCTCGGCCGCCTCGTCGCGGCACTTGTCGACATGGGCGGCGCGGTTGACCACCTGCAGGTTCGGCGCGCCCCAGTAGCCGAGGAGCTCCGGCCAGGGCGCGTCGCGGTGCTCGCGCCAGACCCGGTAGAGCGGCAGCAGATGGTCGACCTCGGCCGTCTTCAGCAGGCGCTTGCCGGTGGTGGTGCAGCGGTGGCGCTGGCGCAGCTTCAGCGCCCGGACCTGGGCGTGCGGCGCGATCCAGAACTTCCAGGCCGCCACACAGGCCGCGTGCCAGCCGGCATTGGTGTTGGGCGCGCCGCGCGCCCAGAGATCCCGGTGCCAGCCGAACCGGTAGACTGGCTGGCCGCAGATGCAGCAGGCGCCCCGGCCGCGGGCGAAGGCCGGGTCGCGGAAAGGGGCCGGCGGCAGGCGGAAGCTCCCGGCCCGGCCCGCGCCGCCGAGCTGCCAGCTCCAGCCCGCCGGTGTCCCGGAGCGGGCCGCCAGCGCCCGGGCGAGCCGGTCGGCCCGGAGGATGTGGTTGCGCCAGTAGCTCTCGACGGCGAGCCGCGGCGTCGGCGGGATCAGGGGCCGCGCGAGGGCGTGCTGCAGGACCGGCACCGGGAAGACCGCCGGCAGGGCCTTCTCCAGCCGTTTCCGCGCCTGCACGTTTCGGAGGGTGCGCCAGCTCGATGTCGTCATGCCGGACCGGTGGTAACCCGGCGGCCGCGGCGCCGCGACGGCACCGCTGCAACAGCGGTCCGGTCCCGCGCGGGCGGCCCTCAGGGTTAAGAAAATGTTTCCCGTGAAACATCGCGCGGTCCGGCAGGTCCGGCGCGGCCGGCCCTGCTCAGAGGTCCACCGCCATCGACAGCAGGTAGGTGCGCGGCGCGCCCTGGAAGAAGGTGCCGAACGAGGCGACGCCGGTCCAGTAGCGCGCGTCGGTCACGTTGAGGACGCTGGCCCGGAAGGTCGTCCGGCGCTCTGCGACCAGGGTCGTGTAGCGCAGGCCGAGGTCGAGGCGGGCCCAGTCGGGCAGCGCCTGGGTATTCGCGAGGTCGACGAACTGCCGCCCCGTATAGATGACCGCGCCGTTGAGCGTCAGGCCGGGTAACCCGGGCAGGTCCCACTCGGCACCCAGGCTCGCCTGGACCTCCGGCACGCCGATCGGCCGGTGCCCGCGATTGGCGGCGAGCGCTGTCCGGACGAGGCGTCCGTCCAGCAGGGTGACGCCCCCGACCACCCGCACCTGCGGGGTGATCTCGCCGAACAGGCTCAGCTCGAGCCCGCCGACGCGCTGCTCGGCCGTCGCCGCGAAGCGCCCCTGCGGCCCGAGTTCGCCCGCGGGCTTCGTGATCCGGAACGCGCCGAGCGTGGCGCCGAACCGGCCGAGATCGAGCTTCACGCCCGCCTCGACCTGCCGGGCCACGTAGGGCGCCAGGATCGTGCCGGAATTGGTCGCCACCGCCGGGGCCACGTCGCCGCGGCTCAGGCCCTCGATGTAGTTGCCGTAGAGCGAGACCGAGTCCCAGGGCCGCACCACGAGGCCGACCATCGGGGTCGTGGCGCTCCTGTCGTAGGACGAGGCGAGCGTGCCGACATTCGACACGTAATTGTGCGCCTCAACGCGCTGGCGGCGCACGCCCAGGGTCAGCAGGACGCGCTCGTCGAGGGCCGACAGCGTGTCGGCCACCGCGATCCCCGACAGGGTGCTGTCGGACAGGCGGGGCCGGCCGACGCCGTAGATCGGCGCGATGTACGGGACGAGGGCCGGCGCGTAGAGGTTCGACAGGTAGGCGCCCCGGCCGGGCGAGAACCGCCGTGCCGTGGCCTCGTCGTACACGGAGCCCTGCACCGTCAGGGCGTGACGGATGAAGCCGGTCTCGAACCGGGCCCGGACGCCGCCGTCGTAGGTCAGCCTGTCGACGCCCAGCGCGTAGAATTGCGGCGTGCTGGTCGTGTCGCCGCGGCCGTTGAGGATCGTCGGCGCCGACTGGAAGTAGCGCTCGACCCCGGTCTGCCCGCCGCCGACATCCGCGAACAGCGTGACCTGGTCGGTCAGGTCGTACTCGGTGCGCAGCAGGCCACCGCGATCGTCGACGTCCGAGTACTCCCAGGGCTGGGTCAGGTTCAGGCGGCCGTCGGGCGCCCGCGGCACGGGCACGCCGGCCCGCAGGAGGAACGGGCGCAGCGGCGCGTCGAAGCGGTCGGTCTGCGCCAGCAGGTAGAGCCACGCGCGGAACCGGTCGCCCTGGTAGTCGAGGGCCAGGGCCCCGACGCCGGTCGTCTCGGTCTGGCGGTCGAAGGGCGTGGCGCCGCCGTGCAGGCTGCCGACGACGCGGGCGCCCCATTCCCGGCCCGGACCCCAGCGGCGGGCGACGTCGACCTGGCTGCCGCCCCAGGCGGACGAGCCGTAATCCAGGGTGACGCGCGTCAGGTCCGCCCCGGCGCGCTTGGGGACGATGTTGACCACGCCGCCGACCGCGCCGTTCGGCGACACCCCCGTCAGGGCGGCGGACGGCCCCTTCAGGACCTCGATGCGCTCCACGTAGTCGGTGAAGATGCGGAAGCTCGGGGCGATGCCGTAGAGCCCGTCGAAGGCGACCTCGCCGCTGGTGTTCTCGTTGGCCGGGAAGCCCCGGATGGAGAAGGAGTCGAACGGCGCCCCCGTGGTCTGGGTGGCGCGCACCGACGGGTCGAGGACCAGGGTCTCGGACAAAGTCCGCGCCTGCCGGTCCCGGATGAGCGTGTCGGTGTAGCTGGCGATGCTGAAGGGTGCCTTCTGCGTCTCGGTATCGCCCAGCAGACCGAGGCGCCCGCCCCGCGCCACCTGACCGCCGGCATAGGCCGGCATCGGGCCGCGCGGCGCGGCCGCACCCTCGACCGAGAGTTCGCCGAGCTGGACATCCCGGCCGGCCCCCGCCTCCTCCGCGCGGGCGGCGTGCGGCCCGGAACCGACGAAGCCCAGCAGGACGGCCATCGGGAGAACCGGCCGGGCCGCGCGCCGTCGGCGCCGGGTCCGCGCGGAAACAGGTATTGAGAAGTCGTGGGACCGCATTGTCGCGACGGAGGCTCCGAATCACGGAGCAAGGCAGCAAATATCTCTACAGATGTCAAAAATACATTTGGAGTAATTACAATTACAGCCGCCGCGCGCGGGGCGAATCTGGAGGACCGATATTGAACACGTTCTATACTGATCTCATACGCCGAACGACATCTTTATCAGTGCCTCGGCCATCGTCGCACGGTCGAGCCGGCGATTTCGCGGAAGGCGAGGCCGGATCTCGGCCGAGGCGCGCGGCCGGGATCGTCGGGCCGGGCGGGGCGCGACCCGGCCGCGATCGGGTGTGGATCGCGCGTCCGAGCGGGTCGCCGCGGCGGGGACCGGGGCGCCCGGTTGCCAGGGTTGCCCACCCCGCCTAGACGGGCCCGGCGCGAAACTTGCCCGTCACCCCTCCTCTTGTGCAGAGGTTTTCCCGTGATCACCGGTCCGTGCCTCATCGTCCAGCCGATCCACGCGGCGGGCCTCGACCGGTTGCGCGCGGCCGGGCTGGAGCCGCGCTCGGCGAGCGGGACCGATTCCGAGACGCTGGCCCGCGAGGTCGCCGACTGCGTCGCCGTCATCACCCGCAACACCGGCTTCCCGGCACGCGCCATCGCGGCGGCGCCGGCCCTGCGGGTGATCGGCGTGCACGGCACCGGCACCGACCACGTCGCCACCGCCGAGGCGACCGCGGCCGGGATCGTGGTGGTCAACACGCCCGGCGCGAACGCCGTCTCGGTGGCCGAGCAGACGCTGGCGCTGATCTTCGCCCTGGCCAAGGCCCTGCCGGAGGCCGACCGCTCGGTCCGGACCGGCGACGACAGCTTCAAGTTCACCGCCCGGCTGATCGAGCTCGCCGGGCTGACGCTGGGTCTCGTCGGCTTCGGGGCGATCGGGCAGGCGACCGCCCGGCTCGCCGCCGCCCTGGGGCTGCGGGTGCTGGCCTACGGCCCGAGCCGCCCGGACGCCGACTTCGCCAATGCCGGCGCCCTGCGGGCCGCCTCGGTCGACGCGCTCCTGGCGGAGGCCGACATCGTCTCCCTGCACGTGCCGCTGACAACGGGCACCCGCGGCCTGATCGGTCGGGACCAGCTCGCCCGGATGAAGCGGGAGGCCTTCCTGATCAACACCAGCCGCGGCGGCCTGATCGACGAGGCGGCCCTGGTGGAGGCGCTGGAGGCCGGCACGATCGCGGGCGCCGGGCTCGACGTCTTCGCCCAGGAGCCGCTGCCGGTCGACCACCCGCTGGCCCGCCAGCCTCGGGCGATCCTGACGCCCCATGTCGGCGGCTCCACCGGCGCGGCCCTGATCCGCACCGCCGAGACCGCCGCGACCCGCGTGGTCGACGTCCTCGCCGGCCGGCGGCCGGGCGGGCTGGTCAACCCGGATGTCTGGGAGCGGCGCCGCGCGCCGTGACACCCTGAGACCGGGGACCGCCGCGGGCCGCGCGACGGGCCTCCGACCAACAGCCTCATCCTGAGGTGCCCGCCTCGGCGGGCCTCGGAGGGGAGGCTCCAGGGATCGCGCTGGCCTCTGGAGGCCTCCTTCGAGGCTTCCGCCTCGCTCCAGCACCTGAGGATGAGGGAGCGGGCGAGAAGGCCGCGCTCCCGACATCCCCGCCCCCGGCGGATCACGCCCTTTCGTCCGGACCGCGACCGCCCGCCGCGCACCGTGTCATGCAATCGTCGCAGACGGGCCGGAAAGCCACCCGCTGCATCCGAGGCCAGAGAGGGCTCCATGGACTTCCACCGCCGCTTCACGGTCCTGATGTGCGCCCCGGCCTTCGACCCGGACGATCTCGAGGGCGCGCGCGTCAACCAGATCGTCGCGGCCGTGGAGCAGCGCGGCTTCGAGGTGGTGCGCGCCCGGCGCGTCGAGGACGCGGCCATCGCGGTCCAGACCGACGCGGCGGTCGGCTGCCTCGTGGTCGACTGGGGCAAGCGCGGCCTCGACGGCAAGGCGGCCGCCCTCATCGACATGATGCGCCGGCGCGGCCTGGAGATGCCGATCGTCATCATGGTCCGCCGCAAGCGGCTGGAGGACATCCCGGTCGAGCTCCTCGACTTCATCGACGGCTACATCTTCCTCGCCGAGGAGACGCCGGAATTCATCGCCCGCGGCCTCGTCAGCCGGGTCACGCAGTACGCCGAGACCCTCAAGACGCCGTTCTTCGGCGCGCTCGTCGACTACGCCGAGAAGGGCAACCAGCTCTGGACCTGCCCGGGCCACAACGGCGGCATCTTCTACAACCGGTCCCCCATCGGCCGGATCTTCGTGGAGCACCTCGGCGAGGCGATCTTCCGCGACGACCTCGACAACTCGGTCCTCGACCTCGGCGACCTGCTGACCCACGAGGGCCCGGCGCTGAAGGCCCAGAAGGAGGCCGCCAAGATCTTCGGGGCGGAGAAGACCTACTTCGTCCTCAACGGCACCTCGGCGTCCAACAAGATCGTCCTGTCCTCCCTGGTGGCGGAGGACGACCTCGTCCTGTTCGACCGCAACAACCACAAGGCGGCCCACCACGGCGCCCTGTTCCTGGGCGGCGGCATCCCGATCTTCCTGGAAACGGATCGGAACGCGTACGGCCTGATCGGGCCGATCTTCCACGAAGCTCTCGACGAAAGCCGGATCCGGGAGAAGATCCGCCGGAACCCGCTGGTGACCGATCCGGAGGCGTGGCGCCGGGAACGGCCGTTCCGCGTCGCGGTGATCGAGCAGTGCACCTACGACGGCACGATCTACGACGCCCAGGAGATCCTGGAGAAGATCGGCCACCTCTGCGACTACATCCTGTTCGACGAGGCCTGGGCGGGCTTCATGAAGTTCCACCCGCTCTACGCGCGGCGCTTCGCCATGGGGCTGACGGGCCTCGACGAGACCTCGCCCGGCATCGTCGCCACGCAGTCGACCCACAAGCAGCTCGCGAGCTTCAGCCAGGCCTCGCAGATCCACACCCGCGACGGCCATATCCGCGGCCAGACCCGGCGGGTGGAGCACAAGCGGCTCAACGAGAGCTTCCTGGTCCACGCCTCCACGTCACCCTTCTATCCCCTGTTCGCCTCCCTCGACGTCGGCGCCCAGATGATGAAGGGGCGCTCCGGCATGATCCTGTGGGACGACACGATCCGCCTCGGGATCGAGTGGCGCAAGAAGGTCCGGGCGATCCGGCGGGAATTCGAGGAGAACGAGCGCGATCCCGCCCGGCGCTGGTTCTTCGACCCGTTCGTGCCGGACGTGACGGTGAACGCCGACGGCGCCGAGGTGCCGTGGGAGAGCGTGCCGACCGACGAGCTCGCCGCGACGCCGCGCCACTGGGAGCTGAAGCCGGGCGCGCGCTGGCACGGCTTCAGCCACGTGGCGCCGGGCTACGCCATCACCGACCCGAACAAGCTCACCGTGCTGACCCCCGGCTTCGACCGGCACACGGGGGCCTACGCCCAGCACGGCGTGCCGGCGCCGATCGTGGCGCAATACCTGCGTGAGAACCGGATCGTCGCCGAGAAGAACGACCTGAACTCGCTGCTCTTCCTGCTGACCCCGGGGGTCGAATCCTCCAAGGCCGGCACGCTGATCTCGGGCCTCGTCGCCTTCAAGCGGCTCCACGACGACAACGTCGCGCTGGAGGAGGCCATGCCGGAATTCGTCAACCGCCGGCCGAACCGCTACCGCGGCGTGCGCCTGCGCGACCTCTGCGGCGAGTTCCACGCCTTCCACCGGGAGGCCGGCACCTCCGCGCTGCAGCGGCGCCAATTCGCCCCCGAGCACCTGCCCGAGATGGTGATGCCGCCCAAGAAGGCCGCCCAGCTGCTGACCCGCAACACGGTCGACTACGTGCCGATCGCCGAGGCCGAGGGGCGGATCGCCACCACGCTGATGCTGGTCTACCCGCCGGGCATCGGCACGGTTCTGCCGGGCGAGCGCCTGGACGAAAGGGCCAAGCCCATGCTCGATTATTTCAAGATGTTCGAGGCCTCCGCCAACCTGTTCCCGGGCTTCGAGGCCGAGATCCAGGGCGTCTACCGCGAGGTCGACCCGGACGGGCGGATCCGCTTCCACACCTACGTGGCGCGGGAGGGGGTCTGATGGAGATCGAGGTCGAGACGCCCGGCCCGGTCCCGGACCGGTCCTGCCCCGACATCGTCATCCGCCCGTCCTCGGACGCCGATGTCGAGGCGATGGTGGCGATCTACGAGCACCACATCAGCCGGGGCGTCAGCGACGTCGGCGTCGCCGAGGAGGACCGGCTGCTCCCCGACGACCTGAAGCGCCGGCGCAAGACCATGCGCAAGAAGCGCCTGCCGCACCTCGTGGCGGATCGCGACGGCGCCGTGGCGGGCTACGCCTACGCGGTGCCGTTCCGGAAGCGGCCCGCCTACCGCTACACGCTCAAGCACTCGATCTACGTGCATCCCGACCACCTCCATGCCGGGATCGGCCGGCGCCTGCTGCCGGCCCTGATCGAGGCCTGCGCGGCGGGCGGCTACCGCCAGATGATCGGCTACATCGACGCCGAGAACGCGGCCTCCCTGCGGCTCCACGAGGCCTGCGGGTTCGAGCGGGTCGGCTACCTGCGGGCGGTGGGCTTCAAGTACGGCCACTGGTCGGACAGCGTCATGGTCCAGCGGGCGCTGGGGACCGGCTCGGAGGACCGGCCGGGGTAAAGGGCGCGCCGGGACGAGTCCGGGCGCCCGCGGGATTCGGACCGTCCGCCTGTCGCCGCGCGCGGCCCGCGTCAGTGTCCGACTGCCGGCCGCGCCGTCGCGACGATGTCGACCTCGACTCCGACGTCGAGCGCCACCCACTGGCCCGAGGCCCAGGCCCCCTGCCCGACCCCGAACTCGGTGCGGACGAGGCCGACGCGCCCCGCGGCGCGCGCGGTGTCGCCCGCCAGGGTCAGGTGGAACGGCAGCGTCACGGGCCGACTCGTGCCGCGGATCGTCAGCGTCCCGATCGCCGCGTAGTCGCCCTGCCCCTTGTCGACGAAGCGGGTCGCCTCGAAGCGCGCCTCGCTCCCCGCCTTGACGTCGAACCAGTCCTTCTGCGGCAGGGCCTCGTCGCGCTGGACGTCGCCGGTCCGGGCGCTGGCGAGGTCGACCAGCACGAGCGCGTGCCCCGCCTCGGGCTTGGCGGGGTCGAGATCGATGTCGGCCTTGAACCGCTCGAACCGCCCGGTGAACGGCACGCCGACCTGCACGCCGGAGAACCGGATGGCGCTCTTGCCCGGATCGACCGCCCACTCGGCGGCCGCCGCCGGCAGGGGGGCGGCCTGGAGAGCTGCCAGCAGGCAGAGGTGACGCGCGTTCATCGGGTCGGCTCCACGGTCGGGGTGATCGACGTGCTGCGCCCCGGCAGCATGCGGCGCAGCACGTCGTCGCGCAGGAGGAGGTGGTGGCGCAGGACCGCCGCCACGTGGATTGCGAGCAGAGCCGCCAGGAACCACGCCCCCAGGGCGTGGACCCGCTTCAGGACGCCCTCGGCGGCGGCGGGGTCGGGGGCGAGGCCCGCCAGCGGCAGGTGCGGCCAGGGCACGATCCCGTAGAGCACCGTCGGGATGTTGAACGGCGACAGCGACACCACGGCCCAGCCGGTCAGGGGCAGCCCGACGAGGAGCAGGTACAGGAGGTGATGGGCCGCCACGGCGGCCCGGCGCTCCCGAGCCGGCATCCCGGCCGGGTGCGGCGGCGGCCGGTGGGTCAGGCGCCAGAGGACGCGCAGGGCGGTCAGCGCCAGCACGGTGATCCCGACCGACTTGTGCCACTGGTAGAGCTGGAACTGGCGCAGCGGCGCCAACCCCGCATGGGTCATGGTCAGGCCCAGACCGATCAGGACGAGCACGCCCAGCGCGCTCGCCCAGTGCAGCAGGATCGCCACGGCGGAGTACCGCCGCGCGGAGACCCCGTTCGCCATGGCGGATCCTCCCAGCTCAGTCCTGCTTCTCGAAGGCGCCCGCGATCGTGAGGTGCAGCTCGTCGCCGATCAGCGGCACGTAGGTCTTCACCCCGAACTCGGAGCGCTTGAGCGTGCCGGTGGCCTCGAAGCCGACCGTGTATTTCTTGCTCAGCGGGTTCACGCCGGCGCCGACCAGGGTGACGTCGAGCGTCACCGGCTTGGTCACGCCGTGCAGCGTCAGGTCGCCCGTCACCTTCGCGTGGTCCTTGCCGGCGGGCACGACCTTGGTGGACACGAAGGTCATGTCGGGGAACTTGGCGGCGTCGAGCCACTGGTCGCCCTTGAGCTCGTCGGTGAGCTTGGCGCTGGTCGTCGTCACCGAGGCGACCGGGATCTTCACCGACAGCTTGGCGGCGGCCGGGTTCTTCGGCTGCAGCTCCAGCGTGCCGGACACGTCCGAGAAGCCGCCCGCGTAGTTCGAGAAGCCCATGTGGGAGACCCGCCAGCCGACCTGGGTGTGGCCGGGGTCGACCGCGTAGGTGCCGGCCTGGATCTGGGCGGGGTCGCGGGTCGGCGGTGTCTGGGCCAGCACCGGGGTGGCGACCAGCAGGGCCAGAAGGCCGGAGGCGAGAATCGACTTCAAGGGTGTCTCCTGCAGAGCAGACGGCTGAGCGCGAGTCGCTGCGCCGCAGCCGCCGTGTAGACCCGTTCACGGCACCGGTTGAGCCTGCTATCCGGAACCCCATGGTTGCGAGAACGGAAACCTTCCGGGGCGGGCTCGACGATGTGCGGGCTTTCTGCGCCGTCGTGGATCTCGGCACGGTGACGGCCGCCGCAGCGACTCTGCAGGAAACCAAGGGCAGCGTCAGCCGGCGGATCTCCCGCCTGGAGCAGGCGCTGGGCGTCCGGCTGATGGCGCGAACCTCCCGGGCGGTGTCGCCGACCGCCGAGGGCCTCGCCTTCTACGCCAAGGCGCAGGACAGCCTGACGCTCCTGGACGAGGCGGCCGAGACCGCCCGCGACGCCCGCACGGTGCCGGCGGGGCACCTGCGGATCACGACCTCGATCGATTTCGGGATCGAGGTGATGCCCGAGATCGTCGCGAGCTTCCGGGCCGCCTACCCGCAGATCACCGTGGAGATGCTCAACACCGACGCGCGGCTCGACCTCGCGGCCAACCGGATCGATCTCGCCCTGCGGCTGGGCGGCGCGGAGGAGACCGGCTACCGCGCGATGGTCCTCGCGACCCTGGCGCTGGCCCTCTACGCCGCCCCCGCCTACCTGGAGCGCCGCCCGGCCCCGGCGGACCTCGCCGACCTGCGCGACCACGACCTGATCCTCGCCCGGGAACGGATCGGCACGGCCGGGCTGACCCTCTCCGACGGCCGGGGCCGCACGGAGCCGCTGTCCCTGAGCCCGGCGATCCGGGTCAGCGACTTCGCGACCGCGCTCCGTCTCACCCTCGCGGGCGCCGGGATCGGCCACCTCCCGAGCCTCGTGGCCGCCCGAGCCGTGGAGGCCGGGCAGATCGTGCGCGTGCTCGGCCCGTGGGCGACCCGCAGCAGCACCTTGCGCGCCGTCACCCTGGCCGGGCGCGAGCTGCCGGCCCGTGTCCAGGTCTTCCGCGAGCATGTCCGGACCGTCCTGGCGTCGCGGGGATGCCGCCGTGACAGCGCGGAAACTCACACCGAATACAGATAAACCGATTTATTTATCTGTATCGACGCTCTACATAGGTTTATATCGCTAAAGTTTTACCGGACATCGTAGTGCCCGGTTGAGGGGCCGCATCGCACCATGCGCGCGGCGGCAAGCGCGGCCGCACGGCCAGTGCCCCGCGGAGTCCGGCCCGCAGCGCGTCACGTCTGGATATCGGTCATGTCCCTCCGCAGCAGGTGCCTGCGCCCCTTCGTGTTCGCCGGGATCCTGGCCCTGGCCGGGGCGGGCATCGGCCTCGAGACGGCCCGGGCCTCGCTCCCGGCCGCGACCCGGATCGTGCTGCAGAAGGCGGGCCGGTACATGCCGACCGACCTGTACCTGCGCCGCGGCGACACCATCGCCCTGCGCAACGGCGACGCGCGCCTGACCCACCACGCCTTCATCGAGGCGGAGCGGTTCTCGTTCGATGCCGGCGCTCAGGAACCCGGCGCCGAGACGCGGCTGACGCTGGTCGAGCCGGGCGATTTCGTCATCCAGTGCGGCATTCACCCGAAGATGAAGCTCACCCTCCACGTCGAGTAGGAATTCGGGCCCCGGGACCGGCTCAGCCGTCCCGGCCTAAGCCGAGGCCGCGGATGATGTCGCCGATCGGATCGATCTTCTGCGACGGGGCGGCCACCGGCGCGGTCTGCGGCGCGGCGGCCGCCGGCCGGTCGGACTCCGCGGTGCGGACGACGGCGGCGTGGCGGAGGCGTGCTGCCCGATGGACGCCGCGCTCCGTTCCCTTCGCGCGGTGCGCCGCGGTCTTGCGCGGCGGCTCGGCCGGGCGCGCCATCTCGGCGGGGAGCGGTGCGGCCGGCATGGCTGTGGCCGGGACGGCCGCCGCCACCCGCGGCGCCGGGACGGCCGCCAGCGCGCCGGTGGTCTCCGGCGCGGCCAGCTTGGCCGGCGGATCGACCCAGGCGCTCCGCGTGACCGATGCCACGTCCGTCACGGCCGGACGTGCGGGGCGCGTCTGCACCTCGTAATTGCCCGGATGCAGAATATGCGCGGCCGCCACGAGCCCGAATACGGCAACGGCAGTGGTCCCGAGGGTGGAGCGATAGTGTTCCATGGCGGAAAAACGTACCGCCAAGCTCCGAGTTCCGCTCGGGCGACACGTCGCCGAACCGACCGCGTCGCGGGTCGGACGGCGCGAACAAAAAAGGCCACTCCCGAAGGAGCGGCCCGAAGTCTAGGGAGGAAACGCCCAAGAAGGGCAGCGGGATCGCGACGCCATCGCCATCCCGCAATGCAAACATAGATTGCCGCATTGCGGCATGCAATGGATCGGGCGGCGCGGAGGCATGCATATGTGCCCGGGTCCGACCGCGCGGCCATGCGAATTCCGCATGGTGCCGCGCGGGGGCCGCGAGGGCGTCGACCGCGCGGCGCGCGTCACCCTTCGAGCGGACCTGAAATCGGGCCGCGCGAGGAACGGGTCTAGGCGCCGCCGGCCCGACCGTCCTGGCCGATCAGGCGCTCGATCTCGGCCTCCGCGACGGCGCGCGCCGCGTGCTCGGACGTGTGAGGGCGGTACGACCCCCGGACCAGCTTGCCGCGGTCGCGGATCGCCCAGGTGAAGCGGCCGGGATCATGCCGGCTCGGCCTGACCTCGACCGTGTAGAGATGCCCGCCCGTCGCACCCATGCCGGGAATGTGCGTGAGCGTCCCGCGCCGGGACAGGGGGTGCGACCGTGCGCGGCAGCCCCGGCCGGCGGAGCCGTTCCGGGTCGGGGCGGGGGCGCGATCGCCGAGCCCGGACCGTCCGCCGCGCGGAGCCCCTTTCCCGCGCGGCACAGGGGCGTGGCGGGGTTGCCCGGACCGGAGACGCCCGTCGTCCGGACCGCCGCGGCACTCTCGAGGGCCGCCCTAGCGCGCCGGCCGCCGCCGGCCCTGGGCCGGACCGCGCGGTCCGGAGCCGCCCGCCGCCCGGTCGTCGCTCCGGCGCTGGTCCCCCTGGCCCGGGCCTTCGGCCCGCCCCTCGGTCCGGGTCCCGAGCCAGACCACGTGCTTCGGGCCGCTGCCCCGGCCGCTCGCGTGCACGCGCTGCTCGTCGACCGCGAAGCCGGAGCGCTGCAGGCGGCTCTTGAACTTCCGGTCCGGGGCGCCCGACCAGACGCCCAGGATGCCGCCCGGCCGCAGGGCCCAGCGGGCGCGCTTGAGGCCCCAATTGTCGTAGAGCCGGTCGTTCGCCTTGCGCATCAGCCCCTCCGGGCCGTTGTCGACGTCGAGCAGGATCGCGTCGTAGCGCTCCGGGCCGGCCTGGATCAGGCGGTTGACGTCGGCCTCCTGCAGGTCGACCCGCGGATCGTCGAGGCAGCCGGCGAAGACGTGGGCGAGCGGCCCCCGGGCCCAGGCGACCACGGCGGGCACCAGCTCGGCCACCACCACCTGCGCCTCCGGCCCGAGGCCTTCGAGGGCCGCCCGCAGGGTGAAGCCCATGCCGAGGCCGCCGATCAGGATCCGGGCCCGGGGCCTGTCCCGGAGCCGCGCGCAGGTCATCGCCGCGAGCGCCACCTCCGAGCCGCTGCGCCGGTTGTTCATCAGCTCGATCGTGTCGGCCATGATGGCGAACTCGTCGCCGCGCCGCATCAGGCGCAGGTCGGTGCCGCCGCCGGGCACGGACCCGGTATCGAGATGAACCCAGGGTATCACGCGCGCGTCCTCGGTTGCCGGCGCCCTGTCGTGCGGGCGGCGGAGGGATCGCGGCGGGAGCGGGGCGGCGCGCGGGCCCGGCAGTGCGCGCCGCGCAACCCCCCGCCCGGCACCGCGCCTTGCCGCGACCGATTCCGGCGGCGTATCAGCACCTATGGCCAAGCGCATCAAGTCGAGACCGCAGGAGCGGGGCTCCGTTCTGTTCGATATCGTCTTCACGGACGGGTCCCGGGCCTCGAACCGGCGCGTGCCGGCCGAGATCCTCGGCGGCCTCGACGGCGACGAGCCCGCCCGGCAGCTCATCGAAGAGCAGGAGGAGGAGATCGCCCGCAAGGCCGGACGGCCGGGACGCGCGATCGAGAGCCTGACCCGCTCGCCGATCGTCAAGCCGAAGCCGGTCGCCTGATCGGGCCAGCCTGAGGCGGCCGGGACGGGCCTGGGGCGGTCAGGCGCTCTCGGCCAGCCGGCGCGCGACCTCCTCGCGCAGGGCCTCGTTCATCGCGGCGAACCGGGCCTGCATGCGCGTCCGCAGCCACGGGAACAGGCCGGGGGCGAGCAGGCCCGCGACGGTCTCGGCCTGGACGAGGCGGACGCCGTCGGCGGTCTCGGTGATCCGGACCTCGTGCTCGCCGATGAGCAGGGGCGGCGTCGGGATGCCGCCGCGCCACGTGAGCCGCCGGCCGGGCTCCCAGCAGGTCACCGTCACCTGGCGCGCCCGGTAGGCGCGGCCGTTCAGGGTCCGCTCCAGGCGCCAGCGCGCGCCCTCGCGCAGGCGGCCCTCCGCCTTGCGGATGTACGGGTTCCACGCCGGGTAGGAATCCAGATCCGTCAGCACCGACCAGACCAGTCCGGCCCGCGCGGGGATCGCGATCTCCGTGCTGCTGATCCGAGCGCCCGTCATCCGTCCCTCCCGGCGATCCGGCGACCGTTCGCGCCGGCCGCTCACGCCCTCCGAGAACGCGCACCGCCCACCCTTCGGTTCAGACCGCGATCCGGCCGGCGCGCCGGGCGCGGCTCAGACCGCGCCCTCGACCACCTCCAGCGCCCGCAGGATGGCGAAGCCGATCCGCTCGGCCTCGGCCTCCGCGTCGGCGGGGAGCAGCGCCACGGTCTCGACCCCCGGCTCGTCCTCGGGACCGACCACGATCCGGATGACGTCGCCCTCGACCGCCGACGGGTCGTGGATCAGGCCGACCCGGTGGCCGGCCCCCGTGCCGAAGACGCGCAGGGGCGCCTGAACCGGATCGGGCTCCGGCGCCGGATTGCGGGGGACGCCGAAGGCGGGGCGGATGACGTTGTCGTCGGACATGCGAGAACCCAGTCTCCGTTCGTGCGCGCTCGGCGGCGCCGCGCTCAGGCCTGCCCGGCCCGAGGACCGGCGAGGCCCGCCGTCGCCAGCACCGCGTCGGCCAGAACCTCCAGACCGGCTCCGGCCCAGCCCGGCGTGATGCTCTCGGCCTCGTTGTGGCTGATCCCGCCGTGGCAGGGGCAGAACACCAGGGCCGCCGGCACCGCGCGGGCGCAGTAGACGGCGTCGTGGTAGATCGCGGTCGGCATCCGCGTCCAGGCATGGCCCCGCGCCTCGGCCGCCGCCTGGACGCGGTCCACCAGGACCGGGTCGAACGGGGTCGGCGGCGCCCGCCAGAACTCCGCGACCTGGACGGCGACGCCGCGCTCCGCCGCCAGGGCGTCGGCCCGGGCCCGGATCTGCGCGCCCATCGCCTCCAGCTGCGCGGTGTCGCCGTGGCGGGTGTCGAGGCTGAACCAGACCCGGCCGGGCGTGATGTTGCGGCTCGCCGGCTCCGCCCGCAGCACGCCGACGGTGGCGCGGCCGCGCTCCCCGCCCGCGCCGACCGCCGCCTCCGCGATGCCCTCCAGCGACGCGATCAGCGCCGCCGCGGCCATCATCGCGTCGCGCCGGCCCGCCATGGGGCTGCCGGCATGGGCCTCCTCGCCTAGCACCGTGATCTCGTACCAGATCTGGGCGAGCGCCCGGTCGACCACCCCGATGGTGAGGCCCGCATCCTCCAGGCGCTTGCCCTGCTCGATGTGGAGCTCGAAATAGGCGCCGATCTCCCGCAGGGCGGCCGGGTCGGCCGTCCCCTGCCAGCCGATGCGCCGCAGTTCGTCGCCGAAGGCGTGGCCCGCGAGGTCCCGGGTCGCCAGGATGTCGGCCTCCGGGACGATGCCCATGGCGACGCCGCTGCCGCTCATCGGCGGCGCGAAGCGCGCGCCCTCCTCGTTGCACCAGTTGATCAGCAGGAGCGGCGCCTCGGTCTCGATCCCGGCCTCGTGCAGGGCGCGCATGATCTCCAGCCCGGCGAGCACGCCGAGCGGCCCGTCGAACTTGCCCCCGGTGGGCTGGGTGTCGAGGTGGCTGCCGATCGCCACGGGCCTGCGGCTCGGATCCCGCCCGGGACGGCGGAAGATCATGGTGCCGACCCGGTCCACGGTGAGCGTCAGCCCCACCGCCTCGCCCCAGCGCCGGAACAGGGCGCGCCCCTCGGCGTCGCGGTCGGTCAGGGCCTGCCGGTCGTTGCCGCCGTTGGGCAGCGCGCCGATCCGGGCGAGGTCCATCAGGCTGGCCCAGAGCCGGTCCTGCGAGAGCGGGAGATTGATGCGGTCCACCGTGCGGTCCATGGCGTCTCTGCTGCGGGCCTCTCGGCCGAATGCGTACCGGAAGGTGCAGGTTACGGCGCACCGGCAACCCGCACCAGGGCAGGCCCGGCGCGCGTCCCCGCTGTCGGGCGCCGCCGGCGCCGGGTGGCGCCCGGCGATCCACGGGCAGAAGTGCGGATTTCCGCCGGATTGCGGCGTCTACCGATCATTTGTGATCGAATTGTCCGCAACGCGGCGCTCTGAATCCGGTCTTTGTGCCGAACCGGGGCGACGATGATTGTCGAGAACGGGATTGCCCGGAATCGAATGCTTGTCATCCGCAATGCAACCCGGTGGCGCGGGTCCGCGACGCCGTGTCAGAAGCCGATCGCGCAGCCGATCCTGGACTTCGGCGTTGTGAGCCGCATGTGCTGCGGATCAGTCTGTCCGCCACCATACAATCTCAGATTGTAGCCAGTTCGGAGGAGATTCCATGGCGCTGACTTCCACGGCAGCCGATGCCCTGCAGGCCGCCGGATTCGTCGGGGTCTGGGATACGGACGTCCGGGCCGGCCGGTCCGTGCTGGATTCGGGCGCGGCTTCGCTGATGGCGGGGGATCCGGGGCTCGCCGGGACACCGCTGCCGTTGGACGCCGCTCTCGGCCGCATCCACCCGGCGGACCGGGACTGGGTGTTCGGCCGGATCCGCCACGTCCGCCACACCGGCGGCCCGGTCTCCCTCGAATTCCGCGTCGTGACCGGGACTGGCGAGACCCGCTGGATCCTCAACCGCGGCTGCCTGTCGCCCGATTCGGACGGCCGGCTGCACGGGCGCGGGGCCTATATCGACGTCACGGACCTCCACCGGCACGGGATCCGGGCCGCGGTGGTCACCGGCAGCACGAACGGCGCCACGAGCGGCGCCACGAACGGCACGATGAGCGGGGCGGCGAGCGGGGCGGACCTGAACGCCGCGGCCGACCACGGCATCCAGATCCACGCGGCGCTGGAGCGCCACGGCGACCCCTATCTGCGGTCGGTCTCGGGGATGCTGCTCCTCGGGATCGGCCGCGCGCTGGCGCGGCGCGACCCCTGACAGGCCTTCCGGCTCAGGTCCGCCAGGGATGGGCCGGCAGCTCGGTCCGGCCGATGGCCTTGGCGCCGGCCTCCGCGACGGTGTGGTCGTTCTCCACCGTCGAGCCGCTGACCCCGATGGCGCCCGACATCACGCCGTCGGCATCGACGATCGGGATCCCGCCCGGGAAGGTGATCAGCCCGTCGTTCGAGTGCTCGATCCCGTAGAGCGGGCCGCCCGGCTGGGACAGCTGGCCGATCTGGCCGGTCATCATGCCGAAGAACACCGAGGTCTTGGCCTTCTTGTGGGCGATGTCGATCGACCCGACCCAGGCATCGTCCATGCGGTGGAACGCCTTGAGGTTCCCGCCGGAATCGACCACCGCGATGCACATCTGGGTGCCGAGCTCCACGGCCTTGGCGCGGGCGGCCGCGATCGCCTTCTCGGCCTGCTCGATCGTCACGTGCATGGGACACTCCCGTTCGCGTTGTTGGCGCGACAGCCTGTGGCGGCTTGAAGCGGACGATGCAAGATCAACCGCAGATCGGCAGCGCCCTCGCCCGGCGCCGTCAGGCCGCACTCTCCCGGACGGCGCGGATGCGCTCCAGGAGGTCGGTCGCGAGCGCCGTGCAGGCGGCCGAATCCGGGCAGGGCCGCTTCCACACCACCCGCCCATCGCGCAGCACGATCCCCGCCTCGGCGGCCATCGCGGTCAGCGGCCGGTCGGGGCGCAGGTCGGCCGCGACGCCCTGCGGGCCGCCCCGGAGCCGGGCGACGCCCAGCGCGCAGCAGGCCGCGCGCAGCCGCGCGAGGTCGAACAGGGCGAGCACCGGCGCGGGGGCCGCGCCGAACCGGTCCTCGACTTCGCCGGCGAGCGCCTCGATCGCCTCGGCATCCTGCAGGCGCAGGAGGCGCGTGTAGAGGCTGAGGCGGATCTCGGGCTCGGGGACGTAGTCCTCGGGGATCCGGCTCGGCAGGCCGAGCTCGATCTCCGGGCTCCAATCCTCGGCGCGCTCGCCCTTGGCGGCGGTGAGCGCCAGCTGCAGGAGGTGCTGGTAGAGGCCGAGCCCCACGAGCTTGGCGTGCCCCGCCTGATCCTCGCCGACGAGGTCGCCGGCGCCGCGCAGGTCGAGGTCGCGGGCGCTGACCGCGAAGCCGGCCCCGAGGCGGTCGAGGGCCTCCAGGGCGCGCAGGCGCTGGAGCGCCGCCGCCGGCGGGGGCGCGGCCGGGTCGCTGAGCAGGTGGACGGTGCCGCGGCGCGGGCCGCGGCCGACGCGGCCCCGGAGCTGGTGGAGCTGCGCCAGGCCGAACCGGGCGGCCTCCCAGACCAGCATGGTGTTGGCCCGCGGCACGTCGAGGCCGCTCTCCACGATGGCGGTGGCGAGCAGGACGTCGCCGTCGCCCTCCGCGAACCGGACCATGACCTCGTCCATGGCGGAGGGCTTGAGATCCCCGTGCGCCACCAGGATGTCGAGGCCCGGCACGAGGGCCCGCAGGCGCTCGGCCATGGGGGCGATGTCCTCGATCCGCGGGCAGACCACGAAGCTCTGGCCGCCGCGCCGGTGCTCGCGGATGAGCGCCTCGCGGACCGCCTCGGCGTCGAAGGGCGCCACCACGGTCCGGACCGGCTGGCGCAGAGCCGGCGGCGTGGCGAGCACGCTGAGGCTCTGGAGGCCGACGAGCGCCGCCTGGAGGGTGCGGGGGATCGGCGTCGCGGTGAGCGTCAGCACGTGGCCGCCTTCCGCGAGGCGGCGCAGGTCGGCCTTCATCTTGGCGCCGAAGCGCTGCTCCTCGTCGATCACGGTCAGGCCGAGATCGGCGAACGCCACCCCGCCGCCGGCGAGGGCGTGGGTGCCGACCACCAGCCGGATCGTGCCGTCGGCGAGCCCCGCCTTGACGCGCTTGGCCTCGGCCGGGGCCACGAGGCGCGAGAGCTGCGCCACCTCCACGCCGAACCGGCCGAAGCGGCGGCGCAGGGTCTCGGCGTGCTGGCGCGCCAGCACGGTGGTCGGCGCGATCAGCGCCGCCTGCCTGCCGGAGAAGATCGCGGCCGCGAGCGCCCGCAGCGCCACCTCGGTCTTGCCGAAGCCGACATCGCCGCAGACCAGCCGGTCCATCGGGCGGCCGGAGGCGAGGTCGGCCATCAGCGCGTCGACCGCCGCCGCCTGGTCGGGGGTCGGGGCGAAGCCGAAGCCGGCGGCGAACCGCTCCATCTCGCTGGCCGGCGGCGCCAGGACCGGCGCCTCGGTCTCCCGGCGGGCCCGGGCGGCCTCCAGCATCAGGCGGGCGGTCCGCGCCATGGTGGCCTCGGCCTCCAGGCGGCGCCGGGGCCACGTGCCGCCGTCGAGCTTGTCGAGGGTGACGGCGTCGGGCTCCGACCCGTAGCGCCAGATCCGATCGGCCTGCGTGACCGGCACCATCAGGATCGCGTCGCCGGCGAAGCGCAGGCGCAGGGCCTCGGAGGGCGCCCCGTCCTGCGTTGCCCCCGGCGCGGCACTCGGCGGGGCACTCGGCGCGGCACTCGGCGCCGAGACGGGCTCCAGCCCCTCGAACACGCAAAGGCCGTGGTCCCGGTCGACCGCCACGTCGCCGGGGCGCAGGTCGACCTCGCCCATCGGCAGGATCGCCCGGGCGCCGCCCGTGACGGCGGCCTCCGGACCGAACAGGTCGGCGGCGGCGATCACGCTGGCGCCCTGCTCGGGCACCCGGAAGCCGGCCGCCAGCGGGGCCTCCAGGGCGAGGACGTCGCCGGGCGCCGCCTCGGCCACGTCGGCCCAGGCGTCGATCAGCCGGATCGGGCGCTCGGCGATCTTGCCCGCCTGGCGCACGAGGCGCCGGAGCGGCCGGACCGAGCCGGCGAGCACGACGACGTCGCCGGCCTTCAGCCGCGCGCGCAGGACCTTGGCGAAGGCCGTGCCGGGCCGGCGCTCCCCGGCGAAGCGCGGCATGGCGCGCGGCTCCCCGGCCGCCTCGGTGGCGGTGAGCCGGCCGTGGGCCGCCACGATGGCGCGCCACGCCTCCGGCGCCAGGTAGAGGCCGGCGCCGGGCCCCGCCGGCGCGTCGCGGCCCTTCATCCGGCCCCGCGCCTCGTCCATCTGCTCGAAGAACGCGTCGATCCGGGCCTGCGTGCCGTCCTCGACCGCGAGGCGCGCCTCGGGCACGTAGTCGAGGAGCGTCACGAGGCGCGGGTAGTAGCGGTCCAGGCGGTGCTCCTGCCCGGTGAACGGCTCGAAGCTCTGGCCGGAACCGGGCTCCAGGATGATCTCGGTGGCCGGGTCGATGACGAGTTCGTCGGCCTCCGCCACCGAGCGCTGCGAGATCGGGTCGTAGGAGCGGATCGCGGTGACGCGGCCCTCCGCGTGCTCGATCCGGCACGGCCGCGGCGCGGCGGCGGGGAACACCTCCACGGTGCGCCCGCGGACGGCGATCTCGCCCGGCTCGTCGACCCGCTCGTCGAGGATGTAGCCGAGGCGCTTGAGGTCGGCGGTGGCGGCCGCGACGTCGAGGGGGTCGCCGACCCGGAGCGTCACGCGGGCCGAGGCCCAGGTCTCCGGCGGCGGCACGCGCTGCACGAGGGCGGGGGCGGTCGTCAGAACGAAGTCCGGCAGCGCGTCCCGGTCGGTCAGCCAGCGCATCACGGCGGCCCGGGCGCCCATCGTCGCCCGCGACGGCGAGGCGTGGTCGAAGGGCAGGCAGTCCCACTCGGGATAGACCGCGACCCGCGCGTCGGGCTCCAGCGCCCGCAGGGTCGCGGCGAGATCCTCGAGGCGGCGGGCGTCCCGGGCGACGTGCACCACCGGCCCCGGCCCCTCGGCGAAGGCCAGGAGCGCGACCGCCAGGGCGCCGGTGGGCATCAGCGGCGCGTCCTCCAGCCCCTGCTGGGCGCCCGCCTTCGTCCTGCGCTTGGCCATGCCTGATCCGAACCCATCCCTTGTGAGCCGGCAACGCCGCACCCGCCCCGCGGGCTCCCGACCGCGGCGATCCGATCCACAAGGGCCGCGCGGCGCCCGCCGGATCGCGTCGCGCGGCTCCGACGGGCGCCGCAGGACGAGATCCCGGCAGGTGCCCGAAGCCCGGTCGGCCGCACCGGCAAGACTTGGACGGCGACCGTGAAACCGCGCCGCCGCCGACAATTTGAGATGAATGTCGAGTATTGGACGAACGCGGAATGCTTGCGCTGGTCCCGCCGTCGGACGCGTGATGCAGAGTTTCACTAGGGAGAAGCGGGAGCGTAGGCTATGACGACCCCGTGTCGCCGAACGAGACAATACCCCGCCCGTCGGGTTTCGAGCCCCGGCATCCCCAGCGGCTCGCCGCCTTGCGCGCCTACGCGATCCTCGATACGCCACCGGAGCGCGCGTTCGACGAGATCGCCGAGATGGCCGCCCAGGCCTGCGGCACGCCGATGGCCCACATCAACTTCGTCGACGCCGACCGGCAGTGGATCAAGGCCGCGTTCGGCCACGCCGCCCGGACGATGCCGCTCGATTTCGGCTTCTGCACCGAGGCCATGCGCGCGGACGGCGTCCTCGTGCTGCCCGATCTGGCCGCGGAGCCGGAGAGCGCCGCCAACCCCCTCGTGACCGGCGAACCGCACCTGCGCTTCTACGCCGGCGTGCCCCTTGTGACGCCGGACGGCTGGGCGATCGGGACGCTCTGCGTCCTCGACCGCGTCCCGCGCACGCTCACCGACCAGCAGCGCTTCATCCTGATGGCGCTCGCCCGGACGGTGATGACGCAGCTGGAATCCCGGAACGCCGAGGCGGCCCTGCGCCGGAACGAGGAGCGCTACCGCTCGCTGTTCACCTTCATCGATGCCGGCTTCTGCCTCATCGAGGTGAAGTTCGCCGACGGCGACCGGCCCGTCGACTACCGCTTCCTGGAGGTCAACCCCGCTTTCGAGCGGCAGACCGGCCTGCGGGAGGCGGTGGGCCGCTGGATGCGGGACCTCGCCCCCGACCACGAGCAGCACTGGTTCGACCTCTACGGCCGGGTCGCCCTGACCGGCGAGCCGGTCCGGTTCGAGCAGGCCGCCGCGGCGCTGGGCCGCTGGTACGACGTGCACGCCTACCGGGTCGACGGGCCGGCGCGGAACCGCGTCGCGATCCTGTTCAACGACATCACCGAGCGCCGCCGGGGCGAGAACGCGCTGCGGGCCCGCGAGGCGGAGCTCCGGCTGGTCGCGGACGCGATGCCGGTCCTGATCGCCTTCATCGACCGCGACCTGACCTACCGGTTCGCGAACGCCGCCTACGAGACCTGGACCGGCCAGACCCCCGACGCCGTCGTCGGGCGGACCGTTCGCGACCTCCTCGGCCCCGGCGCGTTCGAGGCCCGACGCGCCGGCATCGAGCGGGCGCTCGCCGGTCAGGAGGTCCGCGAGGAGTGGGCCTGGACCTTCCCGAACGGGCAGGCCCGGATCGCCGACACCCGCTACCTCCCGCGCCGCGGACCGGACGGAAGCGTCGACGGGTTCTACGTCTTCGCCCACGACGTCTCCGAGCGGAAGCGGAACGAGGTCCTGCTCCAGTCCCGGGCGGAGCACCTGGAGGCGCAGGTCGCCGCCCAGACCCGCGACCGCGACCGGGTCTGGACGCTGTCGCCGGTGCTGAAGCTCGTCTCGGACCGGACCGGGCAGGTCCAGTCGGTGAACCCCTCGTGGAGCCGGGCGCTCGGCTGGTCCGAGGCCGAGACGATCGGGCGGGCGGCCCTGGACTTCCTCGCCCCCACCGAGCGCGCGGCGGCGGAGGCGGCGCTGCGCCCGCTCTGCGCGGACAGCCGGGTCGAGGATGTGGAACTGTCGTGCCTGACCCGCGCCGGCGACCGGCGGCGGGTGCTCTGGACCGTCGTGCCGGAGGACGGGCTGTTCTACGGCTTCGGGCGCGACATCACCGAGCAGCGCCAGGCCGAGGAGGCCCTGCGCCAGTCCCAGAAGCTCGAGGCCATCGGCCAGCTCACCGGCGGGGTGGCGCACGACTTCAACAACCTCCTGACCATCATCCGATCCTCCGTGGAGTTCCTGCGCCGGCCGGAGCTGGCCGAGGAGCGCCGGCGCCGCTACCTCGACGCCGTCTCCGACACGGTCGACCGGGCGGCCAAGCTCACCGGCCAGCTCCTCGCCTTCGCCCGGCGCCAGGCGCTGAAGCCCCAGGTGTTCGACATCGGCGCGCGCCTGCGCAGCATCGCCGACATGCTCGACTCGGTCACCGGCGCGCGCATCCGCGTCACCATCGACCTGCCGGAGACACCCCGCTACGTGCGCGCCGACGAGAGCCAGTTCGAGACCGCGCTGATCAACATGGCGGTCAACGCCCGCGACGCCATGGACGGGGAAGGGTCACTGATCCTGCGGCTGGAGGGCGACAGCCCGATGCCGCCGATCCGCGGGCATGCCGGCGCGACGGGGCCGTTCGTGGCCGTGCGGGTCTCCGACACCGGCGCCGGCATCCCGGACGCGGATCTGGGGCGGATCTTCGAGCCGTTCTTCACCACCAAGGAGGTCGGCAAGGGCACCGGCCTCGGCCTCAGCCAGGTGATCGGCTTCGCCAAGCAGTCGGGCGGCGACATCGACGTGGCGAGCGCGCTCGGCCACGGCACGACCTTCTCGCTCTACCTGCCGCAGGTCGAGGCCCCCGCCGCGCCGTCCGAGGCCGACCGCGCGTCCGACCGGGCGGCGGAGCCGCGGCGGGGCCTGTGCATCCTCGTCGTGGAGGACAATCTCGGGGTCGGGCGCTTCTGCACCCAGATCCTGGAGGATCTGGGCCACGCGCCGGTCTGGGCGAAATCCGCCGAGGAGGCGCTGGCCGAGCTCGACCGGGCGCCGGACCGGTTCGACGTGGTCTTCTCCGACGTGGTCATGCCGGGGATGGGCGGCTTCGCCCTCGCCCGGCAGCTCCGGACCCACCGTCCCGACCTGCCGGTGGTGCTGACGTCGGGCTACAGCCACGTCCTCGCCAAGGACGACGCCCACGGCTTCGCCCTCGTGCGCAAGCCCTACTCGGCCGAGCAGCTCGCCCAGATCCTCTACGAGACGGCGCAGCGGGGGCGGCAGCCGGCCTCCCGGGCCCGACCCGCCGTCGGCTCCGATTAACAGACTTCGCTAGAATTCATCCGCGGTCTGGACGGCAATATTCCCGCGGATCCGATCCGGCTGTAGTCTATCGCCCATCGACCGCCGGGGCCTCGACCGCCATGCCGCTGACCGGACGTTTCTGGTTCCGCCGGACCTGGACCGGCAAGCTGATCCTGCTCGTCGAGGAGGAGCGCGGGCGCTGGTTCCGGCGCCGCCTCGGCCGCACCCTGCGCTGGCGCGACGCGCGGCTGCTCGACCTCGCCGAGGGGCCGCTGCGGGGGCTGATGACGTTGGAGCGGACCTACCGCGCCGAGTTCGGCCCCGGCGAGCCGCGCCGCCCCGCCGGCCTCGCGGCGGTCCCGGCCGGGCTGGCCCTGGCGCGCGGCGGACCGGAGCCAGGAACAAGGCCGCCCCTGTCGGGTTGACGGGAGGCAACACAGCGACGGCGTCGCTGTCTTGCAGCCCCTCGTGGGCGTTTCCTCCCTAGACTTCCGGACCGTTCTCCCCGGGGACGGTCCTTTTTTTGCTGTCCACCGCCAGTGCTCGACGGAGCCCGCGACGGACAGTTCTCAAGAATCTCTCAGAAAGTCTTCCCGCCGCCCTGGGTGTCGCCCGCGACGGCCTCGAGGGCCAGCAGCGCGAAGGTCGCGAGCCAGTGCTCGCCCATGTAGTCGCCGGTGACGTGCGGGAGGCCCGCCGCGAGGTGCGCCTCCGCGGCCGCGCGGAGTGGCGGCCGGCGGGGATCGTCCGGACCGAGGGACGCGGCGAGCGCGCGGAAGCACCACGCGCGGCTGAGGTTCAGCCCGTCGAGATGGGCGATCTTCCCGTCCGAGCGGTCGGTCACGCGGGCCGGGCGGAACAGGGTCGCCGGCCGGGACGCCGCGAGACCGGGCAGGAACCGGTCGAACCAGGGCGCGAAGCGCGCGGGCGGCAGCAGGCGGCGCATGCACTCCGCCTCGATCAGCGCCGAGGAGAGGAAGTCGTCGCCGCCGGGCTCGCCCCAGGCCGGGCAATCCGCGTCGTCCCCGTACCAGCGGACGGCGGTGTCGCGCAGCAGGGCAATCAGCGCGGCATCCCCGGCGCCCTCCGCGTAATCGGCCGCCAGGCGCAGCGCGAAGGCGGTGTTGAAGTGGGTCCCGACCCGCACCGGGTAGGTCGCCACCGGCAGGAACTCCGCGAATCGACCGACGATCAGCCCGGCCAGCGGCGCCAGGGCCTCGGACCAGCGGCGCTCCGGGAGCGCGGAGAGTTCGTCGGCGAGCTTCAGGAGCCAGCCCCAGCCGTAGGGCCTCTCGAATCCCCGGGCGGTCGGGGCGGCGAAGTAGGCGCATTCCCCCGCCACCGTCCCGGGGGTCAGCTGCGCGTCGAACCGGGCGCGGATCGCCGCGGCCTGCGGGCCGTCCGGGAACAGCCGCAGCACCCGCGCCAGCAGCCACGTGCCGTGGACGCAGGAATGCCAATCGTAGCTGCCGTGGAAGGCCGGGTGCAGGGCCGCGGGGGTGCGGGCATCGGCCGGCCCGGCCAGGACGTGCCCCGGCTTGTTCGGATACTCGCGGCCGACATGGCCGAGGGCGACGGCGGCGAAGCGCGCGGCGAGGTCGGGGGTGAGCGTGGGGGTGAGCGCGGGCGTCATCGCGGCATTCCGGCGGGGACTTGGCTGGGACTTGGCGGGGACTTGGCGGAGGCTTGGCTGAGACTTGGCGGGGACTCTGCGACCGCCGGCATAGCGGGTTTCCCGGTGCGGCGTCAGGGCCCGCGGATCCTTTGCCGGCGCGGCCCCGGATCGGCTATCGCGGAGGGCCGGGCCGGACGCGCCGGCCTCACCGGGAGTCCCCATGCGCCGCGCGCCGCCCGCCGCCCTCCTCGTCGCGGCCCTGTCGGCCGCCGCGGCACCGGCCACCGCCGCGCCGGACCCGAGCCGCGACGTCCTGTGGGCGGCCCTGAAGACCTGCGTGCTCGCCAAGCGGCTCGCCAACCGGACCTTCCCGTGCCTCTCGGTCGATCTCGGGGACGGGACGCGGCCGGGCTCGGCGGTCCTGCGCGCGCCCGGCGAGCCGACCCACAGCGTCGTCATGCCGACCGACACCGTGCCGGGCCTGGAGGCGCCGGTCCTGCGCGGGCCGCGGGGTGCGGCCTACTGGCGGGCGGCCCTGGCGGCGCGGCCGCTCGTGTCGGACGCGCTGAAGGGGAGGCTCACCCCCGCGGAGGTCGGGCTCGCGGTCAACTCGGCCCGGGGCCGCAGCCAGGACCAGCTCCACATCCACCTCGACTGCCTGAAGCCGAGCGTGCTGAAGGCCGTCCGGGCGCACGGCCGGCAGGTGCGCCACACCTGGAGCCGCTTCCCGGTGCCGCTGGCCGGCGACCGCTACTACGCCCTGCGCGTGCCGGAGGCGGAGGCCGCGCAGTTCAACCCGTTCGCGGCCCTTCACACCCTGCCGGGCGCCCGGCCCGACCTGCACCGGACGAGCTTCGCGGCGCTCGCCACGCCCCCCGGCGATCCCGAGCCGGGCTACATCCTGCTGGCCTACCGGGCGCCGAGCGCCAGCGCCGAGGACGTGATGGACCATAGCTGCGCCGTCGCGGCCGCCCGGGGCGGCGCCTGAGCGGTCCGGGTCACCGGCTCAGCCCCTCCGCGCGGTAGAAGCCGGCCAGGGCGGCCCCCGTGGCCAGCCGGATCTTGGGCAGGGCGATGCGGTCGAACAGGGCCGCGTCGCGCGCGCGGTTCCCGCGTTCGGTGACGGCGATGTGGCGGATCATCGCCCATTTCACGCTGTCCCGGCCGCCGTCGAGGACGCCAGGCCGGTCACGCACGAACCACGACCGGCGCAGGTAGCGGATCAGGCCGGTGGCGGTCGGGACGTCGAGGAGGATCACGCCCGTCGCCCGCGCCAGACGCTGCGGCAGGCACCGGGCGTAGGTGCCGTCCATGACCCAGCGGGGCTCGCGGATCGCCGCGTCGTGCAGGGCCTGGAACTCCGCGAAGGGCCGCGGCTCCCAGTCGGTGCCCGGCCGGTGGTACAGCCGGTCGAGGTGGACCGGCGGCAGGCCGCGCGCCCGCGCGACGGCGACCGCCAGGGTGGACTTGCCGCTGTTCGACGGTCCCAGGATGCAGAGCCGCGGGCCGAGCGCGTCGAGGGTCACGGCGGCGTCACGGCGACCGCGGCGGCGGCAGCGCGTCGAGCAGCTGGCGCAGGAACGCCCGCACCGCCCGGGGCAGCCGCCGGTCGCGCATGGCCTGGACCTTGATGCCGCGGGCGAGGCTCGCCCGGGACTGGATCGGCAGGCTGACCAGCTCGTTGAGGCGCAGCGGCGTCCGGACCGACAGGGCCGACATCAGCGCCAGCCCGCGCGACCGCCGCACGAAGGGCAGCAGCGCCGAGAGCTTGTTGGCGGTCAGCACGGGCTCGACCGTGAGGCCCTCGTGCGCGCAGGCGGCGTCGAAGACCTGCCGCAGGGTCGTGTCCCGGGTCGGCAGGGCGACGGGATAGTGCAGCAGGTCGACGAGGCGCAGGGCCGGCGCCCGCGCGAGGGGGTGGTCGGGGGCGGCCAGCGCCAGCATGTCGACCTGCCCGTCGTAGAGAACCTCGACCTGCGCGGTTGGCGTCAGCGCGAAGGTGATCCCGAGATCGGCATCCCCCGCCGCGACCGTCTGGGTGACCTGGGCCGGGGGCTGGACCGTGACCTCGAAGCGGATGCCGGGATGGTCGGCGTGGAAGGCCGCGATCGCGTTCGGCACGATGTCGAGGGAGAAGCCCTCGGAGCAGGCGACCCGGATCAGCCCGCGGGCGAGCCCTTCGAGCTCCCGGATCTCGGTGACCACCTGCTCGGAGCGGATCAGCACCTGATGGGCGTGCTGCGCCAGGAGCTCCCCGGCCGGGCTCGGCACCATGCCGCGCGGGCGCCGCTCGAACAGCACGCAGTCGAGTTCGGCCTCGAGGTTGGCGATCTGCCGGCTGATCGCCGAGGCCGCGACGTTGAGCTGGGCCGAGGCCGCCGCGATCGAGCCGGTGCGGGCCACGGCCAGGAAGTAGCGCAGGCCCGTGCTCTGCATTATCGTGCTCGATACGCTGTATGGTGCCGCGCACATTGCCGATACGGCAACGCAGCACTCGCCAAATTCTACTTGTTGCGATCCCAGATGCACAACACCATGGCAGGGTGAAAAACGCGGCACCCGCGGAACCGTCCGCCGGGCCTGTCCGCCGCGCCGTCGGAGCCTGCATGCCGCTACGGACTCTCACCCGGGCCGCCACCCTGGCCGCCTCGCTCGCCGCACTGATGGCCGCGCACCCGGCGCTCGCCGGCAAGGCCGACGACACGCTGGTCTACGCCTCCGACAGCGAGCCCGAGAACGTCAGCCCGTACCACAACAGCGCCCGCGAGGGCGTGATCCTGGCCCGGAACTGCTGGGACACGCTGCTGTACCGGGATCCCAAGGACGGCACCTACAAGCCGATGCTGGCGACCGCCTGGACATGGGCGGACGACACGACCCTCGACCTCACGATCCGCGAGGGCGTGGTCTTCCACAACGGCGACCCGCTCGGGCCCGAGGACGTGGCCTTCACGTTCAACTACGTGCTGACCCCCGAGGCGCGCACGGTCACCCGCCAGAACGTCGACTGGATGAAGTCGGTGGAGGTGACCGGCCCGCACAGCGTGCGCATCCACCTCAAGGCGCCGTTCCCGGCCGCGCTCGAGTACCTCGCCGGCCCGACCCCGATCTTCCCGGCGAACTACTTCAAGAAGGTCGGCCTCGACGGCTTCGCCAAGGCGCCGGTCGGCAGCGGACCCTACCGGATCACCAAGGTCGACAGCGGCCGCGGCGTCAGCATGGAGCGGTTCGACAAGTACTGGGCGGAGAGCCCTCTGGGTAAGCCGAAGATCGGCAAGCTGCAGTTCCGCGTCATCCCGGACGGCGAGAGCCGGATGGCCGAGCTGATGACCGGCGGCGTCGACTGGATCTGGCGGGTGCCGAGCGACCAGGCCGAGCAGCTGCGCGCCGCGCCCAACATCACGGTCCTCAATTCCGAGACGATGCGGGTCGGCTTCCTGCAGTTCGACACGCTCGGCCGCGCCAAGGAGAACTCGCCGCTCAAGGACGTGCGCGTCCGGCAGGCGATCTCCTACGCCATCGACCGCAAGGCGATGGTCGACAACCTCGTGCGCGGCGCCTCGCGGGTGATGAACGCGCTGTGCTTCGTCGACCAGTTCGGCTGCACCGACCAGGGGGTGATGCGCTACCCCTACGACCCCGCCAAGGCCAAGGCGCTGCTCAAGGAAGCCGGCTACGGAAACGGCTTCGAGATCGACCTCGGCGCCTATCGCGAGCGCGACTACGCCGAGGCGGTGATCGGCTATCTCGGCGCCGTCGGCATCAAGGCGCGGCTCAACTACCTGCGCTACGCGGCGTTCCGCGACGCGCTGCGGGCCGGCAAGACCTCGATCGGCTACCAGACCTGGGGCTCGTTCTCGGTGCTGGACGTCTCGGCCTTCGACGGGGTGTATTTCCGCGGCGGCGAGGAGGATCTGACCAAGGATCCGCAGGTGATCGCGGATCTGCAGAAGGGCGACGGCTCGACCGACCCGGAGACGCGCAAGGCCGCCTACGCCAAGGCGCTCCAGCGGATCGCCGCGGAAGCCTACGCGCTGCCGATGTTCTCCTACTCGACCAACTACGCCTTCACGTCGGACCTCAACTTCACCGCCCAGCCCGACGAGGTGCCGCGCTTCTACGCGGCGTCGTGGAAGTGACGGCGGTGGCCGCGGCGCGCCGAGCCCCCTCTCCCGTGCGGGAGCGGGTTGGGGTGAGGGGCCCGGTCAGTCCGGAGAGGTCGCATCCCTCACCCTGTCCCTCTCCCGCACGGGAGAGGGGACCCGCGATCGGTCCGGATGCCGTGAGCGCCGACCGATCCGTCTCCGATCGCCACGAAGGAGCCTGAGCCATGCTGGCCTTCACGGTCCGGCGCGTGCTGGTCGCCCTGGCGGTGGCCGTCACCGTCTCGGTGGCGAGCTTCCTGCTCCTCCACCTCTCGGGCGACCTCGCCACCGCCATCGCCGGCCCGGAGGCCACGGGCCCCCAGATCGCGCAGATCCGCCGGGATTACGGCCTCGACCAGCCGCTGCTGACCCAGTTCCTCACCTGGGGCTGGCGGGCGCTGCACCTCGATTTCGGCAACTCCTTCTATTTCCGCGAGAGCGTGATCGACCTGCTGGCCGCCCGCCTGCCGATCACCCTCTACCTCGGCATCATCGCGCTGGCCGTCGCGCTGTTCGTGGCGATCCCGCTCGGCGTCGTCGCCGCCGTGAAGCGGGACACGTGGATCGACCGGACGGCACTGGCCGTCTCGGTGCTCGGCCAGGCGATGCCGAGCTTCTGGTTCGGCCTGACGCTGATCCTGATCTTCTCCGTCAATCTCCGCTGGCTGCCGGTCTCCGGCAACGCCACGTGGAAGAACTTCGTCCTGCCCGCGGTGGCGCTCGGCTACTACGCGATGCCGGCGGTGATGCGCCTCACCCGCAACGGCATGCTGGAGGTGCTGGCCTCCGACTACGTCCGCACCGCCCGCGCCAAGGGGCTGCCGCCCCGGAAGATCCTGGTCCGGCACGCGCTGCGCAACGCCGTGATCCCGGTGATCGCCCTGTCGGCGGTGCAGTTCGGCTTCATGCTCGGCGGCTCGATCGTGATCGAGGCGGTGTTCTCGCTCCAGGGCCTCGGGCAGCTCGCCTGGGAATCCATCGCCCGCAACGACTTCCCCGTCGTCCAGGCGATCGTGCTGGTGCTCGCCATGATCTACATCGGCCTGACGCTCGCCGCCGACCTCCTGAACGCCTTCCTCGACCCGCGCCTGCGCCAGTCGTGAGGATCCGCCGATGAGCCTCCCCCCCGACACGGCGGCGCTCGCCGCCCCGGCCCTGCCCCCGGACGCGCCGGTCGCGCTGGCGCCGGTCCCCTCCCCCACCCGCCTGATCCTGCGGCGGGGCCTGCGCCACACCGGCTTCCTGATCGGCGCCGGGATCCTCGGGCTGATCGTGCTGGCGGCGCTCGCCGCCCCGCTCATCGCGCCCCACGACCCCTACGCGCAGGACGTGTCCCGCCGCCTGATCCCGCCGGTCTGGCAGGCCAAGGGCACCTGGGCGCACGTGCTCGGCACCGACAAGCTCGGCCGCGACTACCTGAGCCGCCTGCTCTACGGCGGCCAGATCTCCCTCCTGATCGGGCTCTCGGCGGCGCTGATCTCCGGGCTGATCGGCACGACGCTGGGGCTCTGCGCCGGCTATTTCGGCGGCTGGGTCGACTCGGTGGTGAGCTACATCGTCACCACGCGGCTCGCCATGCCGGTGGTGCTGGTGGCGCTGGCCATGGCGGCGCTGGTCGGCGGCTCGCTCAAGGTGGTGGTGCTGGTGCTGGGCTTCCTGCTCTGGGACCGCTTCGCCGTGGTGACCCGGGCCGCCACCCAGCAGATCCGCAACCAGGATTTCGTCTCGGCCGCCCGCGCCGCGGGGCTCACGGACCTGCGGATCATCCGCCAGGAGATCCTGCCCAACATCATGAACGCCCTGATCGTCGTGGCGACCCTGGAGATGGCCCACGCGATCCTGCTGGAGGCCGCCCTGTCGTTCCTCGGGCTCGGCGTGCAGCCGCCCCTGCCCTCCTGGGGCCTGATGATCGCCGAGGGCAAGCAGTACATGTTCTTCCAGCCCTGGGTGATCACCATCCCGGGCGTGGCGCTCCTCCTGCTCGTGCTGGCGATCAATCTCCTGGGCGACGGCCTGCGCGACATCACGGCGCCCGAGGCGCGCAATTGACGCCTCCGCCGGGCCAGAGCCGGCCGGCAGATTAACGAAATGTTTCACGGGAAACACACCATGACGCGAGACGCCGCCATCGCGCGCGCCACGGAGGCCTTCGATTCGGGCGCGTTCCTCGCGCTCCTGCGGGAGGCCGTGGCGATGCCCACCGAGAGCCAGGCCCCCGGCCAGGAAGCGGCGCTCCGCGCCTATCTCGACGCCTTCATCGCGCCCCTCGTCGCCCGCCTCGGCTTCGAGACCCCGGAAATCTTCCCGAACCCGGACGGGGTGCACGGCCCGTTCCTGATCGCCGAGCGGCACGAGGGTATGGGCCTGCCCACCGTGCTGATCTACGGCCACGGCGACACGGTGCGGGGCTATCCCGAGCAGTGGCGCGAGGGCCTCGGCCCCTGGGAGATCGTGGTCGAGGGCGACCGCTGGTACGGCCGCGGCACCGCCGACAACAAGGGCCAGCACGTCCTCAACCTAGCCGCCCTGGAGCAGGTGATCGCGGCCCGCGAGGGCCATCTCGGCTTCAACGTGAAGCTGCTGATCGAGATGGGCGAGGAATCGGGCTCCCCGGGCCTGCGGCCGTTCTGCCGGGAGCAGGCCGAGTCCCTGCGCTCCGACGTGCTGATCGCCTCGGACGGCCCCCGCCTCAACGGCGAGCGCCCGACCCTCTTCCTGGGCTCCCGCGGCGCCTACAATTTCGAGCTGAGCCTGAACCTGCGCGAGGGCCCGCACCATTCCGGCAACTGGGGCGGCCTGCTGCGCAACCCCGGCACGGTGCTGGCCTCGGCGATCGCCTCGATGGTCGACGCGCGCGGCAGCATCCTGGTGGACGCCCTGCGGCCGCCGCCGATCCCCGAGGGCGTGCGCGCGGCTTTGGCCGACATCCGCGTCGGCGAGGACCCGACCGCGCCCACGATCGATTCCGACTGGGGCGAGCCGGGCCTCACCCCGGCCGAGCGGGTCTTCGCCTGGAACACGCTGGAGGTGCTGGCCTTCAAGACCGGCGATCCGGACGGCCCGCTCAACGCCGTGCCGCCCCACGCCAAGGCGACCCTGCAGCTGCGCTTCGTGGTCGGCACCGACTGGCAGAACCTGATCCAGAACGTGCGCGCCCATCTCGACGCGCACGGCTTCCCGATGATCGAGGTCAGGCCGGCCCGCGCCGCCGAGGTGTTCCAGGCGACGCGGCTGCCGGTGGAGGATCCCTGGGTCGAGTGGGCGCTCCAGTCGATCGAGGCGAGCTCCGGCAAGAAGCCGGCGCTGCTGCCCAATCTCGGCGGCTCGCTGCCGAACGACGCCTTCTCGGAGATCTTAGGGTTGCCGACCCTCTGGGTGCCGCATTCCTACCCGGCCTGCCGCCAGCACGGGCCCGACGAGCACATGCTCGCCTCCGGCACCCGCGAGGGTCTGGCGATCATGGCCGGGCTGTTCTGGGATCTCGGGCAGGATGGCCCGGACATCCTCCGCCGCCGCGAAGCGAGGGCCTGACACGATGAGCGAGCCGGTCGTCCGCGTCCGCGATCTGACGATCGCGCTCCCCAAGGGCGCCGACCGCCCGCACGCGGTCGAGGGCCTGAACCTCGACCTCGAGGCCGGGAAGATCCTGTGCGTGGTCGGGGAATCGGGCTCGGGCAAGTCGATGAGCGCCTACGCGCTGACCGGCCTCCTGCCCCGGGCCCTGAAGCCGACGGCCGGCACGATCCTGTTCGAGGGGCGGGACCTCCTGACCCTCGACGAGCCGGCGTGGCGGTCCCTCCGCGGCCGGCGCATCGCCATGGTGTTCCAGGAGCCGATGACGGCGCTGAACCCGGTGATGCGGATCGGCGACCAGATCGCCGAGATGTTCGAGGCGCACAACCTGCTCACCCGCGGCGAGCGCTGGGCCCGGGCGGTGGCGCTGGCCACCGAGGTCGGCCTGCCGAATCCCGAGGAGGCGGTCCGGGCCTACCCGCACCAGCTCTCCGGCGGCCAGCGGCAGCGGGCGATGATCGCCATGGCGCTGGCGCTGGAGCCCTCGGTGCTGGTCGCCGACGAGCCGACCACGGCGCTCGACGTCACCACCCAGGCCCAGATCCTCCGGCTGATCCGCGACCTGCAGCGGAAGCGCGGGATGAGCGTCCTGTTCATCACCCACGATTTCGGCGTGGTGGCGGAGATCGCCGACCACGTGGCGGTGCTCCAGCGCGGGCGGCTCGTCGAGTCCGGCACGGCCGAAGCGGTGCTGCGCAACCCGCAGGCGCCCTACACCAAGGCGCTGCTCGCCGCCGTCCCGAGCCTGACGCCGCCGGCGCGCCCTCCGCTCGCGGCGGCCCCGGTCGCCCTGTCGGTCGCCGGCCTGTCGAAGACCTATGCCGGGCGCTCCGGCCTGTTCGGCAAGCCGCGGGTCGTGGCGGCGGTCAGGCAAGTCTCGTTCGATGTCCGCCGCGGCGAGACATTGGGGATCGTGGGCGAATCCGGCTCGGGCAAGTCGACCACGGCGCGGCTCGCGATCCGGCTGATCGAGCCCGACGGCGGCACGGTGCGCCTGGGTGACCTCGACTACACGGCGCTCAAGAGCGGCGCGCTGCGCGACAAGCGCAGCCGCATCCAGATGATCTTCCAGGACCCGTTCGCGTCGCTGAACCCGCGCCGCACCGTGGAGCAGATCATCACGGCGGGGCCGATCGCCCACGGGGTCCCGGCCGCGGAGGCGCGGGAGCGGGCGCGGAGCCTCCTCGACCTCGTCGGCCTCGATCCGAAGGCCGCTGCCCGCTACCCCAACGCCTTCTCGGGCGGCCAGCGCCAGCGCATCGGCATCGCCCGGGCGCTCGCCATGGAGCCGGACGTGCTGGTGGCCGACGAGGCGGTCTCGGCCCTGGACGTCTCGGTCCAGCGGCAGGTGCTGGATCTCCTGGAGGACCTGAAGCAGCGCCTGTCGCTGGCGATGCTGTTCATCACCCACGACCTGCGGGTGGCCGCCACGATCTGCGACCGGATCGCCGTGATGCACCGCGGCGCCATCGTGGAGATGCGGGGCACCGCGGACCTGTTCGCCGCGCCGGAGCACGCCTACACCCGCACCCTGCTCGCCGCGGTGCCGGGGGCGCACGCGCCCTGAGCCGTGCCGGCCCCGGACAGGCCAATCTGGGACGCAGAGACAAGTTTTTTGGACGGGACTGCCCTGTCCGGATCCTGCGAGTTCAGTAGGATAGCGCCGTTGTCGAGGGTGGAGCACCCCGGCGGATCTACGGCTGCACCCGCTATCCGTCCCCGCCCGCACCTCGCACGGGGACAGGGTTATCGAGCGTGTCGATCTCAGACAAGACCGACGACATCCGGCCGAACCGCAAGCGCAGCGAGGCGGATCTGCCGCCGGTGCTGCGCCGCGGGCGCGAGCACCGGATCGTGCGCTGGATCGGCGCCGCCAACCGCAAGGCACAGCGCTCCGCGGAGGACACCGCGCCCGCCTCCGCGGACAACCGCGTGATCAAGCTGAGCTGGGCCGACACGTTCGGCCGCCCGAGCCGGGCCGAGCCCGGCCGGCCCGCTCCGGGCCCCGCACAGGTGCTGCCGTTCCAGGGGCGCCGGAGCGAGACCGCGCCGCGCTCGACCCGGCGCCGCGCCGCCGATCAGCCGCCGGTGCCCGTCCTGCGCTGATCGACGCGCCCGCCGGGCACACCGAGGCCGATCGCCTTCGCGAGGGCGGAGCGCTGCGCGGCGTAGCCCGGCGCGGTCATCGGGTAATCGTCCGGCAGGCCGTAGCGCTCGCGGTACCGCTCCGGCGTCAGGCCGTGGGCGGTGAGGTGGCGTTTCAGGGTCTTGTAGGTCCGGCCGTCGATGAAGCTGACGATGCCGTCCTCCTGGACCGACTTGCGGATCTGGGCCGGCGTCGGCCGCTCCACGGCCGGCTCGGCGGCCGCCGCGGGCGGCTGCCCGTCGAGGGCCGCCAGGGCCGCGTGCACGCTCGCCATCAGCTCCGGCAGGGCCGTCGGCGGAACGGAATTGTTCGAGACGTAGGCGGCGACGATCTCGCCCACCAGCGTGACCAACCTGAGGCTGTTCTCGGGATTCTTTTCAGGCACTGCGGGAGTCCACACAAAGCTTTCGACGACGGTGCCCGCGGTTCCAAAGCAAAAACCGCGTATGTGTCAAGACGGTCTTGACAGAGAGTCGATCTCCCAAATCGCTTCACGGTGCGGGACGGCCGGCTCGCCGGCGCGAAAGGCCTCGGTCACCTGCACAAAGGTGCCAATCGAAGGCCGGTTACAGGGGTCGAGGGCCCGCGCGGCGGGAAATACCGCGCGCGGCGTCAGCCGATCCCGAGGGCGCGGATCAGGGTGAGGCTGAGGGCGATCAGGACCGCCAGGGAGGCGGTGACCGCGAGGGTGACCCGGCCGCCGACCCGGGCCAGGACACGGACGTCGACCCCGAGGCCGAGGGCGGCCATGGACAGGACCGTGAGCACGCCGGCGAGCTGGGTCAGCGGCTTCACCGCCGGGTCCGGGACGAGGCCCAGGGAGCGCAGGGTGGCCAGCGCCAGGAAGCCGAGGATGAACCAGGGCACCAGCTTGGTGAAGCCCGGACGGGACGGCGCCGGCGGCGCCCCCGCCGCCTGCGGCAGACGCGGGGCGATCAGCGAGAACACCACCACGACGGGGCCGAGCATCAGCACGCGCACCAGCTTGACCAGGGTGCCGACCTGGGTCGACAGCAGGCTCACCGGCACGGTCGCGGCCAGGACCTGCGGCACCGCGTAGACGGTCAGCCCCGCCAGCACCCCGTACTGGTTGTCGGTCATGCCGGCGAGGGGCACGAACAGCGGCAGCCCGAGCACCATCAGCACGCCCAGGACGGCGGTGAACGCGATGGCGGCGGCGATGTCCTTCGCCTCCGCGCCGATCACGGGCGCCACCGCGGCGATGGCCGAGTTGCCGCAGATGGCGTTGCCGCAGGCCACCAGGATCGCCATCCGGGCCGGCAGCCCGAGCGCCCGGCAGATCGCCACGCTGGCGGCGATGCCGAGCACCACGGTTCCGACGATGCCGGCCAGCAGCGCCGGGCCCGAGGCGAGGATCGCCCCGAGGCTCAGGGAGGCGCCGAGCAGCACCACGGCGACCTCGAGGAGCTGCTTGGCCGAGAAGGCGATGCCGGTGCGGAACTGCGCCGGGGGTGTCCAGGCGGTCCGCACCGCGATCCCGATCAGGATCGCCAGGACCAGGGCCTCGATATAGGGGTGGCCGGCGACCCGCTCCTCCACCGCCTGCGCGGCCATCGCCACCGCGGTGATCGCCGCGCACAGCCCGATCCCGGGCAGGACCGAGGCGGCCGTGTCCGACCGGCCGCCCCGGTCGGAGCGCGCCGGCGTCGGGGCCGTCTTGGAGGGGGCTTCAGGACTCACGGGATCGGGCTCCGGGGATCGTCGGCGGAGCCTATAGGAAGAAAACGTTCGCCGCACCCGCGCAACAGAGAAGTTCGATCTCTATTCGAGTGCCATGCGAGAAGACACATCTCGGCGTCCGCCGGAGACAGCGACAGGCCGAGCGCTGCCGGAGCGCTCCGCGTCCCCCCGCGGCGACGCGGGCCGGTGTCGCGCACCGGCCCGCCCCCGCTCAGGCCTGCATGCCCCAGCGCTGGACGGTGCGCCGCTCGATCGTCTGGAAGATCAGGTTCTCGACCACGAGGCCGATCAGGATCACGGTGAGCAGCCCGGCGAACACGTTCGGGATGTCGAGCATGTTCTTGTTCTCGAAGATGAACCAGCCGAGGCCGCCCGCCCCGGACGACACGCCGAAGACCAGCTCGGCGGCGATCAGGGTGCGCCACGCGAAGGCCCAGCCGACCTTCAGGCCGGTGAGGATCGAGGGGAAGGCCGCCGGGATCAGGATCTTGCCGATCAGCCGCGGGCCCGAGAGCCCGTAATTGCGCCCGACCATCTTGAGCGTGCGGCTGACCGACAGGAAGCCCGAATGGGTGTTGAGCGCGATCGCCCAGGTCACCGAGTGGACCAGCACGAAGATCAGGCTGCCGTTGCCCAGGCCGAACCAGATCAGCGCCAGGGGCAGCAGCGCGATCGCCGGCAGCGGGTTGAACATCGACGTCAGGGTCTCGAGGAGGTCGGTCCCGATCCGCGACGCGATGGCGACGCCGGTGAGCAGGGTCGCCAGGGCGACGCCGGCGGCGTAGCCCATGAGCAGCACCTTCAGCGAGCTCCAGGCCCGGGCCGGGAGCGTGCCGTCCGCGATGCCCCGGACGAAAGCCTCCACGGTCGCCGAGAAGGTCGGGAACAGGAGGTCGTTGTCGAGGTAGCGCCCGTAGGCCTCCCAGATCCCGGCGAGGAGCACGAGGATCACGACCTTGCGCAGCCAGGCCTGGTTGTAGAGCCGCTCGGCGACCGACAGCGGCTTCTCCACCACGGTGGCGCCGTGGGCGTGGCCGGTCTCGCGCACGATCTCGGGCCGGCCGGACGGCGGCAGGGGCGACAGGCGCGGCGCGGGGCCGGCCAGCGGGGGGCCGCTCAGGGCTTGCGCGCTAGACATTCTCCGCCTCCTGGATCTCTTCCGAGAACAGCATGTGCTGGATCCGGCCCTCGAGTTGCAGCGCCGCCTCCGGCGTTTCGGCGCTGTTGAGCTCGGCCTTCACCTCGCCGGGATGGGGCGAGAGCAGCAGGATGCGCGAGCCGACCTTGATCGCCTCGGGGATCGAGTGGGTGACGAACAGGACGGTGAAGCGCGTGCCCTCCCACAGCATCAGCAGCTCGTCCTGCATGCGCCGCCGGGTGAGCGCGTCGAGCGCCGCGAAGGGCTCGTCCATCAGCAGGATGTCGGGCTCCATCGCCATGCCGCGGGCGATGGCGACGCGCTGCTTCATGCCGCCCGACAGGGTGTGGGGGTAGCTGTCGGCGAACTTCGTGAGGTTGACCTTGTCGATGTAGAGGTTGGCCCGGTCCAGGGCCTCGCGACCTCTCAGCCGGCCCGAGGCCTCGAGGGCGAAGACCACGTTCTGCCGGACCGTCTTCCACGGCAGGAGCTGGTCGAATTCCTGGAACACCATCATCCGGTCGGGGCCGGGCTCGGTGACCGGGCGCCCCTTCAGGCGGATCTCGCCCTCGGTCGGCGCCATGTAGCCGCCCACCGCCTTGAGCAGGGTCGACTTCCCGCATCCGGACGGCCCGAGCAGGACGAAGCGGTCCCCGGGCCAGACCCGGAAGCTCACCCGGTAGGTGGCCGTGACGAGGTGCTCGGGCGTCTTGTAGCGGAGCGTGACGCCGTCGACCTCCAGCAGAGGCTGACCCGTGTCCATCCATCCTCCCTGGCGCCGCGGCTTGGGCCGCGTTTCGCTGAGCGCCGGAGATGGTCCGACCCTCACGGGAAAGTGTATCGGTCAGTCGAAGAGGCTGTAAAGGTCGATATTTTGTATGCGATAGGACCGAGGTCCTCGGGGCGCGATCCCGGCGCGGTCAGGCCGGGTGCCACCACGCTCCGCGCAGCACCACGCCCTCCGCGGTGATCCGCCGGTCGCCCGTCATGTGCTCGCCCCGGGTGTCGACGTAGTCGAACTCCCCGTCCCGCACCGCCAGCACCGTGGCGTCGCCGAGCGCCCCGACCTTCAGGGTCCCGTACTCCATCCGCTTCAGCGCCACGGCGGCGTTCACCGTGGAGGCGGCGACGACCTCGTCGAGGCTCATGCCCAGGCAGAGCATCTTCGACATGGTGGTGACCTGGTCGAAGGCCGGCCCCTCGATGCAGAGCTGGTGCACGTCGGACGAGATCGTGTCGGGCAGGAAGCCGCCGGCCAGCATGGCCCGCGCCGTCTTGAAGGCGAACGAGCCCTTGCCGTGGCCGATGTCGAAGATCACGCCCCGCGCCCGCGCCTCGCGGAGCGCCGGCTTCACGGCGCCCTGGGCCGTGATCGGGGAGTTCGGGAACGGCCGGAACGCGTGGGTCAGCACGTCGCCGGGCCGCAGCATGGCCAGCACCGCCTCGTAGCTCGGCGGCGGCTCGTCGATATGGGCCATCAGCGGCAGGCCGGTCTCCTCGGCGACCTGCAGCGCGATGTCGAGGGGCGCGGTGCCCTGGTCGCCCGAGGCGTGGCGCCCGACCCGGACCTTGATGCCGACGATCACGTCCCGGTTGGCGTCGGCGACCTCGACCGCCTCGCGCGGTGCCATGAGCCGCGGATCCTCGCTCTCGCCGACCATGATGGTCTTCGAGAAGCCGAAGATCCCCGCGAAGGAGACGTGCAGGTAGGCGAGGATCCGCGCCTGCGACCGCTCGATCACGTGGCTGCGGAAGCCGGCAAAGTTGCCGGGGCCGGCGCTGCCGGTATCGACCGAGGTGGTTACCCCCGAGGTCCGGCAGAATTCGTCGGCGTCGATGCCGAGCGAGGTGCCGCCCCAGTAGACGTGGGTGTGCAGGTCGATCAGGCCCGGGGTGACGATGGCGCCGGCCATGTCGCGGACCTGCGTGCCGGGGCTCGCCTGAAGGTCGCGGCCGAAGCCCGAGACGCGGCCGTCCGCGAAGGCGACGTCGCAGATCCCGTCGTGGTTCTGCGACGGGTCGATGACCCGCGCGCCCTTCAGGATGAGGTCGTGCTGCACGAGAGACTCCAGATGTTGGTCGCGGGAATCCGACCCGTCATCGCGCGCGCAGCGAAGCGACCCAGGGATCCGCCACGCTCGGGGACCGCGCGCCGCCCTGGATTGCTTCGCTGCGCTCGCCAGGACGGCGCCGTCAGGCCGCCCGGGCGGGCACGGCCGTGTCGTTGAGGTGGCAGGCGGCGAAGTGGCCGGAGCCCACCGGGTCGAGGCCGGGCACCTCGGTCCGGCAGCGGTCGAAGGCGTGCGGGCAGCGGGTGTGGAAGCGGCAGCCCGACGGCGGGTTGATCGGGCTCGGCACGTCGCCCTTGAGGACGATGCGGGTGCGCCCGGCCCCGGGCTCGGGGATCGGCACCGCCGAGAGCAGGGCCTGGGTGTAGGGGTGCTTGGGCGCCAGGAAGATGTCCCGGCGCGGGCCGATCTCGACGATCTTGCCGAGATACATCACGGCGACGCGGTGGGTCATGTGCTCGACGATGGCGAGGTCGTGCGAGATGAACAGCATCGCGAGGTCGAGCTCGCGCTGCAGGTCGCGCAGCAGGTTGACGATCTGCGCCTTCACCGAGACGTCGAGCGCCGAGACCGCCTCGTCGCAGATGATCAGGTCCGGCTCGGCGGCGAGCGCCCGGGCGATGCCGATGCGCTGGCGCTGCCCGCCCGAGAACTCGTGCGGGAAGCGCCCGAGCGCCTCGCGGGGCAGGCCGACCCGCTCCATCAGGCTGGCCAGCCGGCTCTCCAGGTCGGCGGCGTTGCGGGCCAGCCCGAAATTGCGGATCGGCTCGGCCAGGATCGCCCGCACCCGCATCCGCGGGTTGAGCGACGAGAACGGGTCCTGGAAGACCATCTGGATGTGGCGCCGCAGGGGCCGGAGCGCCCCGGCCGAGAGGTCGTCGATGCGCTTCCCGCCGAGGACCACCTGTCCGGCGGTGGGCGCGTAGAGGCGCATCAGCGCCTTGGCGACGGTGGACTTGCCGCAGCCGGACTCGCCGACGAGCGAGAGGGTCTCGCCGCGGGCGACCGTGAACGACAGGCCGTCCACCGCCTTGAGCACGCGGCTCTGGCGGCCGAGCAGGCCGCCGCCGAGGGCGAAGTGCTTCTTGAGGTCGTTGACCTCCAGCAGGGTGCGACCGGCGGGTGCGGGGGTGGCGCTCATGCCGCGAGGGCGTCCTTCGGCGCGTAGTGGCAGGCGGCGAGGTGGCCCGGCGCCTTCGGCTCTAGGGCCGGCGCGTAGGCGCGGCACAGGTCGGTCACGTCCGGGCAGCGCCCGGCGAAGACGCAGCCCTCGATCCGACCTTTGAGGCTCGGCACCATGCCGGGGATCTCGGCGAGCCGCGCGTCGGCGCCGTGCTCGACGGCGCCGAGCTTCGGCACCGCCCCCATCAGACCGCGGGTGTAGGGGTGGCGCGGCGACCGGAACAGGTCGCGGACCGGCGCCTCCTCGACCTTGCGGCCGGCATACATCACCACCACCCGGTCGGCGACCTCGGCGACCACGCCGAGATCGTGGGTGATCAGCATGATGGCGGCGCCGACCCGGGCCTTCAGGTCGCGCATCAGGTCGAGGATCTGGGCCTGGATGGTCACGTCGAGCGCCGTGGTCGGCTCGTCGGCGATCAGGAGTTTCGGCGAGCAGGCGAGCGCGATGGCGATCATCACCCGCTGGCGCATGCCGCCGGAGAGCTGGTGCGGGTATTCCCGCACCCGGCGCCGCGGCTCGGGGATGCCGACGAGGGTCAGCATCTCCACCGCCCGCTCCTCGGCCTCCCGGCGGCCGAGGCCCTGGTGCAGCCGCAGGGTCTCGCCGATCTGGCGGCCGACCGTCAGCACCGGGTTCAGCGAGGTCATCGGCTCCTGGAAGATCACGCTGATGTCGTTGCCGCGGATCTTGCGCATGGCGCTGTTCGGCAGGTCGAGGAGGTTCCTGCCCTCGAACTTGATCGCGCCGGCGATGCGGGCCGGCGGCTCGGGCAGGAGCCGCAGGATCGACATCGAGGTCACCGACTTGCCGCAGCCGGACTCGCCCACGATCGCCAGGGTCTCGCCCGACTGGATCGCGAACGAGACCCCGTCCACCGCCCGGTTCACCCCGTCGGGGGTGCGGAAATGGACCTGCAGGTTCTCGATCGACAGGAGGGGGGTTCCGCTCACGCCTGTGCTCATCCCTGTGCTCATCACACGTCCTTCGCCATGCGGGGATCGAGGGCGTCGCGCAGGCCGTCGCCGACGAGGTTCACGGCGAGCACCGTCATCGAGAGGAAGATCGCCGGGAACAGGATGATGTAGAACTTCACCTGCCAGAGGGCCCGGCCCTCGGCCATGATGTTGCCCCAGGACGGCGTCGAGGGCGGCACGCCCGCGCCGATGAACGACAGGATCGCCTCGGTGATCATCGCGGAGGCGCAGATGTAGGTCGCCTGCACGGTCATGGGCGCCAGCGTGTTGGGCAGGATGTGGCGCCAGATGATCGCCGGCATCCGGGTGCCCGTGGTCACCGCCGCCTCGACGTAGGGCTGCTCGCGCAGCGACAGCACCACGCCGCGCACGAGGCGGGCGACGCGCGGGATCTCCGCGATGGTGATCGCGATGATCACGTTCTGGACCGAGCCGCGGGTGAGCGCCATCAGCGCGACCGCGAGCAGGATCGGCGGGATCGACATCATGCCGTCGACGACCCGCATGACGATCCCGTCGAGCCAGCGCACCATGCCGGAGACGAGGCCGACCGCCAGCCCGGCGATCGACGCGAGGAACGCCACCGAGAAGCCGACCAGCAGCGAGACCCGGGCGCCGTAGACCACCCGCGAGTAGACGTCGCGGCCGAGCATGTCGGTGCCGAACCAGTACTGCGCCGACGGTGCCCGGGTGCGCTTGGCGGGCGCCAGGGCGGTCGGGTCGACGGTGCCGAGGTAAGGCGCGAGCACCGCCATCAGGAAGACGATGAGCAGCAGCACGCCGCCGACCACGATAGTCGGGTTGCGGCGCACGTAGGTCCAGACCTTGCCCCGGCGCTTGCGGGCCGGGATGACGTCCGGCAGCGGCGCCGCGACGGCGAGGCCCGGCGGCGGCGGTGCCTTGGGGACGGCCCCGTCGGGCGGATTGCCCGCCTGCGGGGCGCTGCTGGGGAAGGGCGCGACGGTCGCGGTCAATAGCGGATCCTCGGGTCGAGCACGGTGTAGAAGAGGTCGATGGCGAGGTTCACGAGCACGTAGACGAAGCTGAACAGCAGCACGACGCCCTGGATGACCGGGTAGTCGCGCCGCAGGATCGCGTCGACGGTGAGGCGCCCGAGGCCGGGGATGGCGAAGACCGTCTCGGTCACCACCGCGCCTCCGATCAGCAACGCGATGCCGATGCCGATCACGGTGACGATCGGCACCGCGGCGTTCTTGAGGGCGTGGACGAACAGGACCGGCCCCTGCGCCAGCCCCTTGGCCCGGGCGGTGCGCACGTAATCCTGCTGGAGCACGTCGAGCATGGTCGCGCGGGTCACCCGGGCGATCAGCGCGATGTAGACGAGGCCCAGCGTCACCGCCGGCAGGATCAGGTTGGACAGCCAGGGCCACAGGCCCTGCTCGATCGGCGTGTAGCCCTGGACCGGCAGCCAGCCGAGCTCGAGGGCGAAGACGTAGGCCAGCACGTAGCCGACCACGAAGACCGGCACCGAGAAGCCCGTCACGGCGAGCCCCATCACGAGGCGGTCGATCAGGCTGCCGGCCTTCCAGGCGGCGACGACGCCGAGCGGCACCGCCACCAGGATCGCGAAGACCAGGGTGACGAGCATCAGCGAGACGGTGGGCTCCACCCGCTGGCCGATCATGGTGGTGACCGGCAGGTTGGTGAAGATCGAGGTGCCGAGATCGCCGTGGAGGATCTGCCACGACCATTCCCAGAACCGCACCAGGAAGGGCCGGTCGAGGCCGAGCGTGGCGCGGATGCGGGCGACGTCGTCGGGCGTCGCCTGGTCGCCCGCGATGATCGCGGCCGGGTCGCCGGGGGCGAAGTAGAGGAGGCTGAAGACGAACAGCCCGACCACCGCCATGACCGGGATGGTGGCGAGGATGCGCCTGCCGATATAGCCGAGCATGGGTCCTCGCTATCGTGCGGGCGGGCGGGCGCGGCGGGTAGCGCCGCCCCTGCCCTCATCGCGGGGGCCGACATTCACGCGTCCGGGTCGGGCGCCGACGCTGGCGGCGGAGCGCGACGCGCCCCCTCTCCCGTGCGGGAGCGGGTCGGGGTGCGGGATCGGACGCTTCAGGAGCGCGCGCACCGCCGGCGCACGTGCGGGAGAGGGGCCTCGCGCCCCGTCCCGCGGCCGCGTTGCCGAACGCGCTGTCCGAGGCCGGTAGCCCGCCCGAGAGACCGGGCGGGTCGGGCGGCCCGACTTGGCGAGAGCGAGCGCCATCACGCCTTCGACACGCCCCAGGTGAAGGGGATCGGCCCCTTCACGATGCCCGAGACGTTCTTGCGCCACGCCTGGTAGCCGAGGAAGAACCCGGTGGGCACGTAGACCACGCCCTCGCAGGCGGCGGCGTTGACCTTGTCGATGGCGGCCTTCTCGGCGGCCGGGTCGGCGGCGTCGAACCACTCGGCGATGGCGGTCTCGACCGGCGGGATGCTGGGCCAGCCGAACCACGCCTTGTCGCCACTCGCCCGCACCGCCGGGTAGCCCGCCGGATTGATGCAGTCGGCGCCCGCGTGCCAGGTGTGGAACATGTTCCAGCCGCCCTGAGACGGCGGCGCCTTGGAGGCCCGGCGGGTGCCGGTCGTGCCCCAGTCGGTGGCGACGAAGTCGACGTTGAAGCCCATCTGCTTCAGGAGGTCGGCGGTGATGTCGCCCTGCGCCTTGGTGATCCCCTGGTCCTGCGCCACGACGCAGACCACCGGCTCGCCCTTGTAGCCGGCCTCCTTGAGCAGCTTCTGGCCGAGCTTGATGTCGCCCTTGCCGACATTGCCGCCGCCCGCCTCGCTGTAGAGGGGCGTCCCCGGCGTGAAGAAGCCCGGCAGCTTCTTCCACAGGCTGTCGTCGTCGCCGACGATCGCCCGCATGTAGTCCTCCTGGCTCATGGCGGTCATGACCGCCTGGCGGATCTTCGGGTTGTCGAAGGGCGGGTGCAGGTGGTTCATCCGGAACGACCCGACATTGCCCAGCGGGTCGGCGATATCGACGTTGAGGTTGGCGTTCTTGCGCAGCAGCGGCACGAGGTCGGAGATCGGGTTCTCCCACCAGTCGACCTCGCCGTTCTGCAGGGCCGCCGACGCGGTGGCGGCGTCCGGCATGATCACCCACTCGACCCGGTCGACCAGCATGCGCTTGCCGCCGGCGAGCCAGGAATTCGGCTCGTCGCGGGGCTTGTAGTCGGTGAAGGTCTCGAACACCGCCCGGGCGCCCGGCACCCACTCGTTGCGGACGAACTTCATCGGGCCCGAGCCGACATACTCGGTGATCTGCGTGAACGGGTCGGTCTTGGCGATCCGCTCCGGCATCATCAGCGCCATCGGGGCGTTGGTCTTGCCCAGCGCGTAGAGGAGCTTCGGGAACGGCTTCTTCAGGCGCCACTGGAAGGTCTTGTCGTCGGTCGCCGCGAGGTCGTCCTGGATCCCGCGGATCATCAGGCCGATCGGGTCCCGGGCCATCCAGCGGGTGAGGCTCGCCACCACGTCCTTGGCCAGCACCGGCTCGCCGTCGTGCCACTTGAGGCCGGGGCGCAGCCGGAAGGTCCAGGTCAGCTTGTCGCCCGAGACCTCCTCGGATTCGACCATCTGGCGCTGCGGCTTCAGCTGCGCGTCGACGCCGTAGAGCATGTCCCAGACGAGGGTGCCGGCGTTGCGCACCACGTACTGGGTCCCCCAGATCGGGTCGAAATTGGCGAGGTTCGCCTGCGGCACGAAGCGCAGGACCTTGCCGCCCTGCGCGAGGGCCGGCCGCGCGAGCTGCGGCGCAGCCAAACCGAGCGCAGCCGAACCCTTGAGAAAGGTCCTGCGGTCCATCGTCTTCTCCCTGGCGGTGCGGATCTCAAGCATCGGTCGCCGGCCCGCACCTTGCGGGCGAGTTTGAACGGTTCTGATGCACAGGCGCAATGGCCCGACGTGACAACGCGGCCCGGGCAAGCGCCCACACCGCCGCCGGCCTCGGGGCGACGGCGGCGTGGATGGGGGCTGGGGTGGCGCGGCTCGAACTCACGGGGCGCGTCTCGCAAGCCCCGCGCCAGCCCGACCGTCCCTGCGTTATGTATTCAGGATCGGCGGTCTGTTTCGCGCGCGGTCTCGCGACGGCGCGTCATCCCGGAACCGCCGGGGCACGGAGGGCCCGCACCGACGGCGGCCCCGGATGTCCGGCTCGCCCGCGGCCTCCGGAAAGGCGGGGAGGCGTGCGCGCACAGGCGCGGGCGCGATGCCGGCGCGACCGCGCCAGAAGTGGGAGGGCCGACCGCGCGCCGACTCCGTCCTCGCTCCGCTCCCGCACGGGAACGGGGCGCGTCGTGCCCGGTCCGGGCTCAGCCCACCTGCCGCAGGTGGCCGCCCCGCGCGCCCGGCACCGCCTGCATGGCGCGGATGAAGGCCGCGATCCGGGGCGCGATCACCGCCCGGTAGCGCGAGCCGTTGAACACGCCGTAATGGCCGACGCCGGCCTGGAGGTGGTAGGCCTTGCGTGCCTCGGGCAGGTTCGGCGTCAGGTCGAGGGCCGCCTTGGTCTGGCCGACGCCGGAGATGTCGTCGTTCTCGCCCTCCACCGCCAGGATCGCGCAGCGGCGGACGGCGCCGAGATCGACCGGTGTGCCGCGGTGCTTCATCTGTCCCGTCGGCAGGGCGTGGTCGACGAACACAGTCTGCACGGTCTGGAGGTAGTACTCGGCCGTCAGGTCCATCACGGCGAGGTACTCGTCGTAGAACTCACGGTGCTTCTCGGCCGAGTCGCCGTCGCCCGTCACCAGATGGTCGAACATGTCCGAATGGGCGGTGACGTGGCGGTCGAGGTTCATCGCCATGAAGCCCGAGAGCTGCAGGAAGCCCGGATAGACCCGGCGCCACGCGCCCGGGTAGATCGGCGGCACGAGGCTGATCGTGTTCTGCTCGAACCACTTCTGACCGCGCTCCTGCGCGAGGCAGTTCACCGCGGTGGGCGAGCGGCGGGTGTCGATCGGGCCGCCCATCAGGGTCATGGAGGTCGGCACCGCCGGCTCGTCGGCCGCCTCCATCAGCGCCACCGCGGCGATCACCGGCACGGCCGGCTGGCAGACCGCCATGACGTGCAGGTCCGGCCCCAGGACCGCGAACATCTCCTGCAGGTAGTCGATGTAGTCGTCCAGATCGAACTGGCCGGCGAAGAGCGGCACCATCCGGGCGTCGGTCCAGTCGGTGATATACACCCGGTGGTTCGGCAGCATCGCCTCGACGGTGCCGCGCAGCAGCGTGGCGTAGTGACCCGACATCGGCGCGACGATCAGCAGCTTGGGCTGCGGCTCCGCGGGGGCCGCCTGGAACGCGCGGTCGAAGGCGATCAGGCGGCAGAACGGCCGCTCCCAGACCACCCGCTCGGTGACCGGGACCGCCGCGCCGTCCACCACCGTCTCGGTGAAGCCGAAGGCGGGCTTGCCGTACTGGCGGGTGACGCGCTCGAACATCTCGCAGCCGGCGCTGACCGCGCGGGCATAGGGTCCGTAGGCCAGGGGGTTGCCCGGCATCTGCAGCCCGTAGCGGGTGAGGTCGGCGGCGACGCGGGCGGGTGCCATCAGGGCGCGCGCGCCCTCGTACAGGGAATAGGCCAGCAGCATCGTCACCTCGCGGTCTCGGTCCGGCCGCGGGCTTCGAGCCGCGCGACCCATACCCCCTGCAACCCGATTCGGTAGGATAATGCTCCACCCTGAACGCGGGTGGAACATCCCGCAGCTGCGGCGACTTGCTTGTGACCAGATCCGCCGGCGACCCTCCGCCAGCGACGACGTGTCCGGGTCGGCATGCCGGGATTCCCAGCACCGCGTCGTGCGAAGGGAGTCCGCGGGACGCCGCTCCGGCGGCGCCCGTCCGGCGACGCACGATACAGTCTATGCCCGATACCGATCTCAGCGGCCTCGGTCGCGACGCGCGACACCTGCGGCTCGACACCTTCGTCCGCCTGCGCTGGCTCGCCATCACGGGCCAGAGCGCGGCGGTCGTCGGGGCGCAGTTCGGCCTCGGCCTGCCGCTGCCCTTCGGCTGGTGCTTCCTGGTGATCGCCACCTCGTCCTGGCTGAACCTCGCCCTGCGGATCCGCTTCCCGGCGAGCTACCGGCTCAGCGACGATTCCGCGGCGCTGCTCCTCGCCTTCGACATCGTGCAGCTCGCGGCCCTGCTGTTCCTCACGGGCGGGCTCCAGAACCCGTTCTCGCTGCTGTTCCTCGCCCCCGTGCTGATCTCCGCCACCGCCCTGCCGCCCGAGCGGACGCTGGCGCTCGGCCTCCTGGCGGTGGGCCTCGCGACCCTGCTCGCGCTGGTGCACCGGCCCCTGCCCTGGTTCGCGGACGGTCGGATCGAGCTGCCGTTCCTGTACGTCTCCGGCGTCTGGACCGCGATCCTGCTCGGCACCGCCTTCACGGGCGTCTACGCGTGGCGGGTGGCCGAGGAGACCCGGCTCCTCGCTCAGGCGCTCGCCGCCACCGAGCTGGTGCTCGCCCGCGAGCAGCACCTGTCGCAGCTCGACGGGCTCGCGGCCGCGGCTGCCCACGAATTGGGCACACCGCTGGGCACGATCATGGTGGTGACCAAGGAGCTGATCCGCCAGCTCGGCCCCACCGCCTCGCCGGCGGTGGCGGAGGATCTCAACCTGCTGCGCGAGCAGGTCGACCGCTGCCGCGGCATCCTCGGCAAGCTGACCTCCCTCGACGGGGACGGGGCGGGGGCCGGCTTCCTGGAGACGGTGACGTTCAGCCACCTCGTGGAGGAGCTGGTGGCGCCGCAGCGGGCACTCGGCGCCGCCCTCGCCGTCACCAGCACCGGCGAGGGGCCGGAGCCCGCCTGCCGGCGCAACCCGGGCGTCATGTTCGGGCTCGCCAACATCCTCGACAACGCCGTCGACTTCGCCGAGGCCGGCGTCACCGTGGAGGGGCGCTGGACCCCCGACCGCGTCTGGATCGAGATCCGCGACGACGGGCCGGGCTTCTCCAGCGAGGTGCTGCTGCGGGCGGGCGAGCCCTACGTCACCACCCGCAGCCACGACCGGCCGCAATCCGGCGGGACCGTGGGGGCCGGGCTCGGCCTCGGGCTGTTCATCGCCAAGACCCTGATCGAGCGCTCGGGGGCGCAGCTCGCCCTCATGAACGTCGCGGCGCCGGACGCCCACGGGGCGATCGTGCGCGTCTCCTGGGCCCGCCACATCTTCGAGCGCGGCGCGGCGCCGCGACATTCTCCGGAACTCAGTATCCGCCCCCCCCTGCCACCGCGCGACGCCGTACCTATATGAAGGACAGACCAAGAACCCGACGACGAAAACCCGAAAGGAGTGCCGGATGCTCACGCAGCCCGGGACCTCGGCGGCGACAGACCCCGCCGTGATCAACGATGCCGATCCACTGGCCGCCTTCTCCGACCGCAGCCTGCTGATCGTCGACGACGACAAGCCCTTCCAGACCCGCCTCGCCCGCGCCATGGAGAGCCGCGGCTATCACGTGCAGGTGGCCGACAGCGTCGCGGACGGCGTCTCCGCCGTCGAGGCGCGCGCGCCCGCGTTCGCGGTGATCGACATGCGCCTCGGCGACGGCAACGGCCTCGACGTGATCGCCCGCCTCAAGGAGCGCCGTCCCGAGGCCCGGGGCGTGATCCTCACCGGCTACGGCAACATCGCCACGGCGGTGACCGCGGTGAAGCTCGGCGCCTTCGACTACCTCGCCAAGCCGGCCGACGCCGACGAGATCCACGGCACGCTGATGGCGCAGCCGGGCGAGCGGGCCGACCCGCCCGAGAACCCGATGTCGGCCGACCGGGTCCGCTGGGAGCACATCCAGCGCGTCTACGAGCTGTGCAGCCGCAACGTCAGCGAGACCGCCCGGCGCCTCAACATGCACCGGCGGACCCTGCAGCGGATCCTGGCCAAGCGCGCGCCGCGCTGAGGCCGGACCGCTCCGGCGCCGCCCGGTCGGTTGCATCGCCCCGCCTCTGTGGGCTAGCTGCGCGGGTCCCGGACGGTTCGTCCGGGGCCCGAAATCTTTTCGAGGGCGGATCTCGTGAACGGGCGCAACGCCATCACCATCATCAGCATGATGGTCCTCGTCGGCACCGAGGTGTTCGCCGTGGCCATCGCGGCGGGCTGGGCCATCGCGGGCATCTTCGATCTCGGCGACCGGGTCGGGCACGTCCTGATGGGCCTGTTCAGCCTGTTCGCGGCCTGGATCATGCTCCAGCTCTGGCGCCGGGCGACCAGCATCGAGCCCCTGCGGGGCCCGGCCCCGGCGGCGCATCGCTGAACGAGCGCGCGCGGGCGGGTTCTTCATTCAAGTTGTATCGAACAGCGGAATGATCCCTATGCGTGCGGCGTGTTCGACAGTGCGCCGGCCTTCCTGCTAGAAGCGACCGGCGACGGTCTGTGTGATGTTGTCGCAGGTCACACCCCCGTCCCGGACACGCGTGAGACCCGAAGATCCATGAAAGCCCGTATCATCGTCACCCTGAAGACCGGTGTGCTGGACCCGCAGGGCAAGGCGATCGAGGCCGCCCTCCGATCCCTCAGCATCGAGGGCGTCGACGGCGTCCGGCAGGGCAAGGTCTTCGACATCGAGGTGTCGGCGGTCGACAGCGCCGCCGCCGAGGCGACCCTGCGCGCGGCCTGCGAGAAGCTGCTGGCCAACACCGTCGTCGAGAACTACGCGATCGAGATCCTCTGATGCACGCCGCGGTCGTCGTCTTCCCGGGTTCCAACCGCGAGTCGGACGTCGTCCGGGCTCTGCGGCGCTCCGGCGCGCAGGTGAGCCTCGTGTGGCACGCGGACCACGCGCTCCCCGCCGGCACCGACCTCGCCGTCCTGCCCGGCGGCTTCTCGTACGGCGACTATCTGCGCTGCGGCGCCATCGCCGGCCGGGCCGCCGCCATGGACGCGGTCCGGGCCCACGCCGCCCGCGGCGGCCTCGTGCTCGGCATCTGCAACGGCTTCCAGATCCTGTGCGAATCGGGGCTCCTGCCGGGCGTTCTGATGCGCAACATCGACCGGCGCTTCATCTGCCATCGGCAGACGCTCCGGGTCGAGCGCACCGACACCCGCTTCACCAGCGCCTACCGGCAGGGTCAGGTCATCGACGTCTGCGTGGCGCACGGCGAAGGCAACTACTTCGCCGATCCCGAGACCCTGCCGCGGATCGAGGGCGAGGGCCGGGTCGCCTTCCGCTACTGCGACGCGACCGGCGCGATCACCGTGGAGGCCAACCGCAACGGCTCCCTCAACGCCATCGCGGGCGTCCTGTCGGAGACCGGGAACGTCCTCGGGATGATGCCGCACCCGGAGAACTTCGTCGAGGACCTGATCGGCGGGACCGACGGGCGCGGTCTGTTCGACAGTCTGGCGGCCTGAGATCGCCGGGCGAGAACCTGCCTTAACTCCGCATTAAGGTTTTCGAGGCATAAACAGGCATCCAGTGATCTGGATGTCGAGTTGGACATATCCGTCCGCTCTGTTTTGATGCCTCCCTGATGACTCCTCGAGCCGCTCCGTCCGGGGCGGCTTTTTTCTGTGCGCTCGCCGCCGCGCCGGCTGGCCGGGCCGCGCGGAAGCGGCCCGCACGGGCCGGGCAGCCGCGCCGCCTGACCCCTTCGGGCACCCCTGCGCGGTCCCGGACGGCGCCGGTTGCCGATCGCGGGGCGTTGCCCGGCGATGACGTGTCGAGCGCGCCGTTGCCCCGGATCTGGGACGCCGCCCTCGCGGCCGTCCCCGCGTGAGACGCGCGTCCGCTCCGGATCCACAACGCGAGAGCCCAGGCCGGGCGGACCCGACCTGGGCTGAGTGCGACCTCGGCTGAGTGCGGGCTGGGCGGGGCGAGCCGCCTCAGTACAGCCCGCCGGCCTGCGCGGCCCGGTCGGGATCGGGCGCGACCGCCGCGGGGGCGGCCGCCTGGCCGCCGCCCGAGGAGGACGGCGCCGAGTAGGAATCCGGCGGCGCGGTGCCGGGCTTGAACGCCTCCAGGATCGTCCCGGCGCCCTCCCCCGAACCGGCGCGGGTGCCGCTCGCGAGGTTGATGCGGATCAGCTTGATCCCCGGCGGCACGCGGAACGGCGTCGGCGGCTTGTCCTTGAGGGCCGTCTTCAGGAACTCCAGGGCGATCGGCGCGGCCAAGCCGCCGCCGGTGGCGCGGTCGCCCAGCGACCGGGGCTTGTCGAAGCCGATATAGATGCCGACCGCCAGATCCGGCGAGAAGCCCACGAACCACGCGTCCTTGGCGTCGTTCGTCGTGCCGGTCTTGCCGGCCAGCGGCTTGCCGATCTGCTTCAGGATCGTGGCGGTGCCGCGCTGGACCACGCCCTCCATGATCGAGACCATCTGGTAGGCGGTCAGCGGGTCGAGCACCTGCTCGGAATCGTCCACCAGCTTCGGCTCGTCCTGGCCCGACCATTTCTCGGCGTCGCAGCCGATGCACTTGCGGTTGTCGTGCCGGTAGATCGTCTCGCCGATGCGGTCCTGGATCCGGTCGATCAGGGTCGGCCGGATGCGCCGGCCGCCGTTGGCGAGCATCGAGTAGGCGGTGACCATGCGCATCACCGTGGTCTCACCCGCGCCGAGCGACATGGGCAGCACCGGCAGCATGTCGTCGTAGACGCCGAAGCGGCGGGCGTACTCGGCGATGAGCGGCATGCCGACATCCTTGGCGAGCCGGACCGTCATCAGGTTCTTCGAGTGCTCGATGCCGTAGCGCAGGGTGTGCGGGCCACCCGACTTGCCGTCGTAGTTCGAGGGCGTCCAGGCCTCCTGGCCGGGACCGGCCTCGATGGTGATCGGGGTGTCCTGGATGATCGAGGCGGGCGTGTAGCCGTTGTCGAGGGCTGCCGAGTAGACGATCGGCTTGAACGAGGAGCCGGGCTGGCGCATCGCCTGGGTGGCGCGGTTGAACTCGGACTCGTCGTACGAGAAACCGCCGACCATCGCGTGCACGCGGCCCGTATTCGGGTCCATGGCCACGATGGCGCCGGAGACCTCGGGCTTCTGGCGCAGGCGGAACTGGCCGCGGCCGCCGTCCATCGCCTCGACGTAGACCATGTCGCCGGGCTGGAGATTGGCGCGGCCGGCCCAGCGCATGCCCTCGGGGGTGATCACGCCGGTCTCGCGGTCCTTGCCGACCTGGCCGGAGGCCTCGCGCCGGGGCTGCAGGCCAATCTGCACGCCGCCGCCGCCGTTGCCCAGCACCACGGCGAGCCGCCAGGGGGCCACGTCGCCGAGCGCCGGAACCTCGGCCGCCGCCATGCCCCAGTCGCGCCCGGTCAGGTCGACCTTGGTGACCGGACCGCGCCAGCCATGGGCCTGGTCGTAGCGCACGAGGCCGTCGACCAGAGCCTTGCGGGCCCAGGCCTGCATCTTCGGGTCGAGGGTCGTGCGCACCGAGAGGCCGCCCTCGTAGAGCTTCTTCTCGCCGTAGCGCTCGGAGATCTCGCGGCGGACCTCCTCGGTGAAGTAGTTGGCGTTGGCGGCGTTCGGGAAGGCGACGCGCGGGTTGACGCCGAGCGGCATCTTCTTGGCGGAATCCGCCTCCTCCCGGGTGATGTAGCCGTTCTCCGCCATCAGGCGGATGATCTCGTTGCGGCGGTCGAGGGCCGCCTGGGTCTTGCGGTAGGGGTGGTAGTTGTTCGGCCCCTTCGGCAGGGCGGCGAGGTAGGCCGCCTCGTTGATGGTCAGCTCGTGGACCGACTTGCCGAAATAGTCGAGCGCGGCGGCCGCGACGCCGTGCAGGTTGCGGCCGGGCACGATCGTGCCGAGGAAGATCTCGTTGAGGTAGAGCTCGAGGATCTTGTCCTTCGAGTAGGCCGCCTCGATCCGGAGCGCCAGCAGCGCCTCCTTGATCTTGCGGTCGTAGGTCTGCTCGGAGGAGAGCAGGAAGTTCTTGGCGACCTGCTGGGTGATGGTCGAGGCGCCCTGCCGCTTGCCCGACTTGGCGTTGGTCAGGAAGGCGCGCACGATCCCCTCGGGGTCGATGCCGCCGTGCTTGTAGAAGTTCTTGTCCTCGGCCGACAGGAAGGCCGCCACGACGATCTTCGGCATCGCCTGGATCGGTAGGTACAGCCGGCGCTCGCGGGCGTACTCGGCCAGCAGGGAGCCGTCCGCCGCGTGGACGCGGGTCATCACCGGCGGCTCGTAATTCGCGAGGGCGGCGTGGTCGGGCAGGTCCTGGCTGTACTTCCAGTAGAAGTAGCCGCCCACCGCCGCGCCGACCATGAACAGCACCGCGGCGGCGCTGAACAGGATCCCAAAGAAACGGAGGATCAGACGCATCCGGTGTTCCGCTCGTCGCTGGCCCGGCCGAATGCCGGAATCGGCTCATCCGGCGCGTGCACCCCGCGCGCTGCGCGGCCGGCCCCCGGACGGTCCCGTGAGACCCCCTCGGAATGCCGGTTTCGGCGGCCGTGCGACGGGGCGTCGGACGTCCCGTATCGACACTCTATCTATGGTGAAACTGGGGCGGCGGCGGCCGCGCGGCGCGTCGGGGCCGGCCGGCCGAGCGTGGCGCGGTTGGTGAAGAACTGGTCGATCGCCTTGGCCATGGAGCCGGTGACGTCGGCCCGCCACTCCGGCGATTGCAGCATCTCCAGGTCGCGCTTGCTGGAGAGGTAGCCGAGTTCCACGAGCACGCTCGGCACGTCGGGGGAGCGCAGCACCACGAAGCGCGCCTCCCGGTGGGGCTTGGCGCTCATCTTCATCACGGGGGCGAGCTGGCCCATCAGCGTGCGGGCGAAGCCCGACGAGAAGCCCCGCGTCTCGCGCAGGGTCAGCTCCTGCAGGATGTCGGCGATGTCCGGCGGCGCCTCGGCGGCGTCGACGCCCGCGGCGGAATCGGCCCGGTTCTCGCGCTCGGCGAGCTTGGCGGATTCGGCGTCCGTGGCCTTCTCGGAATTGGTGTAGATCGTGGCGCCGCTCACCTGGGGCGCCGCCGAGATCGAGTCCGCGTGGATCGACACGAACAGGTCGGCCCTGGCGTCGCGGGCGAGGCGCACCCGCTCGGCCAGGGGCACGAACACGTCGCGGTCGCGGGTCATCCGGACCCGGTAGCGGCCGCCCGCCTCCAGCTTCGCCGCGAGGGCCTGGGCGAAGCCGAACACGATGTCCTTCTCGAACACGCCGCCCACCGCGATGGCGCCGGGATCGGTGCCGCCGTGGCCGGCATCGACCATGATCAGCGGCCGCTGGTCGGCGGGCTCCGGCGGCGCGGCGCGGGCCTGGGCGGGGGCGGGATCGGCGGTAGCGGCGGCCTTGCGGAACGCGTCGCGGTCGGCGCGCTGCAGCGGGATCGTGAGCAGAACCGCGCCGTCGCGCGGCCGCGTCGCGGTCTCGATCTTCCCGACGGTGGCGGGCGCGGTGAGGTCGATCACGATGCGGGACCGCCCGGGCGCGAACAGGCCGTAGCGGAAGCTCTGCACGAGGCCGTCGCGGCGGCTGCCGGTCCCAGAATCGAGCTGGAAATTGACCTCGGGCAGGTCGATCACCGCCCGGTCGGGCCGCTCCATCACGAAGCCGCGGGCCTCCACGGCCCGGGACAGCGTCAGGGTGAGGCGCGTGGTGCCGGCCTGGCTCGCGAGGTCGGCCCCGATGGCGACGGCCGGCTTCTCGCCGGTCTGCGCGGCGACCGGCGCCCCCGCCAGCGCCGGCAGGAGCGCGACGGCGAGGCGGAGCCATGCGGAACGGATCAGGCGCGCGCAGTTCGGCATCGGTCCGGTGTCGTCTCCCGTGCCCTCCGTTAAGGCATGGGACCGACTTGGTTAACGGGGGGTTGCCGTCGCCGGTTCGATCCGGCCGGCCTTGTGGCCGGGATGCGACAAGTCCGGGCCTCCCGCGCGCGGCGCCTCAGCGGTACGCGACGACCCGGCTCGCCTGCCCGACCACCGTGACCCAGCAGGTCAGGGACGCGTCGGCGGCCCGCTGGACCTCGCCGACCTGCAGGCGGATGAGGTCGGCCGGCGAGCGGGCGCCCGAGAGCGCTCGCAGATGCGCGACGGCCGCCTCGCCCTCGCCGCGCACGTAGCGGGCGATGATCGAGCCGATCTCGGCGACGTCGAGGCGGTCGGGGGTGAAGACGATGCGGTTCGCGGCCGCGGCGCGGCCCGGACCCGCGGCGGTCACCGGCGGGAGGGCGACGTCGATCGCGGCCTCGGTCACCGGGTCGGACGAGGCTCCCACCGTGCCGTCGGGCGCAGTCTCGCCCGCGATGTCGGACCCCGCGTCAGGCGTCACCTCGGGCGTCACCTCGGCCGGCGGCGCGGCGGCCTCGACGGGCCGGTCGGTCGCCGGGTCGGGCTGATCCGCCGCGACCGGGGCGTCGGCGGCCTGGATCTCGGGGGCGGCCGACGCGTCCTGCAACGGCTGGGGCGTCCCGGCGGGACGGCTCCTCGGTCGACGCGGCTTTCCCATCGCGCGATCTCCTCCTGTCGGCGTCAGCCCGTCCCGACGGACCGGCGGCCGGAGGTCGTGCGCGGCCGGCTCGCCGGCGGTGTCGGCGCCGGGCCCGTGACGCCCGGGCGTCAGAGCGGGGGATCCGGCGGCCCTCGGGCGGCCCCCCGGATCCCGATCCTCGAGCCCCGATCGCGGATCGGGGCGGCCGGCCTCAGCGGGCGGCGGCGTTCTGCGCGAGGGCGCCGTAATCCTTCGCCTGGGCCTGGAGAGCGGCGAACTGGCTGCGGACGAACTCGGACTGGAGCTCGAACGCCTCGCGGAGGTCCTTCGTGCGCACCAGCTTCTGGGCGAAGTCGAAGGTCGCGTTGGCGTTGGTCTGGGCGTGATCGAACCCCTTCGCGACCGCGGCGCTGAGGGTCGACTGGAAAGTCTGGCCCGAGGCCTGGACCTGCTCGGCGGCCTTCACGGCGTTCGCCATCATGGTGCCGACGGCGGTCCGGGCCTGATCGACGCTCTTCTCCGCGAAGTCGCGCATCTCGGTCGGGATCTCGAAGTTCGGGGTCTGCATCGATGTCTCCAGCATCATCCTTGGAGCGGGACGCCGCATGCGTCCGCGTTGACGCACCTCTATATGTTGCACTGCAACAAGAAGTCAAGTGCAGGTTTGGGGCGCGCCCGCGGGACCGGAAGCCCGATAAAATGCCGATTCGATGATCTCACGAAGTCGTCCGACCGTGGGCTCGATCCGACAGCAGGTTGCGACCAAGCTGTGCCATTTACACAGTCAGCTAAGATTGCTGATCGCGGCGGCGACCCGCTTCGCAAAAAACTATCTCGCTGTCCAGGGCGGTGCGAACGGATCGTGAATTCTTCTGGTATGCCAAATATCCCGCACGCGCCAGGACCGTTACTCCAGGGCCAGCGCCGCGGGATGCTGCATCGCACCAGCCGCCGATTCGATCAGACGGGCGTAGAGCCCGCGGAGCGCCGCCGCGTGCGCGCCCAGGTCCATCGGCGCCGCCCGGGCGAGCCGGGCCGCCTCGGCTCCGAGCGCGTCCGCCAGGGCGTGGTCGCGGAGCGCCGTGAACGCCTCGGCGAGGGGCACGATCTCCGGCGCGACCACGAATCCGGTCCGGCCGTGCCGGACCTTCTCGGCGGCGCCGGAGCGGTCGGAGGCCACGACCGGGATGCCGGCCGCCAGCGCCTCGTAGACGGTGAGCGGCCCGGTCTCGTACCAGCGGGACGGCGCGGCGAGCGCCCGGGCGCGGGCCCGGAGCGTCGCCCAGACCGCTTCGGGCCGCTGCCATCCGATCACCTCCACGCCGTCCCGGGCGCGCAGCTCCGCCTCCAGGGGCCCGGCGCCGATGAACAGGGCCGGGAGCCCGGCGGCCCGGGCGGCGTCGGCCACGAGGTCGGCGCCCTTCTCGCGGGTGAGGCGACCCACGTAGGCGATCGCGTCGCCGCGGGCGGGCTCGGCCGTCGGGCCTTCGGGAAGCCGGACCGGATTGTCGACCCGGTGATGCGTCAGGGCGTAGCCGCCGAGGAGGGCGCCCAGCCGCTGCCGGCTGGCGTCGCAGACATGGACGACGTGGAGCGGGCGGTGCCGGCCCGCCCGGCCGACGGCCCGCCGCAGCGTCGCGGCGCGGGCGACGCGCACGGCCTTGTGCACCCGGCTGCGCGGGTCGCAGGGCGCCGCGAGGCACGCGGCCGACAGGGGCGCGAGCCCGCAGGGCTCGGCCCGGTCGAAGCGGTAGTAGACGCCGTTCGGGCAGGCCAGGGCGTAGTCGTGCAGCGTGACGACCAGCGGCACCCCGGTCCCCGACAGGACCGGGAAGATCGCCGGCGACAGGGTCCGGGTCCACTGATGCAGGTGGACGCAGTCCGGCGGCGCGGCGAGGCCGGCGAGGGCCGCGGCGAGGCGGCGGGCGGCGGCCGCGTGCCAGATCCCGGCAGCGGCGGCCCGCGCGGCGCCGAGCGACCAGATGTCGGGCAGGCCGAGCTCGATCCGGCGAATGCCGGCGTGGTCGAGGAGCGGGTCGACGGGACCGGGGATCGCCTGGATGTAGGTGACGGCGAGGCCGGCCTCGGCGAGGCCGCGGGCCGATTCCAGCGCCACCTTCTCGGCGCCGCCGCTGGCGGCCGCGAACTCGGCCAGGATCACGACGTGCATGGTGACCCTCCCGGGGATCGATCGGTCGCGCGCGCCGGGAGGATGGAGCAGACCGGTTTACGAGCGATCAACCGCGGCCGGATACAGGTGTCGGTCCCGGTTCGCAGCGGCGGAAGTCCTGACGTGCACGTCGTCCTCGTCGCAGACCACGCCGCGATCAACGGCGGCCAGGCCAAGGTCGCCATCGAATCCGCCCTGGGCCTCGCCGCCCGGGGGATCCGCGTCAGCCTGTTCGCCGCGGTCGGCCCGGTCGATCCGCGGCTGGAGCCGGCCGGCGTGCGGGTGGTCTGCCTGGATCAGGACGACGTGACCACGGCGCGCAGCAAGCTCGCCTTCGCGGCCCAGGCGATCTGGAACGGGCCGGCCTGCCGCGCCCTGGCGGCGGAACTCGCCGCCTGCGATCCCCGCGACACGCTGGTCCACGTCCACGCCTTCGCCAAGGCGCTGTCGCCGTCGATCGGCGTGGCGCTCCGGGCCTCCGGGCTGCCCTGCCTCTACACGATGCACGAGTTCTTCCTCGTCTGCCCGACCGGCGGCTTCTACGCCTACCCGGCGCAGCGGATCTGCCACCGCACCCCGATGTCGCCCGCCTGCATCGTGGCGAATTGCGACGCGCGCAGCTACCCGCGCAAGGTGGCCCGGATGGTCCGCCACGCCGGCCTCGCCCACGTGGCCCGGCTGCCGGAGCTGTTTGCCCACGTCGTCACGATCAGCGACCTGCAGGAGAGCGTCGTGCGGCCGCTCCTGCCCGGCGGCACCGCCTTCCACCGGGTCGACAACCCCATCGCGGTGGCGCGGGCGCCGGTACACGACGGCCCGCCGGGCGACTTCCTGTTCGTCGGGCGGATCTCCACCGAGAAGGGCGCGCCGATCTTCGCCGAGGCGGCCCGGCGGGCGGGGGTGCGGGCGGCCTTCGTGGGCGACGGCCCCGAGCGGGCCGAGCTCGCCGCGCGCTATCCCGAGGCGGCGATGCTCGGCTGGCGCGACGCCGCGGCCGTGCAGGCGCTGATGCGGCGGGCCCGGGCGCTGGTCTTCCCGAGCGTCTGGTACGAGGGCCAGCCGCTCACCGTCTACGAGGCGCTGGCCTGCGGCGCGCCGGTGATCGTCAGCGACGCCTGCGCGGGCCGCGAGGCGGTGGCCGACGGCGAGACCGGGTTCTGGTTCCGCTCGGGCGACCCGGACGATCTCGCCGCGCATCTGCGCCGCCTGACCGACGACGGCCTCGCGGCCCGGATGGGCCGGGCCGCCCACGAGCGCTACTGGGCCGCGCCCCTGACCCTGGACGCCCATCTCGACCGGCTCGAGGCCGTCTACGGGACGGTGCTGCGCGAGGCCGCCGCCCGCGCGCGGGCCCACGGCCCGCTCGGGCGGCCGCTCGCGACCGCCTGACTTCCCGACCCGCCAGATCGACGCGCGTCCCCGAAAGATCGGAAACACCCGCCCTTCCTCGCGTTGATGCGCACCGGCACCCTTGCGTGCCTCCGTCACGGACGAGCGAGCGACATGGCCGAGACCCACAAGCCGAACGAGACCAAGCCGGGCTTCCAGCAGGGCAGCGCCAAGCCGGGCGACGCCAAGAACCCCGACAACAAGCAGGAGAAGCTGAACGAGCGCCTGGACGACGCCCTGGAGGAGACCTTCCCGTCGAGCGACCCGGTCTCGGTGAAGATCACCAAGTAGGCCCGCGGAACCGGCGCGGGCCGGGCGGCGTCAGGCCGCCCGGTCGTCCGGGACCGTCGCCCGCGCGCGGTCGATCAGGCGGCGGGCCTCGGGGCCCGGGACCGCGCGGCTGAACAGGAAGCCCTGCACCTCGTCGTAGCCCTCCGCGCGGAGCATCGCGAGCTGCTCGGGGGTCTCGACGCCCTCGGCGGTGGTGGCGATGCCGAGGCTGGTGCCCAGGCTCGCCACCGCCCGCACGATCGCCGTGCAGTGGGTGTTCTCGCCGACCTGGCTCACGAAGGAGCGGTCGAGCTTGATCTTGTCGAACGGGAAGCTGCGCAGGTAGCTCAGGCTCGAATAGCCGGTCCCGAAATCGTCCATCGCGATCCGGATCCCCATGGCCCGCAACGCGTGCAGGGTCGCGAGATTGGCGGCGCTGTCGGCGAGCAGGACCGATTCGGTGATCTCCAGCTCCAGGCGCCGCGGGTCGAGCCCCGTGACGGCGAGCGCGCCCCGCACGGTCTCGACCAAGCTGCGGTTGCGGAACTGGATCGGCGACAGGTTCACGGCGAGCCGGATCGTCTCCGGCCACGCCGTCGCCTCGGCGAAGGCGGTCTGCATCACCCAGGCGCCGATCGGCACGATCAGGCCGGTCTCCTCGGCGAGCGGCACGAACTCGGCCGGCGAGACCGGGCCGTGCTCCGGGTGGTGCCAGCGCAGCAGCGCCTCGAAGGCCAGGATCCGGTCAGAGCGGGCATCCATCAGCGGCTGGTAGACCAGCGAGAACTGGCCGCGGGCGAAGGCCTCGCGCAGCTCGTTCTCGCGCCGCCGCCGCGCCTGCACCCAGGCATCCATCTCCGGCTCGAAGCACCGGAAGGTGCTGCCGCCCTCGGCCTTCGCCCGGTACAGGGCGAGGTCGGCGTTCTTCATCAGCGTCTCGGGATCGGTGCCGTCCCGGGGCAGGCAGGCGACGCCGATGCTGGTGCCGATGTGGCAATCCTGGCCCTCCAGGCGGAAGGGCCGGCCGAGTTCGGCGATCACCCGGGCGATCAGCCCGTCGGCCAGCGCCGGGAGATCCATCCCGCGCACCAGGATGGCGAACTCGTCGCCGCCGAGCCGGGCCACGAGGTCGTCCTTGCGCAGGCAGCCGGCGATCCGCTCGGCCGCCTCGCGCAGCAGCGCGTCGCCGACCGGGTGGCCCAGCGTGTCGTTGACGATCTTGAACTTGTCGAGGTCGAGGCAGAGCAGCACCGCCTCCTCGCCGTCCCGGGCGTGGCGGGCGATCGCCTCGCCGAGGCGGTCCCGGAACAGCACGCGGTTCGGCAGCCCGGTGAGGGCGTCGTGGTGGGCCATGTGGGCGATGCGGGCCTCGGCCCGGCGCCGCTCGGTCATGTCGATGGCGGCCTCGAGCACGGCCTGCCGCCCCTCGAACGGCATCGCCCGCTGGAACAGGGAGACCTCGATCGCCGAGCCGTCGGCGCGACGGTGGAGCGAGCCGGCGGCGGGCAGGCCGAGCTCGGTCGCCTCCTCGGCCGCGATGGCGAGGTCGGCCGGCGCCCGGCTCAGGAACTGCTCGCGGCTGTAGCCGTAATGGGCGACGGCGGCGTCGTTCACCGCCAGGAAGCGGTCGCGCGCGTCGGCCACCACCCACATCGGCACCGGGTTGTTCTCGAACAGGAGCCGGAACGAGGCCTCCCGGGCCTTGATGTCGCCGACATCCGTCATGGTGACCGAGAGAAGATCGCCGACGCAGCCCGCCTCGACCTTGAGGTAGAGCGTGCCGCCGTCGGACCGGGGGCGGCTCAGCTCGAAGGCCGAGCGCCCGCCCCGCTCGACCATGGCGGCGAGCGTCGCGATCGTCCGCGCGGTGATCGCCCCGGGGAAGAGCTGGCCCACGCGCTGCCATTGCAGGGCGGCGGCGGGGCGCTCCAGCAGGCGCTCGGCGCCGCGGTTGAGGGCGACGATCTTGAAATCGATCGGGCGGCCCGCGGCGTCCCGGATCGTGCTGAGGGCCAGGATGCCCTGGTCGGTGGCGGTGAACATCGCCTGGACCAGCTCGGTCCGCACGCTCGCCCCGTCGAACCCGATCAGCACGAACGGCTCGCCCCAGCGGTTGCCCAGGGGCACGCCGACCAGGCGGGTCGAGGTCACGACCCCGGCGGCGAGGCGATCGCACCGGCCGTAGGCCGGCTGGCCGGACGCGAGGGCGGACGCGACCATCTCGTCGACGGGCTCGCGCAGCTCGATCGCGAGCGCGTCGACCGGGAGGGTCTCGGCCGACGGCCCCTCCGCGCCTTCGGCACCCTGCGCGAGCCAGGCGCCGAAGGCCTGGCCCGCCCAGAGGATCCGGGCGGCGCGCCCGGCGCGGGTCGTCACCAGGGCGGCCCGGTCGGCGAGGCGGCCGAGGCTCCCGAGAACGACGGCCTCGTAGGACGGGATCGGCGCCCCCGGCGTCCGGCAATCCTGCCAGTGCCGGAGGAGGTTCTTGCCTGTCTGACCGTCGTCGTGCTGCGCGCTCACCGAGCCGCCCCAGTTGTTCACCGGGGGCCAGGAAGCGGGGACTTCGTTTAAGCCGGGTTCATGAGCCGACTTATAATCCCATGTTACGTACTATTCCCCAGTTTTAGCCGAGTCTTCAGGCGGATTCGAGCAGCCGGCGGGCGATCACCTGGGCCTGGATCTCCGCGGCGCCCTCGAAGATCGAGAGGATGCGCGCGTCGCACAGGATCCGGCTGACCGGGTACTCGAGCGCGAAGCCGTTGCCGCCGTGGATCTGGAGGGCGTTGTCGGCCGCCGCCCAGGCGACGCGGGCGCCGAGCAGCTTCGCCATCCCGGCCTCCAGGTCGCAGCGCTTGCCCTCGTCCTTCTCGCGGGCCGAGAAGTAGGTGAGCTGGCGGGCGATGTTGATCTCCACCGCCATCATGGCGAGCTTGTCGGCCACCCGCGGGAAATTCACCAGCGCCTTGCCGAACTGGACCCGCTCCTCGGCGTAGCGCAGGCCGACATCGAGGGCCGACTGGGCGACGCCGATGGCGCGCGCCGCGGTCTGGATGCGGGCCGACTCGAAGGTCTGCATCAGCTGGGCGAAGCCCTTGCCCTCGACCTCGCCCAGCAGGTTGCCGCCCGGCACCGCGAAGCCCTCGAAGGCGAGCTCGTACTCCTTCATGCCGCGGTAGCCGAGCACCTCGATCTCGCCGCCCGACAGGCCCTGGACCGGGAACGGGTCCTCGTCGGTGCCGCGCGGCTTCTCGGCGATCAGCATGGAGAGGCCCTTGTGGCCCTTCTCCTCGGGCTTGGTGCGGACGAGCACCGTCATGATGTCGGCGCGGACCGGGTGGGTGATCCAGGTCTTGTTGCCGGTGATCTTCCAGACGTCGCCCTCCTTCACCGCGCGGGTGCGCAGGCTCGCGAGGTCGGAGCCGGTATTGGGCTCGGTGAAGACGGCCGTCGGAAGAATGTCGCCGCTGGCGATCTTCGGCAGGAAGCGCTGCTTCTGCTCCTCGGTGCCGCCGCACAGGATCAGCTCCGCGGCGATCTCCGAGCGGGTGCCGAGCGAGCCGACGCCGATATAGGCCCGGGACAGTTCCTCCGAGACCACGCACATGGCGGTCTTCGGCAGGCCCATGCCGCCGTACTCCTCGGGAATCGTCAGGCCGAAGACGCCGAGCTCGGCCATCTTCTGCACGATCTCCATCGGGATGTAGGCGTTCTTCAGGTGCCACTCGTGCGCCTGATCGACCACCTCGGCCTTGCCGAAGCGGCGCATCTCGGAGCGGATCGCCTCCATGTCCTCGTCGAGGCCCGAAGCGCCGACGGTCGCCGAGCCGCCGCCGTCGCGCATCAGCGCCACCAGGGCGGCGCGGTTCTCGGGGGTGTTGCCCTCGGCGATCAGGGTCTCGACCGCGTCCGTGCGGTACTGGGCCACCTCCTTGGCGGAGAGGCCGAGCGACCCGGTCAGGCGGACCATCTCGCCCTGACTCATCGGGATGCCGGAGAAGAGCTGGTCGAGATACTCGCCGGCGCCGATCCGGACGAGGAGCGCCTCGATCTCGCCGAACCGGCCCTCGGCCTGGAGTCGCTCGGCGTAGCCGCCGAGCTCGCTCACCGCCTCCGCGTAGGTCGCGAGCCAGGCGAGCCCGTGGGCGGCGTGCTGCTGGCCCTCGAGCTTGGCCGCGTCGATCCGCCCGTCCGTCCCGAGGATCCGCGTGCGGACCCGGCGCGTGGCCTCGGCGGCCAGCGCTTTCGCGCTCTCACCGGCGGCCTTGGTCAGGGACACGAGATCCTGCGGCTCGGTCTGGATGGCGGGGGATGCGGACATGGTTTTCTGCTCGCGTGGCGTCTTCTTGGATCGGGTCTTTTAACCTGTCGCGGTCCGGAGCCGAAGCAGATTTCGTTTGGCTCGTCTTGAACTCAAGTTGAATACCGGGGCTGGCGGGCCGACGCGCGGCCGCGCGAAGTCAAGGCCGGACCGGCGCGCCGACGCGCGACGGCCCGGACACTGATGATCGTGCCTCCAGCCCGCCGAAAGCTGTTCGCGAGACGGCGTCGGCTCAGCGCCTCTGCTCGCACCGGGTCTTCAGGTAGGACCCGTCCTCGCCCTTGAAGCCGGCATTGGCCGCCAGGACCGGCCCCTGGACGAGGCATTCCTGGAGCGTGTGGGCCGGGCCGGTGACCACGTCGATGGCGGTCTCGCGCGAGCAGTCCGGCGCCTGGACGGAGGCGGCGCAGATGAGGGCGACGACGATGATCTGGTTCATGGGGCCTCCCGGCGGGCCCGGCTCTCGAGACGGCGGGCGTCTACCGAAAGAGGGACCGCCGGACCTGGTTCCACCGGCCCGGCCGCGCTGATGTCGCGCTGCTGTCGCGCCGCGGCATCACACCAGGGCGGCGAGATCGGCGCCGGCCTCGATCTGGTCGGGGCCGGGCACGCGGCCCTCGCCCAGCAGGTGGAGGAACGCCGTGAAGGCCGGGTTGCGGCCGATGCTGCAGGCCGCCACCGCGCAGTTCTCGCGGACGTAGTAGGCGATGAAGTCGAGCGCCGCCGGGTCGCCCTGCAGGATGATCCGCTCGAAATCCGGCGCGTAGCCGCCGTAATCCAGGCGCTTGTCGCCCTGGTTGCTCCAGAAGAACGGCGCGCCCGCGAAGGCGCCGGTGGCGCCGAGCATCGCCCGGGCGACGTGCGTGCCGTGCTGCTGCGCCAGCCGCCAGTGCTCGATCCGCGCCGTGACGCCGCTGCCGCGCTCCGGGAAGGACGCGATGTCGCCCGCGACCCAGACGTTGTCGGCGAGCCTCAGGTCGGCGCCGACCGGGAGGCCGCCGGCCTCGTCCGGCTCCACCCCGGCGACGATCCCGGTCTCCGGCGCGGCGCCGGCGCCGATCAGCACGAGGTCGGCCGGGAGCCGCGCGCCGTCCTCGGTCTCGACGGCCTCGACCGACCCGGTTCCGGCGATCCGCGCGACCGTGCCGGTCACGAAGGTCACGCCGTTGCCGGCGTGGTAGCGCTTCAGCGCCGCGCCCACGGCCTCGCCGAAGCGCTTGGCGAAGGGGATCTCCTCCCGGGACAGGACCGTCACCGACAGGCCGCGCTTGGTCAGGAAGGCCGCCGCCTCCAGGCCGATGAAGCCCGCGCCGATCACCACGACGCGCGTCGCCCGCTCCGCCGCGGCGCTGAGCCGCACCGCGTCGTCGAGGCTGCGCAGGGTCATCACGCCGTCGCGGTCCTTTCCCTCGAGATCCGGCACCACGGCGCGGCTGCCGGTGGCGATCAGCAGCGCGTCGCCGGTGAGCGTGCGCCCGTCCGCCAGCGCGACGCTGCGGCCGGCCGGATCGACCCGCGTCGCCTCGGCCACGACCCGCTCGACGCGGTGGGCGGCCGCGAAGTCCGGCTCCAGCAGGGTCTTCTCCGCGGGCGTCGGCTTGGCCAGGAACTGCTTGGACAGCTTGGTCCGGTCGTAGGGCGGGTGGCCCTCGCGGCCGACCATCGTGATGGTCCCCGCGAACCCGTCGCGCCGGAGGGTGGTGATGCAGGCCACGGCCGCCGCGCCGGTGCCGACGATCAGGACCGTCCCGACCGGGGCCTCGGCCCGCCGCGCCGGGACCGGCTCGGGGGTCAGCGTCGCCACGGCCTCGCCGCCCTCGATCCGGACGGGATAGCGGGTGAGCGCCTCCAGCGCCGGCGGCTCCTCCAGGCCGCCGTCGGCGACCGCGAAGGCCGCCTTGTGCCAGGGGCAGTAGAGCCGGCCGCCGCAGATCTCGCCCTTGGCCAGCGGCGCCCCGAGATGCGGGCACTTCGCCTGGAACGCGCGCACGCCGTCGGCGTCGCGCACGAACAGCACCGCGTCGTCGCCGGCCTTGCCCTCGGCCTTGCCGCCGAGGGGGATCGCGTCGAGGGCGAGGCGAACCTCGCGGGGCTTGTCCTGGTTCATCCTCGCCTCGCGCGGTGCCGGCCCGGGCCGAGCCGGCCCGCGCGCACCAAACCGCGAGGGCGCGAAGGGTTTCCGCGCCTTCCGTCGCAGGGGCGGCGGCCTCAGCGGCGGCCTCAGCCGCGACTCGCCACCGCCACGCCGAGGGCGGCGAGCGCCATGCCGGCGCCCTGCACCGGGGTCAGAACCTCGCCGAACAGCAGGTAGCCGAGCACGGCCGCGACCGGCGGCACGAGGAAGAACAGGGCGGCGACGCCCGCCACCGCCCCCCGCCGGATCAGCACCAGCAGCAGCAGGATCCCCGCGACCGAGTTGACCAGGACCGCCCAGCCGAGGCCGAGCCACAGGGCCGGCGCCGGGTCGAACGCGGTGCCGCCGAAGGCGAGCGCCAGCGGGATGGCGCAGGCCATGCCGCCGACGAACTGGAGGGTCGCGCCGGCCAGGAGATCGACCCGGCCGCCGGTGCGCTTCTGCCAGAGCGTGCCGAGGGTCAGCGCCAGCACCCCCAGGAGGCTGACGGCCAGCGCCGCCGGCGGGATCCCGGACGGGTCCGTGGCGCCGAGCTTCGGGGCGAGCACGAGGCCCGTGCCGACGAAGCCCATGAGGATCCCGAGCGCGCGCCGGCCGCTGACCCGCTCGCCCAGCAGCGGCTGCGCCAGGAGCGCGGTGAGCAGCGGCTGGAGGCTGCCGACGAGGGCCGCGATGCCGGCCGGCAGCCCGTGGCTCACCGCCCAGAAGACGCCCGACAGGTAGACCCCCTGCATCAGGAAGCCCGCGATGACCGGGTCGCGCCATCCTGCCCGGTCCCCCGGCCAGCGCACCCGGGTGGCCGCGGCGATCAGCGCCAGCACCAGGGCGACGGCGGTGAAGCGGACGGCCGTGAAGGCGAGCGGATCGACGTGCGGCACCACCGCCCGGGCCGAGATGAAGCCCGTGGCCCAGATCGGGATGAACAGCGCCGGAAGGGCGCCGGACGCGAGCATCGACGGGCGTGGGAGCATCGGCATGGCCGCCGGACGGAGCATGCCGGCGCGCCTGGCGCAACGGTGATCTCGCCGGCCGGGCGAGGCGCGGCTATGGCGCGGCTATGGCGCGGGCGAGGCGCGGCCACGGCCGGCGCCGGCGTGGCGCGGAGGCGTCACCGGCCGCCGATCGGGACCGGAGCGGGCCGGCGGCGTTGACGCGCGGGTGCCGGCGCCGTTCATCGGCGGGCCTCTCCCCGAGAGGATAGCCCCGAGGATCGCGCGATCGAGGATGGTTGGACACCCGTGAAACCTCTCCGCAGCGGATTACAGGTCATGGGCGTCGCCGCGCAGCGCTTCGTCTCCCACGACGGCTGGGCGATCGCGAGCCACATCGCGCTCTCGAGCCTGACCTCGCTGTTCCCGTTCCTGATCCTGCTGGCGGCGCTGGCCGGCCTGTTCGGCACGCAGTCGCTGGCCGACGAGGCCGGGGTGCTGATCTTCGACGCGTGGCCGCGGGAGATCGCCAAGCCGATCGTCGGCGAGGTCCACCGGGTGCTCACCGAGCAGCGCAGCGGCGTGCTGACGCTCGGCGCGCTCTTCGCCCTGTACTTCTCCTCCTCGGGCGTCGAGAGCCTGCGGGTCGGGCTGAACCGGGCTTACGGCCTGCGCGAGAGCCGGCCCTGGTGGCTGACCCGCCTCGAATCGATCGGCTACGTGATCTGCGGCGCCTTCGCGATGCTCGCCTTCGCGCTGCTCGTGGTGCTGGGGCCGCTGATCTGGCGCAACGTCGTCCTGGTGGCGCCCGGTCTGGAGCCCCTGAGCCTGACGGTGGCGATCGGCCGGATCGCCGTCACGGCCCTGCTGCTCGCGGTCGTGCTGGTCATCGCCCACAAGTTCGTCGCGGCCGGGCGGCGCTCGATCCTGTCGGTGCTGCCGGGGATCGGGGTGACGCTGGTCCTGTGGTTCTTCGCCGGCCTCGGCTTCGGCTACTACCTCGACCGGTTCTCCAACGCCTACGCGTCGACCTACGGGGGGCTGGCCACCGCGATGGTGTTCCTGGTCTTCCTCTACTGGCTCGCCGCCATGTTCCTGTTCGGCGGCGAGATCAACGGCACGGTCATCGCCGCCCGCCGCAGCCGCCTGCAGGCGAAGATGCTGGCGCGCCGGGCCGAGATGGAGGGCCGGAGGGCCGGAACGGGTGCCTCGGGGTCGGGCGCCTGATCCCGAGGGATGCCGGCCCTCACCCGCGCCCGCGCGGGAACAGGAGCGGGGCTCCGCGCGCGATCCCGGCGACGCGGTGCGCCCGGCGGCGGCGCGTCCTCACGCCGCCAGCGCCAGCCCCTCCTCGGCATCCGCCTCGGTCGCCATGAACTGCGCCCGGGCGAGCTCGGCGAAGCGGCCGCCCTCGGCCACCAGCTGGTCGAAGGTCCCGGCCTCGACGATCCGGCCCTCGTGGAACACCAGGATCCGGTCGGCGTCGCGGATCGTCGCGAGGCGGTGGGCGATCACGAAGGTGGTCCGCCCCTCCATCACGGTCTCCAGGGCGCCCTGGAGCTTGCGCTCGGTGGCGGCGTCCAGCGCCGAGGTCGCCTCGTCGAGGATCAGGATCGGCGGGTTCTTCAGGAGCGCCCGGGCGATCGAGAGCCGCTGGCGCTCGCCGCCCGAGAGCGACCGGCCGCGCTCGCCGATCACCGTGTCGAGCCCGGCGGGCTGGCGCGCCATGAAGGCGCTGGCCTGGGCCCGCTCCAGGGCGTCGAGCATCTCGGCGTCCGTGGCGTCGGGGCAGCCGACCTGCAGGTTCTCGCGGATCGAGCGGGCGAACAGCATCGGCTCCTGGAACACCACGCCGATGTTGTGGCGCAGCGAGGCGAGGCCGACGTCGCGGATGTCCATCCCGTCGATCCGGATCGAACCGGCAGCCGGGTCGAAACTGCGGTGCAGGAGGCCGAGCGTCGTCGACTTGCCCGAGCCGGTGGTGCCGACGAGCGCGATCGTCTCGCCGGGCTTGGCGGTGAACGAGACGCCGTCGAGCGCCTGGCGCCTTCCGTCGTACGAGAAGGCGACGTCGTCGAAGGTGACCGCGCCCTCGAACCGGGCGACCTGCCGGGCGTGCGGCCGGTCGGCCACCGCCGGGACGGTGTCGTAGATCTCGAAGAACTCGGCGATCTTCGGGGCCTGCTGGAACAGGCCGTTGACGAAGCCGACCACGTGGTCGAGCCGGGCCACGAAGGCGGTGGCGAGGCTCATGAAGGCCACGACCTCGCCCACCGTGGTGGTGCCGGCCTGGTAGAGCCAGATGCCGGTGACGAAGATCGCCGTCATGGTGATGGTCGCCGACGCCCGGGTCGCCACGTTCGCCAGCGCCCACCAGGACAGGACCGGGATCTGCGCGGCGAGCAGGTTGGTGATGATGCCGCGCATCGCCTCCTTCTCGGCCTTGGCGCGGGTGAAGGACTGGATCACCGCGACGTTGCCGAGCGCGTCGGAGGCGTGGGCGGCGAGCCCCGAGTTGAACGCCTCGACCTGCCCCTGCAGCGTCTCGGTCCGGCGCATCACGAAGGTGGTCAGCGCCGTGAAGGCCAGCACCAGCACCACCAGGATCGAGCCGAGCTGCCAGTTGATGAACAGGGTCATCGGCAGGAGCACGCCGAGCGAGACCAGGGCGACGAGGTGGTCGCGGAAGAAGCCGAGCCACAGCCACGCCATGCCGTTCGTGCCCTCCAGCATCGCCTTCAGGACGCGGCCGGAATGGTTGGCCGAGTGGAAGGCGAGCGGCAGGTCGAGGACGTGCTCGAAGTAGCTCGCCATCGACGACAGGCGGTTGCGATGCGCGAGCCGGTCGGCGTGGAGCGCGATGAACACGCCCGCCGCGATGGTGAAGAAGCCGAACGCCACCCAGGCGGCGAGCAGGGGCAGCATGGTGCCCATGGCGTCGCCGCCGCGCTTGAGATGCGTCAGCTGGTCGATGATCCGGCCCATCAGCAGGGGCTCGGCGAAGGCCGCGATCGCCAGGACCACGTTGGTGACGGCCAAGCCTATGGCCAGCCGCCGCTCCGCCTTCAGGAAACCCAGGACCCGCCCGTACAGACGAACCATCGTACCGCTCCGCCACCCCTGGCGCGGCCCGTGTGACCCGGGTCTCACGCCTTCACCGAGGAGATCCGCGCGGCCGGCATAAGCGCCAGATCCGAGTCAAACCCCTCGTACGAAACGGGTATGCCAGCGCCTGCCTGAACGGGCGATGACGGGCCGATACAGGTTCGAAACAGTCGCCCTCACCGTTGCTTCAGCAAAGTTTCCCGAAGGTTGACGCGGCCCCCTCGCGTCCCGGCTGCGAGGGCGGTGCCGCTCCACCCGGAGAGCCCGCCGGATCATCGTCCACGGATCGCGCAACCGGCACCCGACTGCTCGGCGGCGGCGCGGCGCTCGCGCTGATCATGATCGACGGCGGCCGGCCTTCCGGACGACAGATTCGCCTCCGCCGCCGGCAAGGCCGACACCGAGCCGATGGTGCCCCCTCCATGCCCCTCCATGCCCCTCCGTGCCGGCCGGCGGGGCGCCGCTACTTCGCGGTGAGCAGCGCCCAGTAGACCTTGTACTTCGAGCCCGGCGCGTAGGCGGTGGCGATCCCCATCCGGGTCGCCCCGGGCGCCAGCATGGTGGCGTCGTGGGGCGGGCTCTCGCGCCAGCCCGAGAAGGCCTCGGCCAGGGTGTGGTAGCCCGCCGAGAGGTTGGCGTTGACGTTCGCGTAGCCGAGCCGCTCGACGGCGGCCTTGACGGTCTGGGCCCGGCTCGGCCGGTCGGCGAGCGCCATGGCGGCCGCCTCGGCCTCGGCGAGGCGCTGCAACTCGGGATCAACCGTCAGCGGCGCCGCGCCGCGGTTGCGGCGATAGGACGAGATCATGTCGCGGGCCGCCTCGACGTCGACATGCGCGCTGTTGCTGGCGAGCGGCAGGTAGATGCTCGGCAGCGCCGCGCTGCTCGGCGGCTGGGCGGCACAGCCGCCCAGCAGCGCCGCCGACAGCGCGGCCGGGCCGATCATCCGGGCCCCGGTCCTGATCCGGCCGAGCCCGCGCCCCGCATGTCGACCGTCCCGATCGCGTCTCGTCACGACTTACCCATCCCTGCGACGGCCCTGCCGCCCGGGCGGCATATAGGCGTTGCCGGGCGGCCGCGCATCGGACGATTAGGGCTTCCTCAAAGGCCTTGGGTCTAAAACCGCACACCGATGACGACCGCGCGTTCCCTGGCCCTGGTGAAATCGCCCCGCGACCGATCCGTCCGCGGGCGCGCCGACCCGTCGGCCGCGGACGAGGCGGTCGCCGAGGCCGCGGCCGCCTGCGCCCTGCAGCGGGCGATCATCCGCCAGCAGGCCGGCCTGCTGGCGCGGCAGGAGCGGGTCCTGGCGGACGCCGGGATGGGCCTGTGGTCCTGCCGCCTGCACGACGGTGCCCTCGACTGGTCCGGCGGCGTCCACGACCTGTTCGGCGTTCCCCGAGGCGCGGCCCTGCATCGGCCCCGGATCCTGGACCTCTACGAGCCGGCCTCGCGGCGCCTGCTGGAGACGCTCCGGCACCGGGCGATCGCCCGGGGCGGCGCCTTCGCGCTCGACGCCGAGGTGCTGGCCGGAGGCCGGCGACGCTGGATCCGGATCCGCGCCGCGGTCGAGTCCGAGGACGGGCGCCCGACCCGCCTCTTCGGAACCAAGCAGGACGTCACCGAGGAGATCGGCCGGCTGGCCGAGCTGAGCCGGCGCGCCGAGTGCGACCCGCTGACCGGGCTGGCGAACCGCCGCGGCTTCGACGCGCAGTTCGCGGCGCAGTGCGCGGCACAGTTCCGGACCGGGACGGCCGGCTCCGGTCCGGAGCCGCTCGGCGCCCTGCTGCTGATCGACCTCGACGGGTTCAAGCCGGTCAACGACATCCACGGCCACGCGGCCGGCGACCTGTGCCTCAGGCGCGCGGCCGCGCGGCTGGCGGCCGTCTGCCGGGACGCGACCCTCGTGGCCCGCATCGGCGGCGACGAGTTCGCCGTGCTCCTGCGGGCGCCCGTCGACCCGTCCGGGCTGGTCGAGCGCGGACGGCGGATCGTGGCCGCCTTGAGCCGACCGGTCCCGTATCGCGGCCACGGGCTGCGGATCGGCGCCTCCGTGGGGATCGCCGTGGGGACGGCCGCGGGGACGGCCGCGGGCGGCGGCCCCGCCCGGCTGTTCGGGCGGGCGGACGCGGCGCTCTACGCCGCCAAGGACGCTGGCGGGAACACCGTCCGGATCGCCCGCGGCGGCGGCCGGTCAGGCGCCGGCGCTGCGCAGACCGCGGTCGCGCGGGGGCCGGGCTGATTCGCCACCCTCGGGGAGCGCGGCCGGCTGGATGAAGCGGCTGGCGATCTCGCCCATGGCGCTCTGCATCGTGTCGAGGCCCTGCACGGTGACGATGCTGGAGCCGGGCCCGAGCGGCGGGATGAAGCCCGCCTCCGACAGGGTCGCGAACACCGAGAAGTTCAGGTCGGTCACCACCTTCTGGCCGAGGCTCACGTCCACGATCCAGACGAGGAGCTCGAATTCCAGGAACGGGTCGCCGATCTTCTTGAACACCACCCGGGGCGGCGGCTCCTTCAGGACGTCGGCATGGCCCTGCGCGCAGGCCGTGATCATCTCGGCGGCGCGCACCGGATCCTGGTTGCGCAGGACGCTGACCGTGATGCTGACGCGCCCGGTCCGGTCTCCCCGCACCCGGTTCTTGACCACGCCGGAGATCAGGTTCGAGTTCGGCACGATCACGGCCGAGCGGTCGAAGGTCTGGATCTCGGTCGAGCGGACCGAGATCCGCTTCACGATACCCTCGGAATCGCCGATCACCACCTGGTCGCCGACCCGGATCGGGCGCTCCCACAGGAGCAGCAGGCCGGAGACGAAGTTGTTGACGATCGACTGGAGGCCGAAACCGATACCGACCGACAGGGCGCCGGCCACGATGGTGAGCTTCTCCAGGCTCAGGCCGAGATACGAGAAGGCGAGCGCCAGCGCGATCAGGAAGCCGCAATAGCCCGCCACCGTGGTGATCGAGTTGCGCAGGCCGGCGTCGAGGTCGGTGGCCGGCAGGTAGGTGTTCTCGAGCCAGCGCTGCACCCCGCGGGTGATGAACACGCCGACCACCAGGATGCCGATCCCGAAGGCGATGCTGGAGAGCGAGATCGTGACGTCGCCGACCTTGAAGCCGAAGAAGGCCTGCCGGACCGACGAGACGATGTCGGTGGAATCGAGCCCCCAGGGCGCCAGCACGAGGACCGCGGCCGCCAGGAACAGGACGAGCCGGGTCGCGCCCGTCGTCAGGACCGAGATCTGGTTGAGCGAGCGCTTGCGCAGGCCGGTATTGGCCTGGAGCGTGGTGGCGAGCCGCGTCTCGTCGCTGAGCGCGCGGCCGACGAAGATGTCGACGCTCTGGACCAGCAGGTAGAGCAGCACGAGGACGGCCGCGTCCCAGATCAGCTGGTCGATCAGGAAGGCCGCGAAGGCCACGTAGCCGACCAGCGCGCCGAGCCCGATCAGCGCCACCGCGGCCCAGCCCAGGAGCCGGGCCGGCCCGCCGATGCCCGTCGTGGTCTTGGTCGGCACGTAGGGGCCGAAGCAGGCCTCCTCCTCCTGCTCGGTGTCGGCGAAGCGGTGGAGGCCGACCGCGAGGATCAGCGCGGTGGCGACCGCGCCGATGCCCCGCGTGGCGATGGAGATCGGCAGGGCCGCCGAGATCCCGGAGTTCAGCGCCTCGACGGACTTCACCACGGTGATCACCGTGGCGATGCCGACGGCGAGCCGGGTCAGGCGCGTGGCCGCCGCGTCGCTCACCGGGGCGGGCCGCCAGGCCGGCTTCTCGGGGCTGAGCAGCCCGTCGCAGAGGGCCTCCACGAAGGCGATGAAGGCGAGGCCGCCGAGGATCGCGGCGGCGACCGGCAGGAGCCGGGACGGCAGCAGGTTGGTGGAATCGAGGGCGTAGTAGACCGCGTAGGACCCGGCCACGGCCGGCACCGTGCCGAGCAGGATCACCCGCCAGGCGGCGAGCATCACGGCGCGCCGCGACGGATCGGTCTTGGTGGCGTCCCGGCGGGCGCCCTTGGGGGCGATGTTGCGCCGGCCGAAATACAGCGCCACCGAGATCCCGAAGGCGAGGCCCAGGAACAGCAGGTTGGCGAGGCTGCCGTTGCGGGAGAACAGCAGCCCGATATCCGACACGGCGCTCTGCAGGGCGCGCGTGTCCCGGGGCACGTCGCCCATCACCTTGGTCCAGAGACCGGGGCCGACCAGCGGCTGGGAGCGCTGGAGCAGGTCGCGGGTGAAGGATTCGCGGCGGCGGTTCGAGACCCGGTCGACGATCTGGTCACCCTGCACCACCAGGGAGCGGGCGAGGCGCTGGGTCTCGTCGATGCGGGTGACGGCGGCCTCGCGCTCGGCGCGCTCCGCGGCGACGTCGGCGCTCTCCTGGGTGTCCTTCGGCTTCGGCCCGAGCTGGGCCAGGCGCTCGCGCGCGGCCTCCAGCGGCGCGTCGAGCCGGGTGACCAGGGTGCGGATCTCGTCGGTGACCGTGACGGCGCTGTCGCGGATGGCGTTGAGGTCGACGACCGTCAGCTCCGCGTGGCCGAGCTGCTTCTCGCGGGCGTCGAGCTCGGCCTTGGCGGCGTCGAGCTTGGCCCGGACCTTCTTGAACTGCTCGGGAACCTCGGCCTTCGCGGCCGGCGGGGGCGCGGGCTTCGCGTCGGCCGGTCTCGCGCCGGTCGCCTGCGCGTCGGGTGCCTTGCCGTCCGCGGGCTTGGCCTCGGGCGCGGCCTTGGTGTCGGCGGCCTTGGTGTCCGCAGACTTGTGATCCGCGGGTTTCTGATCGGCGGACTTGGCGGCGGGCGCCGGATCCTGCGCGAAGGCCGGCAGGGCCAGGGCCGCCGGGGTTGCGAACACCAGCGCGGCGAGCAGGGCGAGGGCGCGGGACGGGCGCGGGGCGCCCTCCGGCTTCCGGGTCCGCGCTGGGATACGATGCATGAGCAACCTCTCGTCGGGCGCGCGGCGGCCGGCCGGAGTCCGGCATCGGCGAATCGGCGGCGATCGGGGACCGGGCGGGCCTCCTGGCGGCCGGGCGCTCTGGGCGAGCAATAGGGCGAAACCGTGCCCCTGCCCACCCCGGACCGGGTCCCGTCTCTGCGAGCCCGCTGTGGGTGCGTCCCCGGGGCTCATCCGGAAAAGCTTCACAAGGGTGTCACGCTGGGATTAGATGAACACCTGATGGACAGGGCCTTTTCGTTGCTACGCGAAAGGGCGCGGCCGGTGGCGATGCCGGCCCGGCCCGGCCGCGTTCCGGATGCTACCGCATCGACCGGCGCCCCCGCGCGCCGGCCCGTCGCCCTGTTGTTCCCTCCGTCTCTCCCGTCAAGCCGTCGCTCCGCGCGCCGGCTCGTCCTGCATCGGCCCCGGGCCGGTTCGGACGGGCCGGCGGGGCGGCGGCATGGTCCCGCGCGTCTCACGCGCTAGAGCTAGTCCGAAGAGTCGCGCCGATGATGGATCTCCAAACCCTCGTCCTCAACGCGGATTATCGGCCGCTCTCGTACAATCCGCTCTCCCTCTGGTCGTGGAAGGACGCCTTCACGGCCCTGTTCCTCGACCGCGTCACCCTGGTGGCGAGCTACGACGTCGAGGCGCGCTCGCCCTCCCGCGCCCTGCGGGTGCCGAGCGTGGTGGCGCTGAAGAACTACGTGGCGCTGGCCCGCAGCCCGGCCTTCACCCGCTACAACATCTACCTGCGCGACGGTTTCAGCTGCCAGTATTGCGGCCTGCGGCTGCCCTCGGGCGGCCTGACCTTCGACCACGTGGTGCCGCGCTCCCGGGGCGGTTTGTCGAGCTGGGAGAACGTCGTGGCGGCCTGCTCGCCCTGCAACCTGCGCAAGGCCAACCGCACGCCGGACGAGGCGGACATGCCGCTGATGACCGAGCCCCGGCGGCCGACGCGCTACGAGCTGCACCACCGGCAGCCCGAGTTCGACCACCGCCAGTACCATCACACCTGGCTCGACTACCTCTACTGGGACAGCGAGCTGGAGAACTGAGGGCGGCGCGGAGGCGTCACCAGGCCGGCGCGCGGCGGGGCGGCTCGTTGTACATCGGGACGTTGAGATTGCGCGGCAGGTAATCCCGTACCAGGACGGGCGGGGGAACGGCGGGCAGCGGGCGCACCCGCACGGTCCGGCGCATCGGGTGATGCGCCTCGCGGCGCTCCGCGAAGGCCGGTCCGTGGACGAGCACGAGACCGGCGAGCAGCGCGGCGCGCGACGTCAGGGGCCACAGCCTCGAGAGACGGTCAATCATGGTCAGGATCCGGCCGGCGCGGGAGGAAGGGTCAGAACTTGACGGCCGCGCCACCCCGGACGGTGTTCAACTGGGCGTTGTGGCCGTTGAAGTCCTGGAACCGCACGTACTGGTACTCGCCGCGCACAAGGATATTGGGCGTGATGGCGTATTCCAGGCCGAAGCCGAGGGCGACGCCGCCGATGGTCTTGGTCCGGGCATTCGCGGTCAGCGGCGTCGGCGCGTACGGGACGGTCTGGGCGCCCTGTCCGGCCGGCGTCGAGTTGTTGAGCGGGAAGTTCGGATTGAAGCTCGCGTAGCCGTGCTGGTAGACCGCCGCGGGCTGCCCGGTGGTCAGGGCCTGGTTCGCCGCGTAGGTGGTGGCGCTGTAGCCGTAATTCTGGACCGATACGGTATCGTTGATCGTGACGCGGCCGATCGCGGCACCGGCGGTGACGTAGGGGAGCAGGTTGCCGAACGCGTAGCCGGCGCGGCCCCGGATGGTGCCGTAATCCTCGATCCGCGTGTTCGACGTGCCGAACAGGTTCACCGACTCGGAGTTGCCGGCGGCGGTCGTCATGATCCGGTTGATGCCGTTGGTCGACCAGCTGTTCTGGTCCGTGTGCGTGTAGTCGGCCTCGATGCCGAGGACGATCCCGTCGAACTGCACATTGAAGCCCGCGAAGGCACCGAAGCTGGCCCCGCGCGTCCGCGTGCCGGGGAGCGACAGCATTTTCGAGACGCTGAACTCGGATTCCACGGTGCTGTAAGCGAAGTAATTCGCCAGCGTGGACTGCATCGCGTTGCGCTGCGACAGGCCGCCCGAGGTGAAGCCGCCGTGGCCGCCGACATACACGCCGCTCCAGTCGACCACCGGGGCCGGGACCGGGTCGTAATCCGCGCCGCGCAGGTAATCGTAGTCCAGATCGGCGGCGCGCGCGGTGTTCACGCCGCAGAGACCGAGAACCGCCAGCAGCGGGAAGGTGACGGTACGCATCGGGATCGTCCTGGGACGGAAAGAGACGGATGGCGGATCGAGCCTCGACACGGTGATATGCCGGTAACCTTAATTCTCCGTTGCTCGACTGCGACAGGTCAGTCCCGATCCGGGGATGCCAGTCCCGGCGCGTATTGGGCTGGCCAAAACCGGCCGAGGACCGGCCGAGAACAGACCCGGTCGCGACGGGGCGCCGAAACGCGAAACGGCGCGGAGACCCTCCGCGCCGTTTCGCCTGTCAGTGGGATCGCGGTCGAGGTGCGATCAGTACTTGCGCACCAGCGGGCCGGGGACCGGCTCCGGCATCAGCGGCGGCAGCGGGGCCGCCACGACGCCGCCGAGGTAGTAGCGCAGGCCGATCTTCACGTCGTGCGCCTCGATGTCCTTGATCTTGATCGCCTGGAGGCTGCCGGTGCAGCACGGGACGAAGCCCGGGCCGGTCTCGGCCTTGCCGAGGTTCAGGTAGCGGTAGGCCAGCTCGATCTTCAGCGCGTCGGTCACGTTGTAGGCGAGACCGGCGTGGAGCGCCCAGGCGAGGCTGCCGCTGGTCTTGTCCTTGTAGAACTTGCTGCCGCTGTTGGTGTTGTAGACCGCGTTGCCGTTCGCGTCGTAGACCGGCGCGTAGTTGTAGGAGGGTTGTCCGCAGCCGCAGCCGTAGATCGGGTTCGCGTAATCGTAGCCGTAGGTCGGGCTGGTGAACTGCTGGTTGGTCGAGTAGCTCGAGACGTGGTTGAACGCGTAGCCGACGCCGCCGCCGATGAACGGCGTGATCCCGTACCACGTGCCGAGGTCGAAATACGCGTTGGCCAGAACCACCGCGGAGTCGAAGTTGCCGCTCGACTTGTTCACGCCGTACGACCCGAGCCCGTTATCGAAATCCGGACCCTTGTAGTACTCGCTGCCGCGCAGGCCGGTGGAGTAGCGGTACTCACCGGTGATGTCGCCGCGCAGGAACGGGGTGAACTGGTAGCCGACGCCGACGCCCGCGAAACCGCCGCCGCCGACCGCGTTGCCGAAGGCGCGGTTGGACTCGGCGTAGCCGGTGTAGTCGTAGGCGTCGCTGTAGCGCGGACGGGTGTAGATGCTGGCGCCCACGTCGCCGCGCAGGTACCAGCCGCCGCCGACCTCGATCGGCGGGGGCGGCGGAGGCGGGGGCGGCGGGAGCATCAGATCCGCGGCCGCGGCGAGGCAGGGCGCGCCGACGCTCGCCGCGAGCGTCAGGCTACGCACCAAAGCGTTCAGCTTGGAGCGGGCCATGGAGATTCCTTCACTGGACTCGTGAGCCGGACGCGCGGCGCGCGGTCCCGGGGTACGAGGGCAGGATGGAAGGAACGTCTTAAATCCGGCTTAACGTTAAATGTTAGCCTTGCGCATCCGTTGCCGAGCTGTCGAAACGGGTAACCGGGCGAGACTTGCTTGTTTCCGCCGCGTCGCGCCGCCGGGTCGGCGCAGTTCATCTGTCGGGGAAGGGCCGCGTGGGCGACCCGATCGGCGTCGCCCGGCCGCCCGGGCCGCGCGGGAGTTGAGCGATCCGCATGGGGCCCGACGACGTGCGCATCCTGGCGCTGATGCTGCCCGAGGCGGTGGCGGGCGCCCACAGCGGCAACCCGGATTTCCGGGTCGGCGGCCGGGTCTTCGCGACCCTCTGGGTCGAGGAGGCGCGGGTGGTGCTGCGCCTCGCGCCCGCCGATCAGGCCGCCCTGTGCGAGGCCGAGCCGGACCTGTTCGCGCCGCTCGACGGCGCCTGGGGGCGGCGGGGCTGGACCAATCTCGACCTCGACCTCTGCCCGGAAGAGACCCTGCGGGCGGCGCTGCTGGGGGCGTGGCGGACGACCGCACCCGCGGAGCTGCGCGCCGCCTACGCCGACCTAGGCTGACCTGGACCGATCCCGCCCCGATGCGGCGCGCCCGGCCCCCCGGGGGCGGAGCCGGGATTGCGGGCCGGGCCGCTCCGAGGCTCCGGCCTCAGGCCGCCGCGCGGGTGACGGCGTCGACCACCTCGTCGACCACCGCGTTGACGAGGCCGCGGTCGTCGCCCTCGGCCATGACGCGGATCACCGGCTCGGTGCCCGACGGGCGGATCACGAGGCGGCCGGCATTGCCGAGCCGCTCGCGGGCGTGCTCGATGGCGCTGACCACGCTGTCCTCGCGCAGGGGCTCGCCGCTCCGGTAGCGGACGTTCTTGAGGATCTGCGGCAGCGGGTCGAAGCAGTGGCAGACCTCGCTCACGGGCCGGTTCTGCCGCTGCACCACGCTCAGGAGCTGCAGGGCGGCCACGAGGCCGTCGCCGGTGGTCGTGTAGTCCGACATGATGATGTGGCCGGACTGCTCGCCGCCGAGATTGTAGCCGTGCGCCCGCATGTGCTCCAAGACGTAGCGGTCCCCCACCGCCGTGCGGGCCAGGCTCAGGCCGAGGCCGCCGAGGAAGCGCTCCAGGCCGAGATTCGACATGATCGTCGCCACCACGCCCGGCTGCGTCAGGCGCTCGTCCTCCTTCCAGGAGCGCGCCACGACGGCCATGAGCTGGTCGCCGTCGACCACCTGGCCCTTCTCGTCCACGATCAGCACCCGGTCGGCGTCGCCGTCCAGCGCGATGCCGATATCGGCCCGGCGCTCGCGCACCATGTCGATCAGGGCCGCGGGCGCGGTCGAGCCGACATCCCGGTTGATGTTGAACCCGTCCGGCTCGGTCCCGATGGCGATCACCTCGGCGCCGAGTTCCCACAGGGTCTCGGGGGCGACCCGGTAGGCCGCGCCGTTGGCGCAGTCGACCACGACCCGCAGCCCGTCCAGGGTCACCTGCCGCGGCAGCGTGCGCTTGGCGAACTCGATGTAGCGGGCGTGCACGCTCTCGATGCGCTTGGCCCGGCCGAGGTCGTTCGAGCCGGAGAGACGCTTGTGCATGTCGGCGTCGATCAGCCCCTCGATCTCGTGCTCGATCGCGTCGTTCAGCTTGAAGCCGTCGGGCCCGAACAGCTTGATGCCGTTGTCCTCGAACGGGTTGTGCGAGGCCGAGATCATCACGCCGAGATCGGCCCGCATGGAGCGGGTCAGCATCGCCACGGCCGGCGTCGGCACCGGCCCGAGCAGCAGCACGTCCATGCCGACCGAGGTGAAGCCGGCGACGAGCGCGGTCTCGATCATGTAGCCGGAGAGGCGGGTGTCCTTGCCGATCACCACCCGGTGGCGGTGGTCGCCGCGCTGGAACACGAGGCCGGCGGCCTGACCGACCTTGAGGGCGAGTTCCGGCGTGATCACGCCGTTGGCCCGGCCCCGGATGCCGTCGGTTCCGAAATACTTGCGCACCATCACGTCTCCGGCGCCCGGTCTCGCGGACCGGGCACAGCTTAGCAGGTTATCGCGCCCGCCGGCGGCTCAGCGGCCGGCAGAGTCAACGGGGTGCTCCCCGACAAAGGCGGTCGAAATGGGGCGCCCGGCACGCTGCAGGAGCCGCGGCGCCGAGGCCGAGACCAGCGCGAGGCCCGAGACGGTCAGCAGGCCGAGCACGAGCCGGCGGAAGGCGACCTCGCCGATGCCGAGATAGATCCGGGTGCCGAGCAGCGTCGGGACCAGCATCGCCGGCAGGATCACCGCCAGCATCGGCAGCGTCGCCCGGGTGACGAGCCCCGCGGCGAGGTAGGTCGCCAGGGTCACGCTGAGCATCGCGAGGTTGAAGTTCTGGATCACCGAGCGCTGCACGTCGCGCTCGTAGCGGCGCAGGGTGCACCAGAGGGTCGGCAGCACGCCCGTGAAGCCGCCGAGCCCGCCCATCATCCCGCCGCCGAGACCCACCGCGGCGTCGGCGAGCCGGCCGCCGGCCGTGATCCGCGGCAGGTTCCGGGCGAGGAGCATGGTCGGGCACCAGACCACCAGCAGGAGGCCGAGGAGCATCTTGAACCAGTCGGCGTCGAGCCGCGGCAGCAGGAGGACGCCGAGGGGGATGCCGGCGAGGCCGCCGAGGATGAAGGGCGCGAGGCGCCCGGGCTCGAACCCGCGCCGGACCGAGACCGCGGCGATGACCTGGCCCGTGAAGGCACCGGAGACGGCCAGCACGGCGGCGAGCTGCGGGTCGATCACCCAGGCCCAGATCGACAGGGCCGTGAGCCCGAAGGCGAAGCCCGACAGGCCCTGCACGAAGCCGGCGACGACGGCGCCGAGGGCGACGACGAGATAGGTCGAGACCGGCATCGGGATCTGGCTACGGCCTGTGGAACGGTCCTGTGTTTCCGATTCGGCAGACGCCGCCGAGCCTTTGGCCAAGCTGACGACGTCGATCTGCCGACAGGAGGGCCCGTTTGTCAGGGGCGATGCGAGGATGGTCACGCGTCGCGGTCGAACGCCGACGCGGATGAGAGGCCCGACGCGCCCCCTGTCCCGTTCGGGCGAGGGTTGGGGTGAGGGATACGACGGCCCCGGATCGGGCGGACCGTTGCCGCGCGCCCGCGTCGAGCCACCCTCGGGCCGGCCTGATCCCTCACGCCGTCCCTCCCCCGCACGGGAGAGGAAACCGGCGCCCGATCCGGGTGAAATCCCGGTCCGGCACGAAAAAGGGCGCCTCGCGGCGCCCTCCTCGCTCATCCGACCGCGCAGTCTCAGGCCTGCGGCTGCGGCTCCAGGCCGCCGTCGCTCTCCTTCGGCCGGCCGCGGCCCGCCGAGGGGACCGAGGAGCCCCGGGCCGGGGTCGGCGGCACGTCGCCGCCGTCGCGGATCGGGGGCTGGCCCTTGAGCAGGTTGCGGATCTCCTCGCCCGAGAGGGTCTCGTACTCGAGGAGCCCCTGCGCGAGGGCCTCCAGGTCGTCCTTGTGCTCGGCCAGGATACGGCGCGCCTCTTCCAGGCCGGTCTCCACGAGGCGGCGGACCTCGGCGTCGATCTTCTGGGCGGTCGACTCGGAGACCGACTGCTGCCGGCCCATCGACATGCCGAGGAAGACCTCGTCGTTGTTGTCGCCGTACGCGACGGTGCCGAGCTCGGGGCTGAAGCCCCAGCGTGTCACCATCATCTTGGCGAGACGCGTCGCCTGCTCGATGTCCGACTGCGCGCCCGAGGTCACCTTCTCGCGCCCGAAGATCATCTCCTCGGCGATGCGGCCGCCCATCATGATCGCCAGCCGCGAGGTCATCTGCTCGAAGCTCATGGAGAGCTTGTCGCGCTCGGGCAGCTGCATGACCATGCCGAGCGCCCGGCCGCGGGGAATGATCGTCGCCTTGTGCACCGGGTCGGTGGCCGGGACGTTCAGCGCCACGATGGCGTGACCGCCCTCGTGGTAGGCGGTGAGCCGCTTCTCGTCCTCGGTCATCACCAGGGTGCGCCGCTCGGCGCCCATCATCACCTTGTCCTTGGCGTCCTCGAACTCGTGCATCGTCACGATGCGCTTGCCGCGGCGGGCGGCCAGCAGCGCGGACTCGTTCACGAGGTTCATCAGGTCGGCGCCCGAGAAGCCCGGGGTGCCGCGCGCGATGGTCTTCAGGTCGACGTCGGGGGCCAGCGGCACCTTGCGGACGTGGACCCGCAGGATGCGCTCGCGGCCGGTGACGTCTGGGTTCGGCACCATGATCTGGCGGTCGAAGCGGCCGGGACGCAGCAGGGCCGGGTCGAGCACGTCGGGGCGGTTGGTCGCCGCGATGATGATCACGCCCTCGTTGGCCTCGAAGCCGTCCATCTCCACGAGGAGCTGGTTGAGGGTCTGCTCGCGCTCGTCGTTGCCGCCGCCGAGGCCGGCGCCGCGGTGGCGGCCGACCGCGTCGATCTCGTCGATGAAGATGATGCAGGGCGCGTTCTTCTTGGCCTGCTCGAACATGTCGCGCACGCGGCTCGCGCCGACGCCCACGAACATCTCGACGAAGTCCGAGCCCGAGATCGTGAAGAACGGCACGTTGGCCTCGCCCGCGACCGCCCGGGCGATCAGGGTCTTACCGGTGCCGGGCGGGCCGACGAGCAGCACGCCGCGCGGGATCCGGCCGCCGAGCCGCTGGAACTTCTGCGGGTCGCGCAGGAACTCGACGATCTCCTGGAGATCTTCCTTCGCCTCTTCCACGCCGGCGACGTCGTCGAAGCTGACGCGGCCGTGGGCCTCGTTCAGGAGCTTCGCCTTCGACTTGCCGAAGCCCATGGCGCGGCCGGCGCCGGACTGCATCTGGCGCGAGAGGAAGATCCAGGCACCGATGAAGACGAGGATCGGCAGCCAGCTCACGAGCAGCTGGATGAACCAGGGGGTGTTGTCGGACGGCGGGCGGGCCGTGATCTGCACGCCCTTGCCCTGGAGCTTGGAGACCAGGCTCGGGTCGTTGGGCGCGTAGCTCGTGAAGTTGCCGCCGCCGACGTAGGTGCCGGACACGTCCTGCCCGGAGATCACCACCGACTGGATCTTGCCGGCATCGGCGTCGTTCAGGAGCTGGCTGTAGGCGATCTCGCTGCCGCCGCCCCGGTGCCCCGGGTTCTGGAACAGGGTGACGAGAGCCAGCACCAGCAGGAAGATGACGACCCACAAGGCAAAGTTGCGAAAATTCGGGTTCATCGATCAATCCCTGGCGTGTGCGACCCCCAGGACGGACCTGCCACGCGGCTATTCCGGTCCATCCGTGCACACCTCGCCAATGTAGGCGGGGGGCTCCCCCTTGCCAAGTAAGTCGGGGGACCCTGCGGCGAGGGCAGCACCTGCGGGCCCGTGCCGGCGCGGCGGCGCCGGGGCGAGGCTCACGGTCCCGCCCGCGTCGGCGGAGACGAGGAACCCCGCCAGGGTGCGGCGGACCGGCTCCCCGCGGCGCAGGGCCGGCAGGAGCGATTCGAGGACGAGGGTCTCGAGGCGCTCGAGGCGGCGCGGCGCCGCGCCGGCCCGGGCCAGGGCGAGATCGAGGCAGCGCAGGGCCACGGCGTCCGGCAGGACCGCCAGGGCGCGCCCGTCGAGGCGCAGCTCCGCGCCCGTCTCCGGCCCGGACCGCCGCGCCCCGTCGAGGGCCTGCTCGGCCGCGCTCCGGAGCGCGGCCTCGTCGCGGGCGGCCCGCTCGGCGAGCCGGGCGAGGCGCGCCCGGGTCAGGCCCTCGCGCTCCAGGGCCGGCCAGGCCGCCCGCAGGCGGCCGCGGGCGAAGCGCGGATCGCCGTTGGCGGGGTCGCGCGCATAGGCGACGCCGCGCGCCGCGCACCACGCCACCAGGCTCGCCTTCGGCAGGTGCAGGAACGGGCGCCCGAGGGCGAGGCCGGGGCCGAGGTCGCGCTCGGCGCGCATGCCGGCGAGCCCCGCGGGGCCGCTGCCGGCCGCGAGCCGGATCAGCACCGTCTCGGCCTGGTCGTCCCGCGTGTGGCCCGTCAGCACGAGACCGGCGCCGACCGCCTCGGCATGGGCGGCGAGCAGGGCGTAGCGGGCCCTGCGGGCCGCGTCCTGCAGGCCGGTGCCGGGCTTCGCGCCCGCCCAGGTCAGGATCGCGTGGGGCAGGCCCAGCGCCCGGGCGGCGCGGCCGACGGCCTCGGCCTCCGCGCCCGATTCCGGCCGCAGGCCGTGATCCACGGTGGCGACCCGCAGGGACGCGCCGGTCGCGTCGCGCAGGCGCGCGGCGGCGTGCATCAGGGCGCTCGAGTCGGGACCGCCCGAGACGGCGAGGAGCACGCCCCGCCCGCCGCGCGCGGCCGGGTCGAGCCAGGGGCGGAGGGCGCCGAGGACCGGGTCGCCCGCGTCGCTCAGATCGCCCGAGGCGTTCAGGCGCCGCAGCGGGCGCGCTTCTGCTCGCGGGCGACGCCCTGGCGGACGCCGCTGCCGGCATTCGGGAACTTCCGGTCCAGCTCGGCCAGGGTCGCGCAGGCCTGCTCGCGGGCGCCGAGCGCGTTGAGCGTGACGCCGAGCTTCAGCATGGCGTCGGGGGCCTGGGAGGAGCGGGCGTAGTCGGTCGAGACCTTCAGGAACTGCTCGGCGGCCTCGCGGTTGCGGCCGCGGGCGAGGTAGCTCTCGCCGAGCCAGTAGGTCGCGCCGGCGACGCGGTTGTCGCGGGGATGGGACTGGATGAACTGGCGCAGGCCCATCTCGGCCTGCTCGTACTGCTTGGCGCGGTACAGCTCGACCGCGGCGTCGTAATCGGCGGCCGGATCGCCCGTCCGGGTCGCCGCCACGCTCTCGGAGGGCCGCGCCGGGATCGCCCCGGTCCGGGCCGGCGGCCGCAGGTCCACCGGCTCGTCGTAGCCGGAGGTCCCGGCCTCCGCGTCCTCCTCGTTCGGCTCGCCGATCGCGCCCTGCGGCAGGCGCTGCGGCCGCGGCGCCGCCTCGGCGGCCTCCTCGGCCTCGCGGCGGGGCAGCGGCGCGGAGGGCTGCGTGCTGCCGAGCTGCATCGGGGCGCCGGGGGCGCCGGGGGCCTGCGACGGGTCGAAGGCGTCGCCGCGCTTGCCGGGGCGGCCGGCGCCCGGGTTGCCGCCGTTGACGGGGCCCGACGGCGCGGGGGCGGCCGAGGGCTTGCCGCCCTTGCCCTCGTTCAGTCGGTACTCGACGTCCTCCTGGAACTTGCGCAGCTGCTCCTTGAGCTGGCGGTTCTCGTACTGGAGGGTCTCGATCTGTCCCGCCATCATCCGGGACTGGTTCTCGATGCGGCCGAGGCGCACCACCAGTTCCGAAGCGTCCTGCGCGGCGGCCGGGTGGCCGAGGAGCGCGGCACCAAGGGCGGTGGCGAGGGCGAGGCGGGTGCGAAGGCGGGCGGGCATGGTTCGGCTGCGGTCCGGTGTCGGCGCGAGGCCCTAACAGATGCGCCGCACCGCGGCAAAACTGCGGCGCGGCCGAAGGTGTGATCGAGAGCATCGATCGGAGGCGGCGGCCGAGAGCCGCCGCCGGAGCGCGGCCGCGCGGCGGCTTACGCGCCGGCGCCGCGGTCGAGGACGATCACCGCGCGGCGGTTCTGCGACCAGCAGGAGATGTCGTTGCACACCGCCACCGGCCGCTCCTTGCCGTACGACACGGTCCGCATCCGGCTCGCCGCGATGCCGCGGGTGGCGAGGTAGTCGTTCACCGCCTGGGCCCGGCGGGCGCCGAGGGAGAAGTTGTACTCGCGGGTGCCGCGCTCGTCGGCGTGGCCCTCGATGATGAAGGTGTAGCGCGGGTAGCGCTGCAGCCACGCGGCCTGCTTGTCGAGGGTCGCGGTCGCGGTGGGCGTCAGGTCGGTGGAATCCGACTCGAAGAAGACCCGGTCGCCGATATTGACGACGAAGTCCTGGGCGCTGCCGGGGGTCGCGGCACCCGCCCCGAAGGCGGAGGCGTCGGCGAGGTCCTTGTCGTTGCTGCAGGCGCCCAGGCCGAGGGCGGCGACGAGCGCGAGGCCGAGGGCGGCGGCGCGGAAACGCTGGGGCATGGTCTGAAAAACTCCTCGAGCGGTGCCGAAGGCCGGCTGCTGGTCTTCGAGGCGGGTCCGCGTATTCCTGGCGCCGTTGGTAGGCGGGGTTGGTTAAGCGACGGTTCCGCCGCGCGGCGCGGGGGCGTGGTGACGGTCCGCACCGGTCGACGGCGTGCGCTGACACACCCGGGACGCGCCCGGAATGCGGCGGCGGCGGGGCGGCGGGCCGCGACGCGGCATTTCGGCCGCCCCGGTTGCGGCGCTGCAACAGGCCTCGGGCCTCCGCCCGGTGACGGGTCCGCGCCGGGCTTTAAGAGATCCTCAACCCTATCGCTCCCTTATCGGCGGGCCGAACACCGGACCTCCCGCATGCGCCCCGCCCAGAGCGTCCTCATCGTCGAGGACAGCTACCTGCTCCTCGAGATCGTCGCGAGCCTGTGCGAGACGCACGGCATCCGGGTGATCGAGGCCTCCACGGGCGAGGCCGCGCTGACCGTCCTGCGCGAGCGGGGCGGCGCGATCGACTGGCTGTTCACCGACATCCACCTGCCCGGGCTGATCGACGGCTGGACGGTGGCCCACGCCTTCCGGGCGATCCATCCGGACCGGCCGGTGGTCTACACCTCGACGGACACGCACGGCCGCAGCGGCGTGCCGGGCAGCCTGTTCCTGCGCAAGCCCTTCCAGATGCAGGAGGTCAACCGCCTGGTCCGGATGATGGTCGAGGGCCTCGGCGAGGCCGGCGCCGACAGCCGGCTCTGCGCGGCGGGCTGAGTCACGGATCCTTCCGACCCGGACCGTCGTCGCGCGCGCGGCGAAGCCACCCCGGGCGGCGCGCGCTCGGCCGGCTGGACGCCCCGGCTGGACACCTCGGCTCCGGGGGGGCGGCCTCAGCCGCCCCGGAACAGCGCGACGATCTCCGGCGCGGCGAGCCACGCCTCGACCCGCGGGCAGGCGAGATCCCCGGGGGGCATCGCGTCGTAGAGGGCGAAGCTCGCCGCGATGAAGCCCGTGAGGTCGTAGAGCACCGGGAAGTCGTCGCCCCGCGGCTTGGTCTTGAACAGGTACGAGCCGGTCAGGCCGAAATGCTCGGCGATGGGCGGGTAGATCGGCCAGACCACGTCCTGGGCCAGCTCGTCGCCGAGGTAATCTTCGATCTCCACGGGCTCGGGCGTGAGCCCGTTCTCCCGCAGCAGCCGCCGGGCGATGTCGCCGAGGACGTGGACCTTGGGATGGTTCATCAGGTGCATGAAGGCGCCGCGGCGCGCCCAGCGGGTCACCTCGCGCTCCAGCCCGAAACCCAGGGCGTCGGCCGCGCCGACGAGCTCGCGCACGGCCGGGTCCCAGTGGTCGAGGTAGCCCAGGCGGGCGAACACGTCCTCGCGGAACAGGGTCGCGGTGCGGCCGGCGTCGAGGCCGAGCCGGTGGGCGGTGAGGACGATCGCCGAGTGGTACTGGCCGAGCGGCGACGGCGTCAGCTTGAGGGCGGCGAGGTCCGAGGCCTGCCCGACATAGACCATGTCCGGGTGGAAGGCCGAGAACACGATCGACGGGAACAGCTTGAGCCGCGGGTCGGCCGCCCGCACAGTGGCGGCGTCGCCGCCCGGGATCAGCCCGGCCGGGAAGGCCTGCGAGAAGACGTGGTCGTGGGCGCGCAGGGTCCGGATCAGGCCGTCGACGTGGCCGTGGTCGCGCTTCAGCGAGCCCATGGGCAGGTAGCGGACCGGGCTCTTCGGCGCGAGCAGGCGCATGGCCCGGGCGATGCCCCGCGCCTGGCAATTGCCCAGCACCGCGATGCTCGGCCCGTCGCGGGTCGTGGCGGCGCGGGCGCGGTTCCGCCATGGTGTCGCCCAGGTGGGGGCCCAACTGGGTGTCGAGCGGGTGAACGCGCTGCGGGCGCGCCGGGGCAGGTCGTTCAGGGCCACGTCGCGTGCCGGTGTCAGCGGACGGAACAGCGCCCCCGAGGGCCTGTCGCCGTCGTGAAGAAGAGGGTTCGAAGATGGCGTTGAATCCGTATACGGGTCTACCGGCCGAGCGATTCTGGCGCAAGGTCGTCACCAACGTGCCGCCCTTCGCGGTCAATCCGCACCCGAAGGACACGTTCGTGATCGGGCCGACCGACAAGGTCGCCACCGGCGGCTCCTGCTTCGCGCAGCGGGTGGCCGAGGCGGTGCGCGGCGCCGGGTTCAACTACTACCTGACCGAGCCGCCGACCCCCGGCATGAGCGCCGAGGAGGCCAATGCCCGCCAGTTCGGCACGTTCTCGGCGCGCTACGGCAACCTCTACTACACGCGCCAGTTCGTGCAGCTGTTCGACCGGGCCTACGGCAAGTTCGAGCCGGAGCTGAAGGCGTGGCTGCGCGACGACGGCCGCTACGTCGACCCGTTCCGCCCCACGGTCGAGCCGGCGGGCTTCGCCAGCGAGGCCGAGGTGGTCGCGGCGCGCGACGCGCACCTCGCCGAGGTGCGCCGCCTGTTCGAGACGCTGGACGTGTTCGTGCTGACCCTCGGCCTCACGGAAGGCTGGCGCTGGCGGGCCGACGGCGCGGCGCTGCCGCTCGCCCCCGGGGTCGCGGGCGGCACCTTCGATCCGGACCTCTACGAGTGCGTCAACGCCGGCGCGGCCGAGGTTCTGGGCGACCTCAACGGCTTCCTCGACCGGCTCTGGAGCGTGAACCCGAAGGCGCGGGTGATCTTCACGGTCTCGCCGGTGCCGATGATCGCCACCTACATGGACCGGCACGTGATGGAGTCGAACAGCTACTCCAAGTCGGTGCTGCGGGTGGCGGCCGGCGAGGTGGTCGGCCGGGGCGACCCGCGGGCGGTCTACTTCCCCGCCTACGACATCGTCACGAGCAACGTGAATGCCGGGCGCTACTACAACGAGGACCAGCGCACCATCAACGACGCGGGCGTGCGCCACGTGATGCGCCTGTTCCTGGCGACCTTCGCGCGCGACCGGGTGTCCCCCGCCCCGACCCACGCACCGGTGGACCTCGCCGCGGAGTTCGAGGGCAATGCCGGCGTGATCTGCGACGAAGAGGAGATCGAGCGCAGCGTGGCCTGACAGGGCCTAGCGTGGCGTGGGGTTTGCCTCCGGCCGGGCGTTTCGGGCAGTCTCGGCCGCCCGGGCGCCCGCGCCCTTCCGGAGACGAGTCCCTTGAGCCTGCCCCCGCCCCGCCGCGCCGACCACGACATCGATCCGGTCTTCGTGAAGCGGCACTCGCCCCGCGCCTTCACGGGCGAGGCCGTGCCCGAATCCGAGCTGATGCGGATGATCGAGGCGGCGCGCTGGTCGCCCTCCGCCTACAACTCGCAGCCCTGGCGCTTCCTCTACGCGCTCCGGGGCGACGCCCACTGGGACACGTTCTTCGACCTCCTGGTGCCGGGCAATCAGAAATGGGTGTCCGGCACCGGCGCGATCCTGTTCCTGGTCTCGAACGGGCTCATGAAGGTCGGCGACGAGCTCAAGCCCTCCTACAGCCACTCCTTCGACGCCGGCACCGCCTCGCTGGCCTTCCAGCTCCAGGCGATCCACCAGGGCTGGCACGCTCACGGCATGGTCGGGTTCGACCATGTCCGCGCCCCCGCGGTGCTGCGCCTGCCCGAGAACCACCGGATCGAGGCCGCCTTCGCGGTCGGCCGCAAGATCCCGGAGGCGGACCTCACCGAGGAGCAGCGGCCCCGCGAGACCCCGAACGGCCGCCGGCCGATCACCGACTTCACCATCGCGGGACCGTTCCCGCCGGCCGCCGGCTGAGACGGCCGGAACCCGCTTGCACGACCGGCGATTGGCTCCGCATCGCGACGCCGTCGCAGGCCCGGGGGCGCCCGCCCTCGGGCCCGGGCCGGGGGCCGGCGCCGCGCGCCTCCTGTCCACCCTCCGACGCTTCGGGAGCTGGCTCATGGATCCGTCCGACACCGCCGCGTCCGATCCCTTCCGGGACGACGGGCCGTTCGACTCCGTTTCCGGGCTGCAGGCCGTCGCCGACCGCCACGGGGTCGGCCTGGACGCGGTGCGCCACCTGATCCGGGCCCTGGAGCGCGGCCACGGCACGATGGCGCAGTTCGACCATCCCGATCTCGGCGGGATGGGGCAGTGGTTTTCCGGCGGGATGGTGATGGTCGGCCGGATGTTCGACGACGCGCTGAAGGCGCGGGTCGACGCGCTCTGCACCGAATTGGCCGGGGCGCTCCCGGCGGGCGGCTTCTCGGAGGCCGCGCCCGCGGCGCGCCGGGGCGGCGGCGAGTGGTGGCCGGCCGGCCTCGGGGATCCGGCGAGCACCGGCGCGCAGAACGGGCTGCGCTACGCCTATTTCCCCGACAGACGGCGGCTCGCCGTCGACGCGGGGTCCGGGATCGCGCTCTACGACACCGGCGAGCACCGCATCACCGGCGTCTCTCAGGCGAACGGCAGCCTCGGCTTCACGGGACCGGCCGGGGCCGTCGCCCTCGACCGCCTGCGCCGGATCGAGGCGGAGGTCGCCGCGCCGCGCCAAGCGGACCCGGCCGGGATCCCGGCGAGCGCCGCGTCGCCTATCTCTTCGCCTGCCCCGTCGCCCGCCCCTTCGGCCGCGCCGGACCGGTCATCCGCGGACGACGTTCTCGCGACCATCGAGCGGCTGGCCGACCTGCACGCGCGCGGCGTGCTCACCGAGGCGGAATTCGCGACCAAGAAGGCGGAGCTGCTGGCGCGGCTGTGACCGGCGCCCGCTCGTCCGACCCTCCGTCCCCGTCCCGGCACGCCCGGGACCGCCAAGGGCGAGGGTCGGGCCTGCCGGTTCCGGACGGCCTCAGACGATGCCGACGCGGAGCAGGTCGTGGACGTGCACGATGCCCACGGGCCGTCCGTCCGTGACGGCGAAGACCGCCGTGATCAGCCGGCGGTTCATCAGCTCCAGCGCGGCCTGGGCGAGCTTGTGGGGCTCCACCGTCACCGGGTCCCGGGTCATGACCGTCGAGACCGGCGTGTCGAGGAGCGCCGGACCCATGTGGCGGCGCAGGTCGCCGTCCGTGACGATGCCGACGAGGCGGCCGGCCGCGTCCGTGACGCCGACGCAGCCGTAGCGCCGCGCCGCGATCTCGATCAGCACCTCGGACATGAGCGCGGTCTCGTGGACCAGCGGCATGTCCTGGGGGCCGTGCATCACCTGCTGCACGGTCCTGAGGCGGGCCGCGAGGGTGCCGCCCGGATGCAGGGTGTGGAAGCGCGCCGAGGTGAAGCCGCGCCGCTCCAGCAGCGCCACCGCCAGGGCGTCGCCCAGCGCCAGCTGGATCAGGCTGGAGGAGGTCGGCGCGAGGTCGTGGGGGCAGGATTCCCGCACGCGGGGCAGCTCCAGCAGCACGTCGGCGGCCTTGCCGAGGGTGCTCTCGCCGTTGCGGGTGATCGCCACCAGGGGGATCGAGAACCGGCGGCTGAAGCCGACGAGGTCGGACAGTTCCGCGGTCTCCCCCGACCACGACAGCGCGATGATGACGTCGTCCCGGGCGATCATCCCGAGGTCGCCGTGGCTCGCCTCGGTCGGGTGGACGAAGAAGGCGTGGGTGCCGGTCGAGGCCAGCGTCGCGGCGATCTTGCGGCCGACATGGCCGCTCTTGCCGATGCCGCTCACGATGACGCGGCCCTTGCTCTGCAGGATCGTCTGCACCGCCTCCTCGAAGGCCGCGCCGAGCCGGCCCTGGAAGGCCACGCTCGCCTCCTGCAAGGCCGCGATGCCGAGCTGGAGGCTGCGGATCCCGAGGTCGCGGGTGGTGGCGAGATGCGCCGACGGCGCGTCGTAGCGGTCGTCGCGCAGGGCGCTGGAGGCGGGAGCGTTCATCGGTTCCGTTCTTGACCCGTCGTCCGGATCCGGCAGCGGGGGCCGGTATCGGGGAGCGGCGCAGCGAGGCGTCTCCGGCGACGCTAGGCAGCCGTCGTGGTTGAAATGTGACGCGGGGACGACGCAGCGCCGCACTCTGGTTGAAGGCGCGGCCGCCGAGGTCCATGCTGCCCGCACACCGTCCCGCGCCGCGGGCCCCAGGAGGGCACGAGCCCTATGACCATCCGCTTCCCCGATCCCGATCCCGCGATCCTCGCCCGCCGCGAGGCGATCCTGGCCGGCCTCGCGCCCCTGGTGGCGCCGGAGGCGCTGGTGGTGAGCGAGGACGAGCGCCGGGCCTTCGAGACCGACGGGCTGACCGCGTACCGGCAGATGCCGCTGGCCGTGGTCCTGCCCTCCACCACCGCGGAGGTCTCCGCCGTGATGGCCTATTGCCACGCCAACGGCGTGCGGGTCGTGCCCCGGGGCGCCGGCACGTCGCTCGCGGGCGGCGCCATCGCGCAGGCCGACGCGATCATCCTGGGCGTCGGCAAGATGACCAAGGTCCTCGACATGGACTTCGCCAACCGCACCGCCCGGGTGCAGAGCGGCATCACCAACCTCGCCATCTCCGGGGCGGTCAGCCACGAGGGCTTCTTCTACGCCCCCGACCCGTCGAGCCAGCTCGCCTGCACGATCGCCGGCAACATCGCGATGAATTCCGGCGGCGCGCACTGCCTGAAATACGGCGTGACCACCAACAACCTCCTCGGCGTCACCCTGGTGCTCAACGACGGCACCGTCGTGGAGATCGGCGGCCAGCACCTCGACAGCGGCGGCTACGACCTGCTCGGCCTCGTCTGCGGCTCGGAGGGGCAGCTCGGCATCGTCACCGAGGCGACCGTGCGGATCCTGCGCGCGGCGGAAGGCGCGCGCCCGGTGCTGGTCGGCTTCTCGAGGGTCGAGGACGCGGGCGACTGCGTCGCGGCGATCATCGCGGCCGGGATCATCCCGGTGGCGATCGAGTACATGGACCGCGAGGCGATCCTCATCACCGAGGACTTCGCCCAGGCCGGCTATCCCCGCGACGCCGAGGCGATGCTGATCATCGAGGTCGAGGGCTCGGACGCCGAGTGCGACGCCATGCTGGCGCGGATCGAGACGATCGCCCAGGATTTCCGCCCGACCAGCCTGCGCGTCTCGCGCTCGGAGGCGGAGTCGGCCGCGATCTGGAAGGGGCGCAAGTCGGCCTTCGGGGCCACCGGCCGGATCTCCGACTACATCTGCATGGACGGCACGATCCCCACCGGCCAGCTCGGGCCGGTGCTGGAGCGGATCGGGGCGATCTGCGCCGAGAAGGGCCTGCGGGTCGCCAACGTGTTCCACGCGGGCGACGGCAACCTGCACCCGCTGATCCTGTTCGACATCAACCGGCCCGGCGAGCTGCAGAAGGCCGAGGCCGCGGGCGACGAGATCCTGAAGCTCTGCGTCGAGGTCGGCGGCTGCCTGACCGGTGAGCACGGCGTCGGGATCGAGAAGCGCGAGCTGATGCGCTTCCAGTACGATCAGGTCGATCTCGAGCAGCAGATGCGGGTCAAGGCGGTGTTCGATCCGGACTGGATGCTGAACCCCGCCAAGGTGTTCCCGCTGGACGGGCGCCTCGCGGCCTGAACCGGGCCGCGCGGCGTGGATGAGCCGGACCGCGCGGCGGGGTCCGGCCGAGGTGCAGGCCAGGACGCACGGCTAGGACGCACGGCCAGGACGTACGGCCGAGGCGTCCGGAGCGGTGCGGGCGCGGCCGTCTCCGACCGCGCATCCGCCCCCGTCCGGCCCTCGCGGCCGCGCTCAGGCGGCTTCGACCTTGCGGCTCGCCCGGGCCTTGGTCGCGGCGGTCGCGGCCTTGCGGCGGCCGGACGCGGGGGCGGCGGGCGCCTCCTCGGCGGGGGCGGCGGACTTGTCGCTGGACGGGGACCGGCCCGGCTGGCCGAGGCCGAGGCTCTTGGCGAGCGCCGAGCGCTGCGCCGAGTAGTTCGCCGAAGTGGTCGGGTAATCGGCCGGCAGGCCGTAGCGCTCGCGGTAGGTCTGCGGATCGAGACCGTGCTTGGTCAGGTGGCGCTTCAGCGTCTTGTACGACTTGCCGTCGATGAAGCTGACCAGTCCGTCGGGGCGGATCGACTTGCGGATCTGGGCGGGGGTCGGCCGCTCGACGCTCTCGGTCGCCGGAGCGGCGGGGCCGGCCCCGATCGTGTTCAGCGCCTCGTGGATGCTCGCGATCAGGGCCGGCAATTCGGCCGAGGGCAGCGAGTTGTTGGAAACGTAGGCCGCGACGACGTCCACGGTCCGCTCGATGAAGTCCAATTGCGATGTCGGCGCAGCTTCTGACATTCTCTCATTCCTCGGCACAAATGCCTGATGGGATCCCCACTGTTCGCGAGTTAAGTCAGCGTCCGAAAAATGCAAGCCGCGCCATACAATTATCTGTGATGAGACCGAAGTCTAACTCTGCATCGCGCGGCGAGGCTTACAGGGTATGGTTGCATTGGCGGCACTTAAGGGACACTTCTGAGAGGCTTTATCGGTGTCCGCCCGGCGAATTCTAGTCGCTTCCTCGAAGCGGGTTTTCGCAGCCGGCAGAGACCTTTACGCCCAGGTCGGGGCCCGTCTCTAGACGATCGTATACGGTTGCCGTCCGGCCGTGCCGGGACAATGCGCAATCTTCGTACAGTTGTGCGAAGGCCGGGTGGGGCCCTGCGTCATTTTCGCCACCCGGTCGCGGCCTCAGGCGAAAGTCTTGCGCGGGTCGAAGGCGTCCCGCACCGCCTCGCCGGCGAAGACGAGCAGGCTCAACATCACGGCGATGACCAGGAATCCGGTCAATCCGAGCCAGGGCGCGGTCAGATTGTCCTTGCCCTGCGCGAGAAGCTCTCCGAGGGACGGCGAGCCCGGCGGCAGTCCGAAGCCGAGGAAGTCGAGCGAGGTCAGGGTGGTGATCGAGCCGTTCAGGATGAACGGCAGGAAGGTCAGCGTCGCCACCATGGCATTCGGCAGCAGATGGACCGTCATGATGCGGATGTTCGACAGGCCCAGCGCCCGGGCGGCGCGGACATACTCGAAGTTCCGCGCCCGCAGGAACTCGGCCCGCACCACGCTCACCAGCGCGACCCAGGAGAACAGCAGCATGATCCCGAGCAGGACGAAGAAGCCCGGGGCGATGAAGGCCGAGATGATGATGATCAGGTAGAGGGTCGGGATGCCGCCCCAGACCTCGATGAAGCGCTGGAAGGCGAGATCGACCCAGCCGCCGAAATAGCCCTGCACGGCGCCCGCGACGACGCCGATCACCGACGAGACCGCCGCCAGGATCAGCCCGAACAGGACCGAGATGCGGAAGCCGTAGATCACCCGCGCGAGCACGTCCCGCGTGGTGTTGTCGGTGCCGAGCCAGTGCCAGGGAATGTCCGCGCAGGTGCTGCCGCCGAGCTTCTCGGCGACCGGCTTGCACTGCGCGTCCGTGAGCATCCAGGTGGGCGGCGACGGCGACGGCGTCGGCAGGTCCTCGTTGATCGTGTCGTACGAGAACGGGATCGGCGGCCACAGCGCCCAGCCGTTCGCCGCGATCTCCCGGCGAATCTCGGGGGAGCGGTAGTCGGTCGTGGCGAGGAAGCCGCCGAACTTCTCCTCCGGGTAGTCGACCAGGACCGGGACCAGCCACTCGCCCTTGTAGGACATCACGATCGGGCGGTCGTTGGCGATGAACTCCGCGAACAGGCTGAGCACGAACAGGATCGTGAAGATCACGAACGATCCGTAGCCGAGCCGGTTGCGGCGGAAATTGTCGAGGCGCCGCCGGTTGAGCGGCGAGAGCCGGGCGCGCCGGCCGGCGGCCTCGGGCGGGACCGGGGGCGGCGCCCCCTCGTCCGGCCGCAGGACCAGCGGCTGGGCGCCGGGCATCGGCGCGGGCACGACCTCGCTGTCGCCGGGACGCGTGACCTCGTTCATCCGTGCTGCCTCCCGCGCCGCGCCGCGCGCGCGCCCGCCGCCCCGTGATCCGGGCGGCCCCGCGACCGGCCGGCCGCGGGACGGGGACCGGGGACGCTCAGCCGTCGAGCCGGATCGCGGTGCCGTCGATCTCGGTGGGACGCAGGTTGCCGCTGCGCTCCAGCCAGCGGCGCAGCAGCCGGACGTTGCGGCGGTTGGCCTTGAAGGCGGCGTCGAACAGGTCGCCCGCCACCGGCACCGCGCCGATCAGCCCGTCGAAGGCCACGTTCAGCCCCATCCGGGCCAGCAGCCAGCGCGGCGCCCCGAGGCGCTTCGCCTCGTAGACGATGAAGGACGAGATCACCATGCCGGCCAGGTCGCCGATCACCGGCACGAGGCCGATCAGCGCGTCGAACCCGACCCGACGGTTGATGCCCGGGATGACGAAGGCCGTGTCCATCAGGTGGGCCAGCGTCTCCAGGCGGGCGAGGCTCGCCTCCCGGCCGAGATCCGCCGACAGGAAGGGGGGCCGGGTTCCGGCGCCGGTCCCGCCTCCGGGGAAGGTCTCGGCACGGGCGAAACGCCCGGACTGGGCAGCCTGGGTGAAGTCCATGGTCGGGATCCGTCGGGAAGCCATCGTCCCCAACGATGTGGCCCCCCGTCCGGATCCCCGCAAGGACGGCGCCCGCTCGGCGCGCGCCGCCCGTCGTGGCGTCTCCCATGGCGCCTCCCATGGCGCCTCTCACGCCGCCGCCCCGGGGAGCCCGCGCATGCGGTCGAGCGCCGCATCCAGGGTGGCGTCGTCCTTGGCGAAGCAGAGCCGGACGAGGCCGCGCACGGAGGCGTCCGGGTAGAAGGCGCTCACGGGGATCGCCGCGACGCCGTGACGGGTGACGAGGGCCTCGCAGAAGGCCACGTCGTCGGTGTGGCCCAGCGCGGCGACGTCGACGTTGAGGAACCACGTGGCCTGGGCCGGCAGCACGGTGAAGCCGAGCCCGCGCAGGCCGTCCGCGAGCCGGTCGCGGGACCGGGCGTAGCCGGCCCGCATCGCCTCGAACCACGGGGCCGGCTTGCCCAGCCCGTAGGCCACCGCCTCCTGGAGGTTCGGGGGCGTGGTGAAGGTCAGGAACTGGTGCGCCTTGGCGAGCCCGCGCATCAGCCGGGCCTCGGCCATCACGAAGCCGACCTTCCAGCCGGTGAGCGAGAAGATCTTGCCGGCCGAGCCGATCTTGACGGTCCGCTCCCGCATCCCGGGCAGCGCCATCAGCGGCCTGTGGCGCGCGCCGTCGAACACCACGTGCTCCCAGACCTCGTCGCAGAGGGCGGTCACGTCGAAGCGCTGGCAGTAGCGGGCGAGCAGGTCGAGGTCCTCCGGCGCGAACAGCGTGGCGCTCGGGTTGAGGGGATTGTTCAGCACCACGACCCGGGTCCGCGCCCCGAAGGCCTGCGCCAGCGCGGCCTCGTCGAGGCGGAAGGCCGGGGGCCGCAGCGGCACGATCCGCGGAACGCCGCCCGCCCGCCGGACCAGGGGCAGGTAGGCATCGTACATGGGCGCGAACAGCACGACCTCGTCGCCGGGCTCGATCAGCGCCAGGAGCGCGCCGGCCAGGGCCTCGGTCGCCCCGGAGGTGACCATCACCTCGGTCTCCGGGTCGAGGTCGAGCCCCTGGTGCCGCGCGTAGTGCGCGGCGACCGCCTCGCGCAGGGCCGGCAGGCCCATCATCGGCGGGTACTGGTTCCAGCCGTCCAGGAGCGCCCGCGCGCCCCGCTCTCGGACGTCCGCCGGCCCGGGATCGTCCGGGAAACCCTGGCCGAGATTGATCGCGCCGTGGTCCCGCGCGAGCCGCGACATGGTCTCGAACACGGTCGTGGGCAGCGCGTCGAAGACGGGGTTGATGAAGGCGGGCGTCATGCGGCGCCGGGGATCGGGGAGGTCGGCATGGCGGGTCTCGGCATCGCCGGCCCTTAGCATGGCCGCGCAGGGCCGTCGCGCGTCGCGGAATGTGCGCCTTCGCACAGACCCGGTCGCCGAAGCGCGACCGACGGCTGACGAATATTGACATTCATCAGCCGTCTCGTAGGTTCGGGTCACGACCGGAGCGGCGCACTCGCCGACGGGGCTTCGCCCCCTCGCCCCGTCAGCGGGGTGCCGCTCCGGTCCCCAGAAGGGCCATCGACTTGCGGGTCGGTGGCCCTTTCGGCATGTGCGGCGGCGGCCGCACCGCTCGCCGGCCCCCGGAGACGACGATGCCGCCCTCCTCACGCGCGCTCCTCGGCTGCCTGGTCCTGGCGCTGCTGATCGGCGGTCTCGGGCTAGGCCTGCGCCGCGCCGTGGCCGTCACCCCGGTCGATCCCGCGTTCCGGGCGGTGCTGCGCGCTTATGCTGCACCGGACGCGTCCGGCGGAACCCAGCAACACGAGTGAAACGTCGCCGCCCTAGTGACGGCGCATTGGCCGGGCACCGGTGGAGCGTACCGCGAGGTGCGCGCGCAGCGCGGTCGCGGGCGACCATGTCGCCGCGGTAAGGAGCCGTTCGGGACCCGGACAGCTTTATGGGCTTACGCTCCCGCACACGGGATCGGAGCCGCCGGGTCCCGCGGGATCGGGCGGCTTCAGGACGGGCTTCCGGGACGCGGCGTTCCGGAGGCGGCATGGGGGCTTGGACAGCGAGGGATAGGGTGCCGCCGGTCGCGCTGACGACCGTCCTGTGCTCTAGTCAGGCATGAACGAGAGTTCACCGATCCGGACCGACACGGCCCGCGCCTACCAGCCCGGCGAGGCGCCCGCGCGCGAGGTCCGGACGCGGCGCTTCCGGCCGATCCGCTGGCTCGTGATCCTGGTGCTGCTCGCCGGCGCCGGGGCGATCGGGCACCGCTGGTACGAGGCCCGCACCGACAGGGGTGCCGAGCCCGCGACGGCGCACCGGACCGGCGGCCGCGGCGGCCGGCACGGCGGCTCCGACATGCCGCAGGCGGTGGGTATCGCCAGCGTCACGACCGGCGACATGCCGGTGGTGCTGCAGGGCCTCGGCACCGTGACGCCGCTCGCCACCGTGACGGTGAAGTCGCAGATCAGCGGCTACCTCACGCAGGTGCAGTTCCGGGAGGGCCAGACCGTGAAGGCGGGCGACGAGCTCGCCCGGATCGATGCCCGCCCCTACGAGGCGCTGCTCGCCCAGTATCAGGGCCAGCTCGCCCGCGATCAGGCGCTGCTCCAGAACTCGAAGCTCGACCTGCAGCGCTATCAGACGTTGAACCGGCAGGACTCGATCTCGAAGCAGAACGTCGACACGCAGGCCGCGCTGGTGAAGCAGAACGAGGGCACGGTCGCGGCCGACCAGGCGCTCGTCGACCAGCAGAGGCTCAACATCGCCTACACGCACATCACGTCGCCCGTGGACGGCCGGGTCGGCCTGCGCCAGGTCGACCAGGGCAACTACATCTCGGCCGCCTCCACGGCGATCGTGGTGGTGACCCAGCTCCACCCGATCTCGGTGGTCTTCACCCTGCCGGAGGACGACGTGTCGCGGGTGATGCGGCAGGTGCGGGCGGGCGCGAAGCTCACCGTGCGGGCCTACGACCGCGGCGACGCCCACGAGATCGCCACCGGCCGCCTCGACACGGTCGACAACCAGATCGACACGACCACCGGCACAGTGAAGCTGCGCGCGCTGTTCGACAACGCCGACGAGGAGCTGTTCCCGAACCAGTTCGTCAACGCCAAGCTGACCGTCGACACGGTGCGGGGCGCGACGCTGGTGCCGAATTCCAGCCTGCTCCAGGGCACGCCCGGCACCTACGTCTACCTGATGGACGGGGACAGCAAGGTCACGGTCCGGCCGATCAAGACCGGCGAGACCGACGGCACCACCACCGTGGTGGTCTCCGGCCTCAAGCCGGGCGACCGGGTCGTCACGGACGGCACCGACCGGCTGAAGGACGGCGCGCCGGTGCGGATCACCGAGGGCGCACAGGCGGCTGCGGGCGACGGGAAGGCTGCCGAGAAGGCTGATGGCCGCCCCGGTGCACCGACCGAGGCTGCGGCGGCGGATTCGCAGGGGACAGCGGAGGGCGGTCGTCGGCACCGGCGCCGTCAGGCGCAGTGAGGGGATTGGCCGCGCGCGTGTGCGGCTTCCCCCCCTCTCCCCGCACGCGGGGAGAGGGCTCCGGCGACCTCGTCGTCGCCGGAGCGAGGCGGCAGCCGAAGGTGAGGGGGCTTGGCCGTAAGAGCCTCATCCTGCGGC
>NZ_BBUX01000017.1:0-105949 GCF_000974725.1 Methylobacterium sp. ME121
TCGGCCCGCCTTCGGCACGACGTCTGCCGAACCGGTCAACGCGCGAGAGCAGAGCCGATGCGGCGCTTCGCCAGCCTCTTCCTGCGTCAGGAACTCGTCTTCTTGGTGCTCGCCGTTCTGCTGAGCGTCGGCGCCGGGGTGGCCTACTGGGTATCGCGCGCCACTGTCCTGACCATCGCGGTGGCTCCCAAGGACGGGACGGAGCCGGCCCTGATCCAGGCCTACGCGGATGCCCTGGCCAAGCGCCAGAAGGAGATCCGCCTCAAGATCCTGCCCTTCGACGACGTGCGCGACAGTGCCGAGGCGCTGCGCGACGGGCGCGTCGATCTGGCGATCGTGCGGCCGGACGTCGAGCTCCCCGACAACGGCCTGACGCTGGCCATCCTGCGCGACCAGGCGATGATCATCGCCTCCCCGGAAGCCTCCGGGATCGACCGCTTCCCCGACCTCGACCGCAAACGCCTCGCGATCCTGGCCCATCGGGACGCCGACGAGGCGCTCATCCGCGCCATGCTGGAGCACTACGGGCTGACGCTGGTCACCACCGAGCCGGACGGCGGTCTCCCGCCGCGCCACGTCGCCCTGGTCGAGATGGCCGAGAGCGACCTGGGCGCGGCCCTCGCGCGCAAGCGGGTCGACGCGGTGATCTCGGTCATCGCGCCGACCGCGCCGACGGCCCAACGGATCGTCGGCCTCGTTCAGGCCGCCAGCCGCACTCGCAAGATCACCTTCGTGGATGTCGAGAACGCCGACGCGATCGTCGCCCGGCTGCCGCGTCTGCAGGTGGTCACCATGCCGGCCGAGACCTTCGGCGGCAGCCCCAAGGTGCCGGCCGACGACGTACACACGGTCGGCGCCTCCTACCGGTTGATGGCGCGCTCGAACCTCGCCCGCTCCGTGGCGGCCGACGTCACCCAGCACCTGTTCGAGCTGCGCAGCGCGATGGCGAACGTCACGCCGGCCGCCGACTACGTTCAGGCCCCCGCCTACGATGGGACCGTCGGCGCGACGAGCGCGAGGCTGCCGATCCATCCCGGCGCGGTCGACTATTACGAGCGCGAGCAGCAGAGCTTCATCGAGCGCTACGAGACCTGGATCTACCTGCTCGCCTTCCTGGGCGGCGGCATCGGCTCCGCGCTCGCCTGGATTGGCCAGCGCCTGTCGCGCCTGCGCCGCGAGCGGGTCGAAGAGGCGACCGACCGCCTGCTGCAGATCCGCCAGGAGGCGCAGGAGACCTCGGATCCCGGGCGTCTCGAGATCCTGGCCCGGGAGATCGACGATCTCGCGGGCGACATCGCCAAGCATGCCCTGGAGCGGCCGACCGAGGCCCGGACCATGTCGGCGGCGGCCATCGCCATCGACGCGGCCCGCTCGACGGTGAAGCGCGCCATCGCGGCCGGCCGGAGCGCGGATGACGGATCGGCCCTGGCCGGCAGAGCCATCGCCGCCGACGCCGCTCAGACGCCGGCATGACCCGTTGCGGCGGCCCACCGCCGTATCACCCGGGCTTCGGCCCGCATCAAGGAAGGACGACGCCATGAGCAAGGGATACCCCTCGATGACGGCCCTGCTGGGCCTGCTGGCAGTGGCCGGCTACCAGAATCGCGACCGGATCGCCGAGTGGCTCGGCGGCCACGCCAAGGAGGCGGGTCGGTCGCCGGCCCCGCAGGTTCCGTCCCCCGCGGGATCGACGATTCCGGCGAACCTGGATCGCCTCCTCGGCGGCGCCAGCGCGGGGGGCGTCGGAGGCCTCATCGCCGGTGGCCTGAGCGAACTGGTCGATCATTTCACCAAGGGCGGCCACGCCGAGACGGCGCAGTCCTGGATCAATCACGGCCCGAACCGCGACATCCCGGCCGCCGACCTGGAGCGTGCCATCGGGCCGGACACGCTGGCGGCCCTGGAGCAGCGCACCGGCTTGAGCAAGAGCGAGCTGCTGGCGCGCCTCTCGCGCGACCTGCCCTCGGCCATCGACCGCTACTCGCCGGACGGACGTCTGCCGGCCTTCAGCTGACCGGTCCGTCGAGGTCGTCGCGGCGGCGCCGCGACGACCGGCGGCCGCTACTCGACCAGCTCGTCCACCTTCGCCATCAGCGAGGGCGAGATGGTCAATCCCAGGGTAGCGGCCGTCGTCAGGTTGAGCAGGGTGATGAAGCGCTCGCTGGCCTGCACAGGCAGGTCGCCGACCACCGCGCCGCGCAGGATCCGGTCGATGTACCCGGCCGCCCGCTGCACATCCTGCTCGACGCTGGTCGTGTAGGCGGCGAGGCCGCCGAGGCGCACCGGCGCCGCGTAGGCGTAGACGGCCGGCAGGCGGTAGGTGGCCGCCAGATCGACGATCCGCTGGCCGTACACGCCGGTCACCGCGTCGGGCAGGGCGATGAGGCCGCCCTCCGGCCGGGCGGCGAACTCCGTGACCGCGGACTCGATCTCGGCGGCGTCGTGCACGCCGGCGATCCGGGCCTCGATGCCGAGTTCGGGGCCGATCCGGGCCATCTCGGCCGTGTAGCCCGCGAGTCGGGCCCGGTAATCGGGGTTGATCAGGGCGAGGGCCCGCGTGACGCCGGGGCTGAGTTCCTTAAGGAGCTGCAGCCACTTGCCGACGAGGACGAAGTCGAAATTGGTGAAGCCGGTGAGGTTCCCGCCAGGCCGCGACAGGTTGGTCACGAAGCCGCCGCCGACCGGGTCCTGAAGCATCATGAAGACGACCGGAACCGTCGTGGTCGCCCGCTGGAGCGCGGTCGCGCCGACGACGCCCTGCGCGAGCACGACGTCGGGCTGGCGCGCGAGGATCTCCTCCGCCTGGGCGCGCATCCGCTCGGCGTCGCCGTTGCCGTAATGCAGGTCCACGGCCAGGTTCTGGCCCCAGATCCAGCCGGCCCGCTTCAGACTCTCCTTGAGCGTGTCGACGATGACGGGACTGTCCGGATGCGCTTCGCCGTAGACCAGCAGGATCCCCAGGCGACGCTGACCCTTCGCCGGCGCGGCCGCGTAGGCCGGCCACGCGACCGCGCCGCCGAGGCCCGCGATGACGTCGCGCCGTCTCATGCGCCGGTCTCCTGTCTGAACGCGTTCCGGGCATCGCCGATCGGGCGGGATCCCGATCGCTCGCCCCGGGGACGGTAATAGGCGCTGCCTCATGCCAGGGCTATCGCGGCCGCCGATCGGGGCGCCCGGCGCGGGTGCAGGGCTCAGCGGACCTCGACCCGGCTGCCGCTGCTGCCGTTCAGCAGGCGCTTCAGGTGGTAGGCCGCGACCCCGTCGTCGGGACGCAGCCCGACCAGCGCCGCGAAGGCCGGAAGGGCGCCGGCCTCCCCGGCGTCGAGCTTCGCGTAGGCGTCCTGGTACTGGGCGAGCAGCGCGTCCGCGTAGGCAGCCTCGGTCAGGGGTTCGTAGGCGCGCAGGGCCGTCTGCTTGCCGCGCAGGAGGAGGTCGCCGAGGGGGCGGCCGCGGAACTGACCGGCGCGGATCACGACGGCGTCGCTGACGCAGATCCGGGTGCCGAACGCCTTGTTGGCGTTCTCCAGACGGGCGGCGGTGTTGATGGTGTCGCCGTAGGCCGTGTAGTCGAAGTACCGGCCGCCGCCGAAATTGCCCACGATCGCCGGCCCGGCATGGACGCCGATCCGCGTCACGCCGATCTCGATCCCGCGCTCGCGCCAGCGCCCGCGGAAGGCCTCCGCCGCCTCGTCCAGGGCGAGGGCGCACGCCACGGCCCGGGCCGCGTGGTCCGGCTGGTCCCCCGGCGCGCCGAACAGCACGTGCAGGGCGTCGCCGACGATCTTGGCCACCGTCCCCTCGTGGGCGAAGACAACGTCGGTCATCTCGGCGAAGTAGCCGTTGAGGATCTCGGCGAGCTGCACCGGGTCGAGGCTCTCCACCAAGCTTGTGAAGCCGGCGATGTCGGTGAACAGCGAGGCCACGTCGCGGCGGTGGCCGCCGAGCTCGAGACCGGACGCGTCCCCGGCGAGCCGCTCGGCGAGGTTCGGCGAGAAGTACCGGGCCAGGGAGGCGTGGGCCCGCTCGGCGAGCGATTGCCGGCGCCGCCCCTCGCGCAGGTCCTCGACGTGGCGCAGCGTCCGCTCGATCGTCGTCTCCAGGTCGGCGAAGTCGATCGGCTTCGTCAGGAAGTCGAAGGCGCCCCGGTTCATGGCGGTGCGGATGTTCGCCATGTCACCGTAGGCCGAGACGATGATGATCGAGGGGCGCTCCGGGAGGTCCTGCAGCTTGGCGAGCAGAGTCAGCCCGTCCATCCGCGGCATGTTGATGTCGGAGACGACCAGATCGACGTCGCGGCTCTCCGAGAGGCGGTCCAGCGCCTCCTGCCCGTCGTGGGCGAACAGGAAGGTGACGAGGCCCTGGCGGATCTGGCGGCGGAATTTCTGGGTGATCAGCGCCTCGAGATCCGGCTCGTCGTCGACGACCAGGATCTTGGCGTTCGGGGCGCCGGGGGTCATTCGGTCCCCGCGAAGGCGGACAGCCGGCGATCGATCTCGGCCTTCAGCACGGCGAAGTCGATCGGCTTGGTGATCAGGCCCACGGCGCCGGCGGCGCGGACCTTCTCGCGCGTCTCGGCGTCGCCGTAGGCTGTGATCATGATCACCGGCACGTCGGGGCGCGCGGCGCGCACCAGGGGCAGCAATTCGAGGCCGGTCATCCCGGGCATGTTGATGTCCGACAGCATCAGGATCAGGCTCGGCTCGTTGGCGCCGTTGATCCGCTCCAGGGCTTCCGCCGCCGAGTGCGCGAAGGCCATCGCGAAGCGTCCGGCGCGCAGCTCGCGGCGGAACTGCTGCCGGAACAGGTCTGTGACGTCGGGTTCGTCATCGACGACGAGGATCAGGACGTTCATGGCTGGCTCTCGGTCTCGGCCGCCGTCTCGGTCGCCGGCCGAAGCGGCGCGGCCGGCGTAACACTCTGGCGCGGCAGGGTGATGATGAATTCCGTGAAGGCACCCGGTTCCGAGGCGACGTCAACCGTCCCGCCGTGCTGCTTGACCACGATGTCGTGGCTCAGCGACAGGCCGAGCCCCGTTCCCTCGCCCGCCGGCTTGGTGGTGAAGAACGGGTCGAACATCTTGGCTCTGACGCTGTCGGGGATGCCGGTACCGTTGTCGCGCACGCGGATCTCGACGCTGTCGCCCCGGTCCCGGGTCGCGACCGACAGCGTCGGTTCGTAGCCGGGATCACCGTCGGCGGCCCGCTTCTCGGTGGCGTAGAAGCCGTTCGACATCAGGTTCAGAAGGACCCGCGTTATCTCCTGGGGGTAGAGGTCGGCGAGACCGGACGCCGGATCGTAATCGCGCACGAGGGTCACGTTGAAGCTCGGTTTCGCCGCGCGGGCCCCGTGATAGGCAAGATTCAGGCTCTCCTCGACCAGCCCGTTGACCTCGACCGGTCGATGCTCGCCGGATCCGGTGCGCGAGTGCAGCAGCATGTTCTTGACGATCGAGTCCGCGCGCTTGCCGTGCTGGACGACCTTCGCGAGATTGCCCTTGAGCAGGCCGGCGAGCTCCTCGACCTCCGCGCGCGTGTCCGGATCGAGGGCCGCCGGTTCGAGCACCTCGCGAAGCTCGTCCACCAGCTCGTTCGAGAGCGACGCGAAGTTGTTGACGAAGTTCAGCGGGTTCTTGATCTCGTGGGCGATGCCGGCGGTGAGCTGTCCCAGCGAGGCGAGCTTCTCGGACTGGACGAGCCGGCTCTGCGCCCGCTGGAGATCGTCGAGCGAGCGGTTGAGGTCGCGGGTCCGTTCCTCCACCTTGGCCTCGAGCGTCTCGTAGGAATCCTGAACCCGGCTCGCCATCGTGTTGAACCGGTGCGCGAGGGTCTCGATCTCGTCGCCGGTGCGGATCACGATTCGCTCGGACAGGTCGCCCGCGCCGAACCGCTCCGCCCCGTCCTCGAGTTCGCGGATGGGCACGACCATGCGCCGCGCCAAGAAGGTGCCCGCCACCGCTGCCAGCAGCACGCCGAGACCCATCAGCGATGTGGTCTGGATCACGGATTCGAGGGCGGGACCCATGGCGTCGCGCAGCGATTCCTGCACGAAGACGATCCAGTCGACCCGCGGGATCGTGGCATGGGCCGCCAGCACCCAGCCGCCGTCGAGGCCGGTGGTGATCTCGTAGTCCTGACCCGCCATGCGGGAGCCGGGCAGGGCCGCCGCCACCTCGGCCAGACCCGACAGGTCGGTGTCGCGCAGGACGAGGCTCAGATCCGGGTGCGCGATCAGCCGCCCGGTCGCCGTGGTCACGAAGGCGTAGCCGTGCTCGCCGACATTGATCGCGCTGACCACGTCCCAGATCAGCTTCAGATTGACTTCCGCGACGGTCACGCCGGGGTCGCGTCCGGCATGGGCCACCGAGACGGTCATGTACGGCTCGGAGCCGCGCCGGAAATAGACCGGGCCGAACCAGGTCTTCTGGGCGAGCGCCTGGGTGAAGCGCGGCGAGGCCGAGAAATCCTTGCCGCTGGCGACGGCGTCGGGCTCCAGCCGCGAGACGCGCAGCTGCTCCTTCCCGGCCGGATCGAGGTACGCCACCTCCGTGATGGCCGGTGCCTGGCGCAGCAGGCGGATGAAGTCGTAGCGCTGCTGCTCGGGGGAGACCCGCCGCCACTCGGCCCGGGTCGTCCAGCCGATCTGGCTCTCGATCGAGGACAGGAAGGCGTCGACGCGTTCGGCGGCGGCGCGCGCCTTGGTGCGCTGCGTCTCGATCGCGGTCCGCTTGGCGTCCTGATAGTTCAGCGTCAGGTCGACGGCGCCGTTGATGAGCAGCACCAGGCTGACGAGGCCCACGAAGGCCACCGCGAACTTCCCCGCGAGCGGCAGGCGGAACCAGCGCGGCGGCGCTGCCGCGGCCGGCGGGGAGGCGAGCGGGCGCGGCGCCGTCATTCGACGATCTCGTCGGCCTGGGCGAGGAGCGCCGACGAGATGGTCACGCCCATGGTGCGGGCCGTCTTCAGATTCACGATGAAGTCGAACTTCGTGGGCGCCTGGACCGGCAGGGTCGCGGGGTTCTCGCCGCGCAGGATCCGGCCGACATAGGCGGCAGCCCGGTGGACCGTCTCCACCGGGTCCGGCCCGTACGACATCAGCCCGCCCCGATAGGCGAAGCGCCGGATGGCGAAGACGGCCGGAACCCTGAGGCGCGTGGTGAGCGCGACGATCTGGTCGCCGTTGGCCTCGCTGAACGTGCCCGGGGCGACGATCAGGCCACCGTCTCCCTGCCGCGCGAGATCCGCGATGATGGGCTCGATCTCGACCGCCTTGTCGATCTTCACCACCGCGGGCTCGATCCCGAGGGCCGTCGCGGTGGTGCGGAACGGCTCGGCGTAGAGGTTCTCGCCCCGGATCTCGGTGCTCAGGTTGGACAGGAGCGTGACGCGTCGGAGGTTCGGGACGGCCTCCTTGAGGGCCGCCACCCATTTCCCGCCCAGAGGCGCCTCGTAGAGCGTGAAGCCGGTGATGTTGCCGCCCGGGCGCTGGAGACTCTCCACGTACCCGAAGCGGACCGGGTTCGAGGCGCCGACGAACACGATGGGGATCTGCTTCGTCAGGGACGCCACGGCCGTGAGCTGCGCGCTGAGATAGGCGAAGATCACCTGCGGTTGTGTGGCCACGAGGTCGGCCGCGAGGAGGCGCGTGCGCTCGCGGTCGGCCCCGGTCCAGCGATCGTCGACCCGCTGATCCGGCTGACCGTGATCGCGCAAGCCGGCGTGGAACGCTTCCGCCAGCACCCGGCCCTCGGGATCGCCCTCCACGAAGGGCCAGAGGGCCGCGACGTGGGCCTGACCCTGCGCCCGCACGGCGTGCGGCCACCCGGCGAGCGCCAGGGGCAAACCAGCGAGTACGGTTCGCCGCCTCATCCGACTATCGCGCCACATCCCTGCCGACGGCCCCGCCGCGCGGACCGGACCGCGCGCCTCGGCCGGCCCCTGCGATCGATCGCCGGAGCATAGTGCAAGCTCCACTTTGACACCACGCGCGAGATCCCGCGCGGTTATCAAAATGCCAGCCGCATGCCGCCGACGATGTTCCGCGGAGCACCCGCGAAGACCGAGCCCGTGGTGGTCGCCAGCACGGCGGCGCCGTTCTGGAGGCCGGTGGTGCCGCTGATCCCGTTGGCGAGGTTCTGCGCGGAGGCGACGTAGGTCGTGTCGAACAGGTTGCGAACCTCGACGTACAGGCTGAGCCGCTTCGCGTAGCCGCCGGTCAGATCCGTGGCGTAGTGCAGGTTGGCGTTGACGACCGCGTAGCCCGGGGCCTTCAGCAGGTTGGCGTTGTCGAGGTAGAAGTCGCCCTGGACGACCGTCTCCACGAAGGCGCCGAGACCCGCGAGCGGTCCGCTCGGCACGTCGTAGCCGAGGCGGGCCAGGAGCTGGTGGGCCGGAACCCCGGGGATCCGGTTCCCCGCCCGGTCGAACGACCGGGTCAGGCTGCCGGCGCTGAGCTGCTCGGTGTAGCGGGTGTAGATCTGGTCGTCGAACGTGTAGGCCAGCGTCCCGCGCCAGCCGGGCGCGAAGGCCCAGTCGGCGCCGACCTCGACGCCGCGATGCTCCGAGGCGGGCGCGTTGAACGTGTAGGCGAGGAGGCCGGCCCCCGGCGATTGCGAGACCAGCTCGTTGCGGAAGAACTCGTAGAACCCGGTCACGCTCAGGCGGAGATCGGTCATCGGGCTCCACTCGGCGCCGAGATCGAAGCCGAGATTCTCCTGAGTCTGGAGCTGCGTGTTGTTTCCGGGCAGCCCGGCCGGGGTGATGAACAGGTTGCTGGCGGCCGGCGTGGTGTAGCCGGTGGCGACCCGGCCGCGCAGCGCCCAGGCCGCGTCCGGCCGGTAGACCAGGGCCAGCTCGGGGGCGACGTTGAGGAAGGACCGGTTCGCGTCCGCCACCGTCCGCGTCGTGCCGCTCGCCGCGTACGCGTAGGCGATGTTGCGCCCGGTGATCGAGGTGGTCTCGGCGCTCAGGCCGAGGATGCCGGTCCACTGATCCGACAGCGCCAGCTCGAGCCGCGCCCGGCCGCCGAGATTCGACTGCACCGCCGCCTGATCGCCGATCAGCGCCCCCAGGCGTGGGCCGTCGTAGGGGGCCCGGTTGAAGGTGGTGATGTGATTGTCGATGGTGTTGTAGGCCAGCGCGACGTAGCCGGTTGCCGGCAGGCCGAACAGGTCGCCCCGCCGGGTCAGGTCGGTCAAGAAGTTCCAGGACGGGTAAGAGCCCCGCGACGAGGTCGTGTAGAACGGCTGATCGAAGTTGCGCTCGTCGAACCCGAGCTGCGTGCGCCAGGTGGTGAACGCGTCGATGTCGTGCTCCCAGCGGGCGGCCACGATGGTCCGGCGGTCGTTGCGCCCGAAGCCGCCCTCGTCGGCCGTCACCGGCACGGTCGCGCCGAATGCCCCGTTCCGGAACAGGTTGAAGGTGGTGCAGCCCGGGGCCGCGCTCGCTGCGGCGGCGCAGCCGCGCTGGTACGGGTTGATCCGGTACTGGGCCAGGGACGCGCGGGCGGGCAGGTTGGCGTCGAGGGTGTTGTTGATCACCTTCAGGGTGAAGCGGTTGTCCGGCGTCGGAGTGTAGCTCGCGAGCAGATTGATGGTCTGCGTGTCGTAGCTGGCGTGGTCCTGGTAGCCGTTGGCGCGGACGTCGCTGGCGAACAGGCTGATCTCGAACGGGCCGCTGACGCCGCCGACGGTGAAGTAGTTGCTGAGGTAGCCGAAGCTGCCGGCATCCACCCCGATCTCGTAGCCGTCGATCTCGCGACCGGTGCGCGTCCGGAACGCGATGGCGCCCCCGGTGGCGTAGTTGCCGAAGAGCGGCGATTGCGGCCCGCGGAACACGTCGATCCGGCCGTAGGCGCGGGGGTCCGTGAGATCGAAGCGCGACGCGCCGTCCGGCTGGGTGAGGATGAAGCCGTCCTCCAGGACGACGGTGTTCTTGATCACCCCGGTGGAGCGGGCGTTGTTGCCGCGGATCGAGATGACGACGTCGCGGCCGCCGTTCCCCTGCCGCACCGTGACGCCAGGGCTGTTCACCAGGACCGATCCGATGCTGGTTGCCGGGCGGTTCGCGATCGTGTCGTCCCGGCCGATACCGGTCACGATCTCGCCGACAGGGTGCTCGATGACCGCGGGCGCCGAGCCCGGCGGCGCCGCCACGCCGAAGGGCGGCGCGGCACTCCGGCCCGCGGCGGGCGCGGCCTCGCCCTCCACGGAGAGTTCCTCGAGGGTCACGGCGGTCTGGCCGAGGGCGGGGAGGGGGCTTCCGGCGAGCAGGAGCGCGAGGGCGGCGCCGCACAGGACGGTCTGGTCGGAGGTCATCGGAGGTCTCGTCTGATCGAAGGGGCGAGCGGCGGCGCCACCCGGAGGAAGGGCGATCAGGCGGAGCGGGGCGGCCCGCGGGGCTGGCCGACGATGATGGGGACCGACGCGGCCCGGACAGGGGGCGGGATCGGCCACGCCACCGCTGTCCAGCGCAGGCGGCGCGCGAGGCCGGGCGAGGCCGGGAGGAGCGGCGGGACGGCGCCGGCGCGACACAGCCCGCAGAGGGCGCAGGACCCCGTTGCCGGCGCGTGCAGGCCGATGGCGACGTCCCCGACCTGATCCGACGCGTGCCCGCACAGGATCTGGCCGGGCAGCACGCCCCGATCCGCCTGCGCCATCCGGAGCGCGACGGCCGGTGCGAGCGCCTGGATCCAGAGCGCGAGCACGATCAGCACCGCGCCCGGAAGACCCGGACGCCCGCGTCTCAGGCGCGGAGGCTTGTGCACGGGCACGGCGCCCGCTCGTACCGGATCAGTGCGCCCACCGCCTTCGGAGCCGGCCCGCGGCGAGGTCGAAGCCGATCATGGCGGCGATGGCGAGCCCGGTCAGCGGGAAGAGCGCCCCGAGCCCGAGGATGATCACGGTCACCGTCGCGGCCACCCGCCGGTCGCGCGGCCAGGGCGGCACGCCGAGGCCGCCGGCCGGGCGCCGCTTCCACCACATCGTTCCGGCGGTGACGGCGAGCAGGATGGTGGCGAGGCAGAAGCCCAGCATCGCGAACTGGTTCGCGCGGCCCCAGTGCTCGCCCTTGTGGATGCCGATCCCGTACTGAATCGCCCGGCCGACGGGTCCGAGATCGCCGAAGCGGACGTCCACCAGCGGGCGGCCGGAATACTGGTCGAGGGTCAGGACCCGCTGCCGCGTGACGTCGCGCGGGTAGATTGCGGCGGCGTAGACGCCGTCCGCGCCGACGGGCAGCGCCAGCTCGAAGCCGCGGGGCATTCCCAGACCTCGGAGGATCGCCACGGCGTCGTCGATGCCGACGCTCGCGGCCGCGGCGGCCGGCGCCGAGCGCGGCACGGGCGCGTCCTGCAGAGTCCAGCCGGCATCTTCCAGCCGGTCGCGTAGAGGCATCGTCGAGACCGGCCGGTTCGCCCAGAGCGCGGCCGGCTGGCCGAGGCCGGCGGCGTTGGACCACGCGCGCAGCTCCTGTCCCCACCAGATCGACCAGGGCAGGCCGGTCAGCGCCAGGAAGAGCAGCCCGCCGCCGGCGACGAACCCGGTGACGGCGTGAAGGTCGCGCCACCACACGCGCCGGCGCGGGCCGGCGCGCAGGGTCACGACGCCGCCCATCCGGCCGCGGGGCCACCACAGGTACGCGCCCGTCACCACCAGGATGATCGCGAAGCCCGCGACGATCTCGATGACGGCGTTCGCCAGGGGGCCGACCAGCACGAGGCTGTGCAGCCCGCGGACCACCGCCATGAGCTCGCGGTCCCGGTCGACCCGGTCGAGCACGTCGCCGTTATACGGATTCAGGTAGACGTGGATCCGGCGCTCGCCCGAAGCGAGGGTGACGCGTGCCGCGGCGTCCGGCGAGGCCGGGTCGGTGTAGGTGACGGGCGCGGCGTCCGGCACGGCCTGCAGCGCGTTGAAGATCAGCCGGTCCGGACCCATCGGCGCCGTCTCGCTCGGCGCGACCCGGGTCCGGTACGCGAACAGGCTGCCGTTGATCTCGTCCTTGAACAGGTAGAGCGCGCCGGTGGCAGAGAGGCTGATCAGGAACGGAAGGCACAGCAGGCCCGCGTAGAAGTGCCACCGCCAGACGGCCCGATAGACGGCGTCGCGGGACAGCCGCCGCGTGGCGGCCGCCCCGTATGCGGGGGCGTCGCCGTGGAGAACAATCGACATGATGGGAGGTCCGGGCCTGAACGATCGGGAGCGGGATCGTCAGGCTTCCGGTGGACCTCGCGCGGTGCCGGTCGAGGCCGGCGGCCCGGTCGTCGGGATCTCGGATTCGGGGCGCCACGCGCAGCGCGTCGCGGGCGCGGCGGGCCAGGCGGCAGCGGTCGGGTCGATGGTCGGAAGCGCCAGCGCTCCGGCCTGCACGACCGTGCAGCAGGGATGGACGTGCACCACCGTGCCGACGGGGTCGCCCGAGGCGTGCCCGGCGCAGATCACCGCGTCCGGATCGTTCCAGGCTCGGGCCGGGGTGGCGAAGCCCAGGAACGCTTGGAGCAGCAGCGCGTAGAGCGCGACCAAGCCGATGATCGCGCGCCCTCGAACCGTGAGAGGCAGGCACCGGCGCATCCGGCGATCTAGGCGACCGCGCGGCGGCGCGTCAACGGGCGATGACTGCCGGACCGTGCCCGACCCCGCTCGATTTCTGCGGATCGCTGCAGGATGAGAGAGACGTGCTGGGCCGCAAGCAAGAAAAAACCCGCCGGATCTGAGATCGGGCGGGCCGGCGCGGTGGCTGGGGGACCTGGATTCGAACCAGGACTAGAGGAGTCAGAGTCCACCGTTCTACCGTTAAACTATCCCCCAATCAGCCGTGAACCCTGCGCATCCGGTGTCGGAGATGGCGGGGCAGAGCCCGCAGCGCATCGAGCGGCTCCGGGCGTGGGCGGTGAGATAGGCGGAATGCTTCGGGAGGTCAACCGGTTGTTCTGCTGTTGACGCAGCCTCCGCCGCGGCCGTAACCGTGAGGTCGCGGATGCCGCCAGGAAGGGTGGCCGAGTGGTTTAAGGCAGCGGTCTTGAAAACCGCCGTGGGGGCAACTCCACCGTGGGTTCGAATCCCACCCCTTCCGCCGCCTCCGGGCGGGATCGATGCGGTTGCCGGAACATCGCGGGCGGTCCCGCGTCGCTCACGCCGCCGGGGTTCGCGCCGTCCGGCCGGAGCTGCGCCTCCCCCAAGTCGCAGGCGATCACCGGTACTTGGCGTGCGCGCTAGGATCAGCCCTCCGGCCGCCGCGGATCGGCGCCTGCCGGATCCGGCCGGTTTCGGACGTCCAGCGCGGCGGCTCAAGTGTTCGTCGGTGAGATCGCGTGCGGCCGTGCGGCGCCGCGACTGATTTGCGCCTCGCGGCCGATGCGGTTAGTCAGCCTTAACCGTGTCATCTGTCCGTGTTCGATCGCGCCCCGCGGTGGGCGGGAGGTCAGGCAGCGGTCTGGAGCTGCCGGTGCTCACTTCAGTGCCGCGAGAAACAACGCATTATTAACCACACCCGGATTGCTTGAAGGCAATCTTGATTTGACAGCGCGCCACGTCCGGCGAACCAGAACGGTGATGAGACGGCGTCGATGGTTGATCTGACTGGCTACCGCCTGACTTTCGACGACGAGTTCAACGCGCGCAGCATCTCGCAGAACGGCGTCGGGACCACGTACCGGGACATCCGCGCCGAGTGGCGGTACGACGCCAATTCCGACATCGGCTTCGGCCGGTCCTCGTTCCTCGACTCCGCGTCCGGTTACGATCCCTTCAACGTCCAGAACGGTGTCCTGACGATCACGGCGGCGCCGCCCGGGACGAGCGCGTCCGGATATCCCGGGAGCTGGCAGTCCGGCCTCATCAGCACGCAGGGCAATTTCTCGCAGACCTACGGCTACTTCGAGATCCGCGCGGATTTCTCCAACAATCCCGACGCCTGGGACGCCTTCTGGCTGCTGCCGAATCAGCAGAGCCCGCAGTCGAGCAGCGCCAACGGCCACCAGGAACTCGATGTCGTCGAGCATTACGGAAACAACGACCGCGGCGTCTACAGCACGATTCACACGACCGATCCGCAGGCGGCCGGAACGACGTGGCAGCAGACCCGCCAGGTCTACAGCGAGATGCCCAACCCGAGCGGGTATCATACCTACGGCATGAACTGGCAGGCGGATCGCATCAGCTTCTACGTGGACGGTCAGCTCGTCGGTTCGCAGGCGACGCCGTCCGACCTGCACAGCCCCATGTATCTGTTGGCCAACTTGGCCGTGCAGAGCACGGCGGCGACCGGCACCCGGTTCAGCTCGAGCATCGACTACATCCGCGTCTACTCGAACAACCCCAATGCCGTCGCGGTACCGCAGGACCGCGTGTCTTCGCCGGACGGCCGGGATCCGGGCCTGTACGGAGCGACGGCCGGTGTTCGGTCCAGCGCCGGCGCGGCCGGAACGCAGGCGGGCGCGACCGGCTCCACGGGGCCCGCATCGGGCGCGACCGGGTCGAGCGGATCGACCCCATCGCCCGCGGGAACGGCTCAATCGAGCGGATCGCCGAACAGCGCCCCGTGCTACTGCACCGGCACGACCATCCGGACCGACCGCGGCGACGTGGCTGTCGAGCGGCTCGTGGTCGGGGACAGCGTCGTCACGGCCGCGGGCCTGCGCCGCCCGATTCGATGGATCGGACGGCGCACCTATCCCGGATCCTCGGCCCCGCCGAGCGAGCGGCCGGTGCGTATCCGGGCCAGCGCTCTGCACGAGGGGGTTCCGGCCCGCGACCTGCTCGTCTCGCCGGACCACGCCGTGTGGCTGGACGGGCTGTTCGTCGCCGCCGGCCACCTCGTCAACGGCACCAGCATCACCCGCGGGGAGGTCGTGACCGATCTCACCTACTGGCATGTCGAGCTCGAAAGCCACGACCTCCTCATCGCGGAGGGCACGCCGGCCGAGAGCTTCCTGCCCGCTCCCGGCATCCGTCGGCTCTTCGACGGCCCTGGCGCGGACGATCCGTCGATCGTCCCGCAGCCCTACGCGCAGCGCACCGAGCTCGGTCCCCAGCTCGCCGCGCTGCGCAGGCGCCTGATCCGGCGGGCCGGCGCGTCGTTCGCGCACGCGCCTCCGGGCGCCGTGCGGGCGTGGCTGGATCGCTGTGCCCTCCGCGCGGACGGTGCGCTGCGCGTGGCCGGCTGGGCCCACGACCCGGCACAGCCCGACGCTCCCGTGTGCCTGGACATCGTGGTCGACGGCGCGATCGTGGCGGTGACGGTGGCGGCGGAGTACCGCGCCGACATCGCTGCGGCGGGGGTGGGCGACGGTCGACACGGTTTCGACCTCGGCGTCGAGGCACCCCTCGCCCCCGGGGTGCCGCACGTGGTCGAGGTGCGCCGCTCGGCCGACGAGGCGGTGATCTGCGCCATAGCCGCCGACGCGGCGGGCGTGTGGCGACCGCTGCTGGCCGCGTAGCACGCCGCCAGCGGCAAGCTGATCCGGCCGCCGGTCGGAGGCTGTCGGCAGTCGCGCCGCGGGGCGGAAGTCAGGCGCGCCGCATCAGGCCGGGTGCGCGCAGGTCCGAGGCGCGGCTGCGCGTGGCGGGGCCGCGCGTCCCGGACACGCGCGGCGGCTGGGCCTGCCGGATCTGGTCGAGCAGGAGCGGGCGGGCGAAGTAGTAGCCCTGGGCGCAGCGGATCTGCGTCGCGCCGAGCAGGTAGGCGACTTCCTCGAAGGTCTCGACGCCCTCGGCGACGACCGTCATGCCGAGCGCCGCGCCGAGCGACTCGATCGCCTTCAGGACGATCTGGCTGCGCGGTCGCTTATCGATGTCGGTGATGAACGAGCGATCGATCTTGAGCTCGTCCGCGGTGATGTCGGCCAGGGCCGCGAGGGACGAGTAGCCGACGCCGAAATCGTCGATCGAGACCCGCGCGCCGATCGCCCGGATCTTCGGCAGAACCTCGCTCTGGAAGCGGCCTGTCGTGAAGAAGGCCTCCTCTGTCAGTTCGAGGACGAAGCGCTCCGCGAGGCCGGTCTCGCCCAGCGAGGCGCAGAAGGCGGTCATGAACGGCACGTCGCAGGCCTGCTTAGCGGCGATGTTGAGGCTCACGGTGACGTCGGGTCCGAACACCTCGTCGATGTCGGGCATCGCCTGAACGGTCTCGGAGAGGAGCTGGAGGGTGATCTCGTTGATCAGCCCCAGCTCGATGGCCAGGGCGATGAAGTCGCCCGGGGCCTGGATCATGCCGAGCTCGTCGCGCCAGCGCAGCAGCACCTCGACGCCCGTGACCGCGTGGGAGCGCATGTCGACCTTCGGCTGGAAGGCGCAGCAGAAGCAGCGGTCGCGGATCGCCAGTCGGAGGCGCTGCTCCACGGCCATGCGGGCCGTGGCGGCCTGGCTCATCGCGTCGTCGAAGAGGCTGACGCCGCCCTTCAACTCGCCCTTCACCCGGTACATCGCGTTGTCGGCCTGCCGGGCGAGGGTCTCGTAGCTGTCGCCGTGCTCCGGGAAGAGGCTGAGTCCGATGGAGGCGGAGGCGAAGATCTCGTGCCCGTCGATGAAGAACGGCTGCTTCAGGCGCTCCGAGATGGCGCGCACGGCGGACAGCGCCTCGTCCCGATCGGTGATCGGGGCGAGCAGGAGCACGAACTCGTCGCCGCCGATCCGGGCCAGGAGGTCGCTCGGGCGCAGGGCGCCGCCGATCCGGTCGGACATCTTGCGCAGCAGGGCGTCGCCCGCGGCGTGGCTGTAGTAGTCGTTGATGTGCTTGAAGTTGTCGAGATCGATGAACGCCAGGGCGAACCGGTCCCCCGGCGCCGATCCTGCCAGGACATCCGCGATGCTCTGCTCGAACATCGTCCGGTTGGGCAGGCCGGTGAGGGCGTCGATGAAGGCCTTGGTGATCAGCTCACGCTGGATCCGGTGATGGTGCGTGACGTCGGTCAGGGTCGTGAGCGTGAAGGCGTCCCGGCCCCCGGCGACCGGCCGCGTCCGCACCTCGAACATCCGGTCGTCGACGGCCTCGACGGCCGCGGTATCCCGGGCGTCACACGGCGCGGCGGGCAGCGCCGCGACGGCCCTGTCCCCGAGGGCGCGCGCGGCGGCGTTGGCCAGGATGCAGTGACCCTGGCCATCACGGACCACGACGCCGACCGGAAGCGCCTGGATGGCGGCCTCGAGCAGGGTCTGACGCTCCGGGTAATCGGGCTCGCTCATGCCCCGCCCTGCTGCCACAGGGACTTGGCAGGCGGGGCGCCGGCCTGGCCGCCGGTCGGGGCCTGATCGCCGGTCTCGGGGGGGCGACGGAGCAGCCGGCGGTGCATCTGCTCGAGGGCGGCGCCCTGGCCGCCGTCCGGGCCTGTCTCGCGACCGAGGCGCGCCGCCGCGCCGGGATCCGCATCGTGTCCGGCGAGCTTGTTCATGGTGGCGCCCCGCCAGCGCTCGACCACGGCGCCGACGAAGGCCGCGCCGGCGACGGTGGCGCCGTCCTCGGCGGCGCGGCCGCTCGCGTCGTTGCGCGGGTGACGCGCCGACGGCAGCGGCCGGAAGGTCATGCGGGCCGGAATCGGGACTCCCTCGCCGAAGGCGATGACCTCGCCGGTGCCCAGAGACGGGACGAAGGTGAGCAGGTTGGTGGCGTCCGACACCGCGGCGGCCAGGAACGCCTGGTCGCGCGCGTTGGTCATCCGCATGGCGAACAGGGTGCTGCACTGCGACATGATCGTCGCGTCGAGCTCGGCCGGGCGCTGGGTGACGAGGCCGAGATGGACGCCGTGTTTGCGGCCCTCGCGGGCGATCCGCGCCAGGGCGCGACGCGTCGGCGTGAAGCCGACCGAGCGGTCGGCCGAGGCGAACCGGTGTGCCTCCTCGCAGACGAACAGCAGCGGGACGGCGCCCTCACTCCAGATGCCGAACTCGAAGGCGAGGCGGCACAGGACGCACACGACGGCGTCCACGACCTCCATCGGCAAGCCGGCGAGCTGCATGATCGTCATCGGCCGCCCGTCGGGATCGAGCCGGAACAGGTGCGCCAGGATCTCGCCCATCATGTCGCCGCCGACATTGGCGTTGTCGAACATGAAGCCGTGCCGGGGATCGTTCCGGATCGCCTCGATCCGGCTGATCAGCCGGTGATAATGCATCCGGGAGACGCGGTTCTCGAGCCGCCCCATCCGCTCGTCGATGAGCGTGAGCAGGTCCTGCAGCATGTACGGGACGGGCGTGTCGACCGTGTAGCCGGCGCCCTTGCCGAACGACCGCTTGACGATCTGGCGGTCGCTCGCCTCCTTGTACTGCCCGTACTTGCTCTTCGCGAGGGGGATCACCTCGGCCAGGATCTCGATCTCCTCGTCCACGGCCGGACGTCCGCCGTAGATGACGTCGGCGATTTCCTCCAGGTTGAACAGCCAGAACGGCAGCTTGAGGGTCCGCGGGCTGATGACGCTCGCGCGGTCGCCGAAGCTGGCAGCGTACTCGTTGTGCACGTCCAGCAGGAAGACGCGCACGGCTGGCCGCGCCCGCATCACCTCGTCCAGGATGACCGTCACGCCGCTGGACTTGCCGACGCCGGTGGCGCCGAGCACCGCGAAGTGCTTGGAGAGCAGGTCGTCGATCTTGATGCAGGCCGGGGTGTCGGGGTCCTGATAGAGCGCGCCGACGGCCGCCGTGTTGGTCGCAGAAACCTGGTGGACGATCCGGAGGTCGGCGGCGGACAGGAGTTCGACGGTGTCGCCGATCGCTGGGTAGCAGGTCACGCCGCGGCTGAAGCGGCGCGCGTCGCGTCCCGCGACGATCTCGCCGAGCAGGTCGAGGCTCGCGTAGGCACCCGGCCGATGGCCGCGCTCGCTGCCCGAGGAGAGCGTGGTGACGATGCCGACGAGGACAGCGTCGCCGGCCCGGATCCGGACCAGATTCCCGACGGTGACGCGCACCCGCGGCCGCCCGTTCAGTACGGTGAGTTCCAGATGGACCTTCGATCCCTCGATGGACGTCACGGCGCCCATATGCGACGCGGCATCGTCGTGCCGGACCGTTCCGTCGCCGCTCAACATCATTCGCACCCTGGCCCGAAACAGAAACGGTGCGATACTGGGTGACCGTGATTAAAGTTCTGACAAAGGAACGCGCGCGACGAAACAATGCTTAACCGATGCCTTACGGTTCTTGAGCATCGGCGAGGTTGTATTCTGCGTCCGGATCGGAGGACGGCGCGCGGCAAGCCAACCGCCGCGCCGGGCGGCGCACCCCCGGGAGCCGCGCCGAGAGATACGCGGCATGGGCTGTGTGCCGCGAGCCGGATTTGCGCCTAGGCCGGCTGGCCGTCGGCGAAATGCTCGCGCATCCAGCATTCACCGGATATCCGGGCCCCGTTCTGCGTTACGAACGCGTAGGGCGAGTGTTCGACCACGGCGCCGCCGCGACTGCGGATGACCCAGCGGAAACAGCGGGGATCGTCCACGCACGGAACGATCTCGACGGTGTGAGAGCGCGTGATTTCGGTCGTCATGCGCGATAAACGCCCGAGGGCGCGACTCCGCTCCACACCTCGCGTGTGGACGGTTACCGAGCGGTGTGGCCGCGCACGCGGATCGGGCCTGTTTGTCGGGCTCTGTGGCCGGGGCCTTTCCCGCCGCGGCCCGGTTCGGGCCGAGCCTTCCGGCCGGGCGTGGCCCCGGCGCCGAGCGACAAGGATGCTGCATGCCGATCAAGGCCCTCAACGACCGCAAGAAGCTGTCGAACGACTTCAACGAGGCCAACGACGCCTTCATCGACGAGGTGCTGAGCGCGCTCCAGGCTGGCCGGATCCCCGTCGATCTCGCCCGCGCCTATCTCGCGCATCCCGTCGCGATGATGCACACGGACGGAGCGCAGGCCGTCGCCAACTACTTCGAGCGCATGCTGGCCCAGCGGCCGAACATCGACTGGACGCCGGGCGCCTGAGCACGGCACGGGACCCCTGACGAGATGGAGCGCGGATGACCGCCGACGAGATCGAGGATCTGAACCGGGCGCGTGCCGCTCTGACCCGCCAGCGGAACGCCATCGCGCGGCGCCTGGGCGGCCTCGACCTGGCGCCGATCTCCATGGCGGAGGACCTGACCCGGACCCTGCTCGCCATCGAGGCCGTGGACCGCGCCCTGGTCGATGCGGGTCAGCCGCATATCGATATCGGCCATCGGCCGGACGCCTAGGGATTGCGGCGCGCGCGGCCGCGGGCGAGTCTTGCGCCGCAAACCCGGGCGGGCGTACAGGCTCGGGTGCTCTGAGGAGACCCGACGATGTCCGACCGCCTGCCCGGCTTCAACACGCTGGCGATCCACGCGGGTGCCGCCCCCGACGCGGCCACCGGCGCACGGGCCACGCCGATCTACCAGACCACCAGCTTCGTGTTCGACGACGTCGACCACGCCGCGTCGCTGTTCGGTCTTCAGGCCTTCGGCAACATCTACACGCGGATCACCAACCCGACGAACGCCGTGCTGGAGGAGCGCATCGCGGCGTTGGAGGGCGGGACCGCCGCCCTGGCGGTCGCCTCCGGCCACGCGGCCGAGTTTCTGACCATGCACGCCCTGATGCAGCCGGGCGACGAGTTCGTGGCCTCGAACAAGCTGTACGGCGGCTCGATCAACCAGTTCAACCACTCGTACAAGAACTTCGGCTGGTCGGTGGCCTGGGCCGACAACGACGACCCCGCCTCCTTCGAGGCGGCGATCACGCCGCGCACCAAGGCGATCTTCTGCGAATCGATCGCCAATCCCGGCGGCGTCATCACCGACCTCGCGGCGCTCTCGCAGATCGCCAAGAGGCACAACATCCCGCTCGTCGTCGACAACACCATGGCGACGCCGTACCTGATCCGACCCTTCGAGCACGGCGCCGACATCGTGGTGCACTCGGCCACCAAGTTCCTCGGCGGCCACGGCAACTCGATCGGCGGCCTGATCGTCGACGGCGGCACGTTCCAGTGGGCCGGTGACGCGCGCTACCCGATGATGAGCCAGCCGCGGCCGGAATATTCCGGCATGGTGCTGGCCGAGACCTTCGGCAATTTCGGCTTCGCCATCGCCTGCCGTGTGCTGGGCCTGCGCGATCTCGGTCCGGCGCTGTCGCCGTTCAACGCCTTCCTGATCCTGAACGGCATCGAGACGCTGCCGCTGCGCATGCAGCGGCACTCCGACAACGCGCTGACGGTAGCCAAGCACCTGTCGACGCATCCGGCGGTGTCGTGGGTGAGCTATCCCGGCCTGGAGACCGACCGCTACCATCAGCTCGCGCGGCGCTACACGCCGAACGGCGCCGGCGCCGTCTTCACCTTCGGGCTGAAGGGCGGCTACGACGCGGGGGTCAAGCTCGTCTCGAGTCTCCAGCTGTTCTCGCACCTCGCCAATATCGGCGACACCCGCTCGCTGATCATCCACCCGGCCTCGACGACCCACCGCCAGCTCACCGACGCGCAGAAGACCGCCGCGGGCGCGGGACCCGACGTGGTGCGGCTGTCGATCGGCCTGGAGGATCCGGCCGACCTGATCGACGATCTCGACGCCGCTCTCGGGGGCTGACGAGCCGACGCCGGATGGCCCGGCCGCGCCGAGACCGGCGATCGCCGCGAGGCGACCCCGGCGGCGCGTCCGGGCCCGACGTCGCCCGCCGCCCGGGTCTCGCGGCGTGCGCGATGTTCGCTGCGCGCGCGACGACGGTGCCGGCGGAACGAAGCTGACGCCGCGTCGCCGGCCGTCGCGTGTGGCGCGACGGCCGGCGACGCTCAGAAGGCCTCCGCCTCCAGCGCCATGGTGCTGTCCGCACCGGCCTTGATCCGGCCGAGACGCAGGGCGGTCTCCGGAAGCATCCGCTCCATGAAGAACCGGCCGCTCGTCAGCTTCGACTCCCAGCGCGGGGAGGGTGCCTCCGCGTGCTTGGCCTGGGCCGCCTTGGCGATCCGCGCCCACATGTAGCCCAGGGCCACGAGGCCGAAGAGGTGCATGAAGTCGGTGGCGCCGGCCCCGGCATTGTCGGGCTTGCTGAACGCGTTCTGCATCAGCCACATCACGGCGCCCTGGAGGTCGTTCAGCCCGGCCTGGAGCGGCTTGGTGAACGGCGCCATGGCGGGATCCTCGCCGTGGTCCTTCAGGAAGGTCTGGACCTCGCCCAGGAAGGTCATCATTGCCCGGCCGCCGTCCTTCGGCAGCTTGCGGCCGATCAGGTCCATGGCCTGGATGCCGTTGGCGCCCTCGTAGATCATGGCGATGCGGGCGTCGCGCACGAACTGCGACATGCCCCATTCCTCGATGTAGCCGTGGCCGCCGAGGAGCTGCTGGGCCTCGACCGCGTTGGCGAAGCCGCGATCGGTGAACACGCCCTTCACCACCGGGGTCATCAGGCCGAGGTGGTCGTCGGCGGCCTGCCGCTCCTTGGCGTCCTCGGAGCGGTGCAGGATGTCGGCCTGGAGCGCGGTCCAGAGCATGAGGGCCCGGGCCGCCTCGTTGAAGGCGCGGATCTGCATCAGCGTGCGGCGCACGTCGGGGTGGACGATGATTGGGTCGGCGGCCTTCTCGGGCGCCTTGGCGCCGGTCAGGGCCCGGCCCTGCAGCCGGTCCTTCGCGTAGGCGGCCGCGTTCTGGTAGGCGACTTCGGACTGGCCGAGGCCCTGGACGCCGACGGCGAGCCGCGCCTCGTTCATCATCACGAACATGGCGTTGAGGCCGCGATTCTCCTGGCCCACGAGCCAGCCCGTCGCCCCGTCATAGTTCATCACGCAGGTGGCGTTGCCGTGGATGCCCATCTTGTGCTCGAGGGAACCGCAGGACACGCCGTTGCGCGCCCCGAGGGACCCGTCGGCGTTCACGAGTAATTTCGGCACCACGAAGAGCGAGATGCCCTTGGTGCCGGCGGGCGCCCCCTCGATCCGGGCGATGACGAGGTGCACGATGTTCTCGGCGAGATCGTGCTCGCCGGCCGAGATGAAGATCTTGGTGCCGGTGATGCTGTAGGAGCCGTCGCCGTTCGGCACGGCCTTGGTCTTGAGCAGGCCGAGATCCGTGCCGCAATGCGGCTCGGTCAGGTTCATGGTGCCGGTCCACGCGCCCTCGACCATCTTGGGCAGGTACAGCGCCTTCTGCTCCTCCGAGCCGTGGACCAGCAGGGCCGCCATCGCGCCCTGCGTCAGGCCGGGATACATGCCGAAGGCGAGGTTCGCGCCCGAGGCAAATTCCTGGATCGCCGTGTTGAGGGTGTGGGGCAGCCCCTGGCCGCCATAGGCCTCGGGCACCGACAGGCCCATCCAGCCGCCGCTGGCGTATGTGTCGTAGGCGGCCTTGAATCCGCTCGGCGTGCGCACCGTGCCGTCGGCCTCGCGGCGACAGCCCTCGACGTCGCCCGTGCGGTTGAGCGGGGCGAGCACCTCCTCGGCGAGCTTCGCGCCCTCGCGCAGGACGGCCTCGACCACGTCGGGCGAGGCGTCGGCGAAGCCCGCCAAGTTGTCCCGGGCGTGGAAGCCGAGGACGTCGGTGAGCAAGAACAGCGTATCCTCGACCGGAGCGCGATACTGCGGCATCTCTGGCTTCCCCCGTCTGGTGCGGGCCTGTCGGAACGGCCCGCCGCGTTGGCCGCATGTAAACGCCACGCTGCCCGCGGAGCAACGGCTCCGCCCGCCCATCGCGCGACACGCGCGGCCGTTCCTCGCAGCGGGTTGGTCGCAGCCATTACCGGGCCCAGCAAACCTTAACTTCGTGTTTACCAAGAAAGTTAATGGTCACGCTCGAACGATCCGACGCGTGCGTCCGTGGATACCGAATTCCGGTCCCGCTCTGCGCCGAGGAAACGGACGCCGAACGCTGCCGACGACAGGCCACCGATGACCCGCAACGCGATGCCGCAGCTCGACAGTTTCGATCCCGAGGTGCTCGACGCGGCCCGCGACGTGGCGGCGCGGGCGGGCGTGCCGCTCGAGACCTGGATCGCGTCGGTGGTGCCGCAGCAGCAATCGGCCGGCCAGGGCAATCGCCGGCACCGGCGGCGTCACCGCGCCGAGCAGCTCGCCCTCGGCGGGAGCCGGCCCGAGGCGTCGGTCGAGCGATCCCCGCCGCCGGCCTCGCCCGATCACCGGCCTCACGGCACGGCGCAGGGCGCCGACGGCTACGGCGACGGCATCGCCGCTCTGATGGACCGCCTCGACGGCCTCGACCGCGCCCTCGACCACGAGCGGCGCGCCGCCCAGGAGGCCGAGGCGCGGCGCCTCGCGGAGATCGAGTCGCGCATCGAGCGCGCCCTGAAGGCGGCGCCCGTCCAGCAGGTGACCGAGCGGCTCGGCGACATCGAGCGCCGCATGTCCCAGCTCGGCGAGCAGGTCGCCGCGACCCGCCAGCCCGGCCGTCGCCCGCGCCCCGCCGCCGCCGACATCCGCAGCGCCGTCCAGGACATCCGCCAGCGGCAGCGCGAACTGGCGCAGAGCGCCGAGGCGGCGCCGGCCGCCGCTCCGGCCGATGGTGGCGTCGTCGCCAGCATGCGTCTGGACCTCGCCCGCCGGCTGGAGGCGCGGATCGAGGAGGGCATCGCCCCGTCGACCGCGCTGCTCGAACTCCAGGAGGAGACCACGCGCCTGCGGGAGGCGATCAACCAGCTGGCCACGAGCCGGGATATCGGCGCCCTCGAGCAGGCCGTCGTCACTCTCGCGAGCGGCATCGAGCGCGCTCAGGCGGGGACCGATCTCACCGCCATCGCGGTGCCGATCGAGCAGGTCCGGGCTCAGGTCGAGCGCCTCGCCGAGGAGGTGGCCGAGAACGTTCACAGCCGCGTCGCGGAGGATGTCCGGCGCCTCGCCGAGCGCCTCGACACCGCGGCCGCGACCGGCGCCGCCGGCCCGGATGACCACACGCTCGCGGGCCTGTTCGCCGAACTCGAGGAGATCCGCCGCCAGATCGGCGCGCTCGCCGGTCCGGAGCGAATCCAGGGCCTCGCGCAGAGCCTGCAGGCGGTGAGCGCGCAGATCGCCCAGCTGCAGCGGACGGCCGCCGCTCCGGATCTGCGTCCGCTCCTGGAGGAGATCCGCAGCGACGTGAAGATCGCCGCGCCTGCGGCATTGGCGGAGCAGATCCAGGCGCTCGCCGAGAAGGTCGACGTGCTCTGCGCGCGGGACGACTGGTCCGAGCGCGCCGGCGAGGCGAGTGTCGCCCGCTCGGGCGACATGGCCTCCATCCACGCCATGCTGCGCAGCCTCGCCGAGAAGGTCGATCAGGTCGGCACCCGCTCCGAGCAGGAGGGCCTCGACGCCCTGGAGCGGCAGGTGGTCTCCCTAGCCGGTCGCCTCGACGCGCCGCACAGCGCCGATCCGGCGCTGGCCGGGCTGGAGCGCACCATGGGCGACCTGCTGCGGCAGGTGACGGCGCTCCGGGAAACGGCACCGAGCGAGGCTGTGGTGGAGCGGGCCGCCCGCAACGCGGTCGCTCAGACCCTCCAGACGTCCGGCCTCGGCACGGCCGAGTCCGGGGAGATCGGCCTCCTGCGCGCCAGCCTCGCGGACATGCAGGCCCGGCAGGTTGCCTCCGATCAGCGCCTCGGCGCCACACTGGAGGGTGTGCAGTCGGCCCTGGAGCGACTCCTGGTCCGGCTCGGCCCCGCCGAGGCCGTCCCGGCGCGGGCTCCGTCCCTCGACGAGCGACTGATGTCGTCGACGAGCCCCGAGGTGGCGCTCGCGCCCGTCGAGGCGCGCCCCAAGCCGCGGCGCGACGGTGCCGAGGCATCCCGCCTCGCCGACGACCTGCTGGAGCCCGGAAGCGGCCGGCCGCCGCGCGAGCCGCGCTCGGCCCGCGAGCCGTCCGCCCGCCGACCCGCGCAGGAGCGTCTCGGCGACGTCGCCGCCGCGCGGTCCGCGACCGATGCCAAGTCCGAGACCGACATCAAGACCAGCTTCATCGCCGCGGCGCGCCGCGCGGCTCAGGCCGCGCAGGCGGAGCTGGCCGCCGAGGCACCGGCCGAGCGCCGCGAAGCCAGGGGCGACCGGGTGGCGGCCCTCCAGGGTGCCGCGACCGGACGCCTCGGCCGCCTGCGCGCCGAGATCGACCGCCGGCGCCGACCTCTGCTGCTCGGCCTCGCCGCCATCGTGCTGGCCCTGGGGGCGCTCCAGGCGATCACCATGCGCGGCGCGGACGAGCCGCGGCCCGCGGCTCCGACGAGCCAGGTGGCGCCGTCCCGCGGGGATGCGGCGACTGTCCAGAGAGACGCTCCGGACGTGTCCAAGGACTCAGTCAAGGAGAGCGCGGAAGCGAAGCCGGCCCCGGCCGATCCCACGACGACCCAGGCCCTGCCCAGCCCCGTTCCTGCGGAAGCCCGGCCCAACGCCAAGTCGGCGGTGCCGCAAGTCTCCGGGATGAACACCCTGCAGGCCGAACTCGGCAACCTTCCGCCGGCGCTGGCCAAGGTGAAGCTCGCCGCCCTCGACGGCGACGGCGCGGCGATCTGGGACCTCGCCACCCGCGAGGCCGACGGCCGCGGCATGCCGCGCGACCTGTCGATCGCCGCCAAGCTCTACGAGAAGTTGGCCTCGGCCGGTTACGCGCCCGCCCAGTACAAGCTCGCGGGACATTACGAGAAGGGCTCGGGCGTCGTTCGCGACCTCGACAAGGCGAAGCTCTGGTACGGCCGCGCGGCCGAGCAGGGCCACGCCCGCTCCATGCACAATCTGGCTGTGCTCTACGCCGAGAACCCGGCCGCCAACGGTAAGCCGGACTTCGCCTCCGCGGCCTCGTGGTTCCGCCAGGGCGCCGAGTTCGGTGTCCGCGACAGCCAGTACAATCTCGGCGTCCTCTACGCGCGCGGCCTCGGCCTGACGCAGGACCTGATCCAGTCCTACGCGTGGTTCTCCGCCGCCGCGAGCCAGGGTGACGACGATGCCGGCAAGAAGCGCGACGACGTGGCCAACAAGCTGAGCCCTGCCGATCTCGCCAGCGCCAAGAGCCTCGCGGCGAACTTCAAGCCGCGAAAGATCGACGCGGCGGTCAACGAGCCGCCCGCGCCGAAGCTGCCGGCCAGCGCGCCGATGTCCCTGCTCGGCGCGCCGATGCCCGGCGCCGTTCCGTTCACGGCCCCGCCGCGTCGGAGCTGAGGCCGGTCTCGGCGCGGGGCCCGGCCGCGGCTTCGACCTTGACCGCCACGCCGCGATGCGGGAACGCTGCGGCAGGGCGGCGTCGGACCGGGGGTCGGATCGCACGGGTCGCCAACCCTTGCCGATGCCCGGAGGATGGATGGCGCACCGGAACTCTGTCCCGCTCGGCGCCATCGTCCTCGGTGTCGCCGGGCTCATCCCGTTCCTGGGCTTCGCGGCCCTGGCGGTGTCGGGCACCGACGGCGGCCTGAGCAGCATCGGCCTGTCGCCCCGCACCATCCTGTCGGCCTACGGCGCCGTGATCGCCTCGTTCCTGGGCGGGATCCGTTGGGGCGCCGCCGCGGCGCGCAACGCCGGCAACGGCGATTATCTCGTGGCCATCGTGCCGTCCCTGGTGGCCTGGGCCGCGATGGCCGCGCCCGCACCGTGGGACCTGCGCATCCTCGGCGGACTCGTGCTCGCCTGGGGCCTCATCGATCAGGATCTGCCCCGCCGCGGGCTCGCGCCTCTCTGGCTCGGTCGCCTGCGCCTGGTTCTCTCGGGCGTCGCCGGGGCCGCGCTCCTCGTGGCGGCCTGACGGGTCGCGCGAACCGGCAGCCGCGCGGCGAGCGCCGTCAGGTCTCGCGGCTCATCTCGCGCAGGAGGTTCAGGACGGCGTTGCGGCGCGCCGGCGACTTGATCGAACGGAACAGCGCGGCGACTTCCGCGCAGTCCCGCGCGTCCTGATCCGCCGCGGTCTCGTCCGGCCGGTCCGGCTGCAGAAAGTAGGTCGGACAGACGTTCAGCGTGGCTGCGATCCGTTCCAGTAGCCAGCGTGTCGTCGGCGGGGTCGCATCGTCTGTCATACCGTTGAAACTCGCACTCCGCCCGCTGGACCGATTTGAACGGCAGAGCTTTCCGCGGACAGCCTAGCCTTTCAGGGGCGACGATGCCATCCTCAGGTTGCGTTCGACTCATCATTTGTCGCAGTGCGTGCATCAATTTCGAGTTAGGGCATGCCGCATTCTAAGCACCTGGACAGGACCTTCAGCGTGTTGCGCGACCTGGAACGTGCGGCCACGCCCGACGAGATCGCGCGGCTCCTGGTCGAGGCGTTCAGCCGCTACGGAGTCTCGTACATCATGGCCGGGATCGTCCCGGACCCCGGCCTGCCGAAGCGGCGGCACGCCGGGTTCGTGCTCGCCAGCACCATGCCGGAGGGCTGGGCCCGCCGGTACGTGACGCAGGGCTACGCGCTTCACGATCCCACGGTCCGGCGGCTGTGCACCACGGCGACGCCCTTCGACTGGAACGCCGTGCTGCCGGATACCCCGACGGCCGGGCGCGTCATGAACGAGGCCGGTGAATTCGGCATCCGCGCGGGCATCACGGTTCCGTTCGTGACCCTCGACGGCGAGCCGGGCGGGATCAGCGTCTCGGGGGAGCGGATCGAGATCGATCCGGCCGAGCGCGTCGCGGTCAACCTCGTGGCGACCTACGCGGTCGGTCAACTGCTGCTGATGAACAGCCGGCCGGCCGCCCCGGCGCCGGCGCGCCTCTCGCCGCGGGAGCGCGAAGCCCTGCAGTGGGCGGCGGAGGGCAAGACCGACGTCGAGATCGGCATGGTCATGGGCATCACGGCCGCCGGCGTCGACTACCATCTGCGCTCGGCCCGCGCGAAGCTCGACACCGTCAACCGCGCCCACACCGTGGCGCAGGCGCTGCGGTCCGGTCTGATAACCTAGAGACCACGCCACCCGATCCGCGCCCGTCTCGGCTAACACGGGCGGACGTGTTCCGGATGGCAGCAAGTCCTTGGTGCCACAGCAGGGCGGGCTCACAGACCCTACGGTTTCTCGTAGTACACAGCCCTCGGTGAAACGACGAAAACTCGCGTCAGACCAACGTGAGGTTTTCCCGTGATCCATATCGTCACACCCGCCAACGCGGATCGCTATGCCGACGCGATGGAGCAGGCTTGGCGCCTGCGCCACGCCATCTTCGTCGGCGAGAAGGGTTGGAGCGAGCTGGCCCGTCCGGACGGCCGCGAGATCGACCAGTTCGACACGCCGCACGCGGTCCACTTCCTCGCTATGGAGGACGACACTGTCGTCGGCTACAGCCGACTCCTGCCGACCACGCGCCCGCATCTCCTGTCGGACGTGCTCCCGCAGCTCTGCGAGGGCGAGCGGCCGGTCGGACCGCAGATCTGGGAATGGACCCGCCAGGGCGTCGCCCGCTCGCACCGGGCGAAGGGCCGCGTCGTCAATCCGGTCTCGATCGCCCTGCTTACCGGGATCGTCGAGTGGGGCCTCGCCCACGGGGTCCACAGCCTGCTGCTGCAGATGCCGACCCTCTACATGATCCACGTCATCCAGCTGCATTTCCGCCCGCAGCCGCTCGGCCTGCCGGTCCAGATCGCCGGCGAGGAGATCATGGCGGCGACCGCCCGATTCGACGCCCGCACCCTGGCCAAGCTCCGCGCGGTCCGCGGCGACAGTCGCTCGGTCCTCGTCTCCGAACCCGCTTACCTGGTGGCCTGACCATGATCTTCGACAGCAAGGATATCGCGCTGGACGCGCTCGCCGCGCAGTGCCTGCGGGTTCGCGAACTCATCGACACGGTCGGCGATCCGCTGATGCGGGCCGCCATCGATCTCCTGCTCCTCGAGGTCGCCCGGGCCCTGGCCCAGAATGGATTGCAGGACCGCGCGAGCGGCGCCTGAGGCGCCGGCGGCAGGCGGATACGGGAACGGCGGGCGTCCCGTAGGACGCCCGCCGCTCTCCACGTTGTGGCTAATGCCTCAGACGCCCATCGCGGTTTTCAGGTTCTGATCGACCTTGTCGAGGAAGCCGGTGGTCGAGAGCCACTTCTGGTCCGGCCCGACGAGGAGGGCGAGATCCTTGGTCATGTAGCCGGCCTCGACCGTGTCGACGCAGACCTTCTCCAGGGTGGCGGAGAACTTCGCCAGATCGTCGTTGCCGTCGAGCTTGGCGCGGTGCGACAGGCCCCGGGTCCAGGCGAAGATCGACGCGATCGAGTTGGTCGACGTCTCGCGGCCCTTCTGGTGCTCGCGGTAATGGCGGGTGACGGTGCCGTGGGCGGCCTCGGCCTCCACGGTCCGGCCGTCCGGCGTCATCAGCACCGAGGTCATCAGGCCGAGCGAGCCGAAGCCCTGCGCGGCCGTGTCCGACTGCACGTCGCCGTCGTAGTTCTTGCAGGCCCAGACGTAGCCGCCCGACCACTTCAGGCACGAGGCCACCATGTCGTCGATCAGACGGTGCTCGTAGGTGATACCGAGCGCCTTGAACTTGGCCTCGAACTCGTCCTCGTAGACCTTCTGGAACAGGTCCTTGAAGCGGCCGTCATAGGCCTTGAGGATGGTGTTCTTGGTCGACAGGTAGACCGGGTACTTGCGCGCGAGGCCGTAGTTCATCGAGGCGCGGGCGAAGTCGATGATCGACTGGTCGAGGTTGTACATCGACATGGCGACGCCGGCCTCGGGGAATTTGAACACCTCCTTCTCGATGACCGTGCCGTCATCGCCCTCGAACTTGATGGTCAGGCGTCCCTTGCCGGGCACCTTGAAGTCCGTGGCGCGGTACTGGTCGCCGTAGGCGTGGCGGCCGATCACGAAGGGCTGCGTCCAGCCGGGCACGAGGCGGGGCACGTTCTTGCAGATGATCGGCTCGCGGAAGATCACGCCGCCCAGGATGTTGCGGATGGTGCCGTTGGGCGACCGCCACATCTCCTTGAGACCGAATTCCTGCACCCGCTGCTCGTCGGGGGTGATGGTGGCGCACTTCACGCCGACGCCGTGGCGCTTGATCGCCTCGGCGGCGTCCACCGTCACCTTGTCGTTGGTGGCGTCCCGGTGCTCGACGCCGAGGTCGTAGTACTCGAGGTCGACGTCGAGATAGGGGTGGATGAGCTTGTTCTTGATCTCGGCCCAGATGATCCGGGTCATCTCGTCGCCGTCGAGCTCGACGACGGGGTTCGCTACCTTGATCTTCGCCATGGACCGCTGCCTTCCCGCGTTGTCCCCGCGCACGGCATGCAAGGGCCGTGCGGTCGTTGTCCCGGGAGACCTGTGGGGCGCCCCGGGCCGGAATCGCCCCGCGACATAGCGCGGCCCTTCCGGCGACGGAAGGCGCGCGCTGTCATCCGGGCGGCATCGTCACTCGCCCCTCGACGGGCGCGGGCCCGCCGTGCCAGACGGCCGCCATGACGAGCCGAGACGCACAGGGCGCCGCCCCCGAGGTTGCCCCCAGGAAGGTCACCGAACTGCCGCCCGGGATCGCCCCCGCGGTGATCCTGGTGGAGCCGCAGCTCGCCGAGAATATCGGCATGACCGCCCGGGCCATGGCGAATTTCGGCCTGTCGGAGCTGCGCCTCGTCAACCCGAAGAACGGCTGGCCCAAGAAGGGCGTCCGAGAGGCGGCCTCGGGCGCGACGCACGTCCTGGACGCGGCCGCGATCTACGGCAGCGTGGCCGAGGCCATCGCCGACTGCCAGTACGTCCTGGCAACCACGGCGCGCGAGCGCGGGCAGATGAAGCGGGTCTTCGCGCCCGAGGAGGCCATGGGCGAGCTCGTGGCCCGGGAGGGGCAGCGCACCGCGGTGATGTTCGGCCGCGAGCGGGTCGGGCTCACCAACGACGAGGTGTCGCTCGCCGACGCGATCGTCACCTTCCCGGTCTCCCCGGACTTTCCCTCGCTCAACCTCGCGCAGGCCGTCCTGCTGGTCGGCTACGCGTGGCGGCAGGCGAGCGGGCGGGCGCAGCTGCCCTTCACGGGCGAACTGCTCTCGCCGCCAGCGAACCGCGAGGCGCTGATCGCGCTCTTCGGCAGCCTGGAGTCGGCGCTCGACGGGGCCGGCTTCTACCCGCCGGAGAAGAAGGAGATCATCGCCCGCAACATGCGCGACATGCTCCACCGCATGAGCCTGACCGAGCAGGACGTGCGGACGTTCCGCGGGGCGCTGCGGGCCCTGACGCGGAAGGGCGGCTGATCAGCCGGAGGCCGGCTTCATCTCCGGCGGCTTGCCGCCGCCGAAGCAGCGGCCGACCGCCTCCCAGAACGCCGTCCGCTCCTCGGGCGTGCACTGCGCCATGCGCGCCTCGACCTTGGCGCGTCCGGCCACCGCGTCGGCTGTCGCGGCCACCTCGGTCTCGCTCGGGTTCCTCGCCTCGGCCATCGGCAATCCTCCGTTGCAGAACGAAAGCGCAGCTGAGCCGTGCGGTTCCGTTCCGCGCCGCGATCGGGCATGGAGTCGGCGATTCGCGGAGCGGCCGCGCGGTGGCGGAACGAGGGCGGGGTATCGGGTGCGGCTCAGCGTGGACAATCTGGCCTGCCGCCGCTCCGGCCGCCGCATCTTCGCCAACCTGTCCTTCGCCCTCGGACCCGGCGACGCCCTCGCGATCACCGGGCGGAACGGCGCGGGCAAGTCGAGCCTCCTCGCCATCCTGTCGGGCCGACTGCGGGCGGATGCCGGGCGGATCGACGTCGCCGATGTCGGCGAGGCGAGTCTGCCCGAGTGCCTCCACGCCGTCGGCCACCGCGACGGGCTGAAGAGCTCTCTCACGGCGGGCGAGAACCTCCTGTTCGCCCAGCGGCTCCTGGGCGCGCCGCGTCTGGACCCGCGCGCCGCGCTGGAGCGGCTCGGCCTCGGACACGCGCACGACCTGCCGGTGGCCTACCTCTCGGCGGGTCAGCGGCGGCGCGTGGCCCTGGCGCGGCTGCTGGTCTGCGCCCGCCCGCTCTGGCTCCTGGACGAGCCCACCGCCGCCCTCGACACGGCCTCGCAGGCGGTGCTCGCCGAGCTGATGGAGGGCCATCGGGCCGGCGGCGGCCTCGTGATCGCCGCCACCCACCAGTCCCTCGGCCTCGCCGGCGCGGCCGAGCTGCGCATCGAGACCGCCTTGGCGGCACCGGTCGCGGACGTGCTGGAGGAGTGGGCGTGATTCGCGCGGTCCTCGCCCTCATCGCCCGCGACCTGCGCCTCGCCGGCCGGGTCGGCGGGTCCGGCGCCCTGTCGCTGGTCTTCTTCCTGATGATCGTCGCGCTCGTGCCCTTCGCCCTCGGGCCCGATCTCAATCTGCTGTCGCGGATCGGCCCGGCGATCCTCTGGCTCGCCGCCGTGCTGGCGACGCTGATCGGCCTCGATCGCCTGTTCCAGGCCGACGAGGAGGACGGCTCCCTCGACCTGATGACCGCGGCGCCGGTGCCCCTCGAACTGGTGGTGCTCGGCAAGGTCGCGGCGCACTGGCTGACAACCGGACTGCCGCTGGCGCTGGCCGCGCCGCTCTTCGGCCTGCTGGTGGCCCTCGACGGCACCGCCATGGGCGCAACGTCCCTGACGCTCCTGGCCGGCACCCCGGCCCTGAGCTTCATCGGCGCGGTGGGCGCGGCGCTGACCGCCTCGATCCGCCGCGGCGGCCTGATCCTGGCCGTGCTGGTCCTGCCGCTGATGATCCCGACGCTGATCTTCGGCGTCTCGGCCGCGCAGGCGGCGAGCGGCGGGACGGTGCCGTTCCTCGTGCCGCTGGCGGTGCTGGCGGCGCTGACGCTGATCGCCGCCGTGGTCGGGACGCTGGCGGCGGCGGCGGCTCTGCGCTGGCCGGAATAGCCGACGCTCTCTTGCACGAGGCGGCCAGCGCTCGTCATCGTCCCGGCGATGCTGCCTCGCGCGGCCGGACGTCTTCGCTGAAGCCTGCCGAATGCTTCCCGGCTCCCGGGCCGAGGCCGAAGCCCGCGCTCCGGATTTGCCTCCGAGCGCGTTGACGCGCGGCGCCCCCCTGACTATAGAAGCCGCTTCGCCGAGGGGCCGCGCTTTCGCGCGCGCTGCGTCTCGGCCATCGCCAGACAACCTGACGCGACGACCGATTTCCGGCCCAGCCGGCCCGTCGGCATCGCCCGACGAGAAACACGAGGACGTACATGGCCAACACCGCTTCGGCCAAGAAGATGACCCGCAAGATCGCCAAGCGCACGGCGATCAACCGCTCGCGCCGCTCGCGCATGCGGACCTTCGTCCGCAAGGTCGAGGAGGCCATCGCCAGCGGCAACCAGCAGGACGCGCTGGCCGCCCTCCGCGCCGCCGAGCCCGAGATGATGCGCGCCGCCCAGCACGGCATCGTTCACAAGAACAACGCTTCGCGGAAGGTCTCGCGCCTCGCCGCCCGCGTGAAGGCGCTCGCCGCCTAAACCGCCACGCACCACCGAGACGGTCTCGAGCCCGGCCTTCGCGCCGGGCTTTTTCGTGCGCGCTGTCCGGGCCCGCCGCCTCGTCTCGGCGCGAAAGCGTTAACCCTGTCCAAGAATCAACGCGATTGCGGAGTCCAGAAACGGCGTGTAGCTTAACAGAAACTGACCCTGGACAAGCAAAACACGCCGATTTCGGGACTCCAGCGAATCGAACTGATTCGCCAAGACTCTAGCGGCCGTGTTCAGCCCGGGCGGGAACACTTGCGAATGGGAATCCGCGCCGTCCCCACAAGTCCCACTGTTAAAGGAACCGTAGGTAATTGTTGATAGGCTCTCCCAATCGGCAAAAGTTCCTCGCGGTGGGGTTGACTCCGTTGAGAGGACTCTGTCCCGCCCGTTCTTGCGGGACGCTGAGGGCGTAAATCGTGCGTACGCGCCGCCTGCGGGTCTCCGTGGGCAGCGTCGGGAGAGCCAGTGATGCGTGTCGACGGAACGGTGGCGAGCGACGACGACGGGGGCCGCAACGGTGGCGGCAACACGGATTACGGGTCTGCCTGGGCCCGGGTGAAGCGCCGGCTGCGGGCCGAGCTCGGCGAGGACGTGTTCGCGAGCTGGTTCGCCCGCCTGGAGCTGGAGACCGTGGCTGGCGGAACGGCCCGTCTGACGGTCCCGACCCGCTTCCTCAAGAGCTGGATCGAGTCGCACTACCTCGACCGCGTGCTCAACACCTTCAAGGCCGAGGTCGAGGAGATCGCGCGGATCGAGGTCGGCGTGCGCGGGACCGGGGCGCCGGTCCGTCCGGTCGCCGCCGGGGTCGCCAAGGCCGGCCCGGCCAGCGGACCGCTCGCCCGCCTCCACGCGACCAGCGCGCCGATCCCGGTCGCCGCGGTCGCGCCGACGCCCGAGGCGCGCGGCGGCGAGGCCGGGGGCGATCTCAGCGGCACGCCGCTCGACGCGCGGCTGACCTTCGCGAGCTTCGTGATCGGACGCTCGAACGCCCTGGCGCACGCCGCCGCCGAGCGGGTCGCCAATCACCAGGGGGAGGGCGCGCTCTACAACCCGCTCTATCTCCACGCGGGCGTCGGGCTGGGCAAGACCCACCTGCTGCACGGGATCGGCCACGCCGCCCGCGAGGCCGGGCGCCGGGTGATCTACCTGACCGCCGACCGGTTCATGTACGGCTTCGTCAACGCCCTGAAGACCCAGTCGGCGCTTGCCTACAAGGAGCGGTTGCGGGGCATCGACCTGCTGATCCTCGACGACGTCCAGTTCATCCAGGGCAAGTCGATCCAGGCCGAGTTCGGCCACACGATCAACGCGCTCATCGATGCCGGACGTCAGGTCGTCGTCGCCTCCGACCGGCCCCCGACCGAGCTCGAGGCCCTGGACGAGCGGGTGCGCTCGCGGCTCGGCGGCGGCCTCGTGGTCGAGATCACGGCCCTCGACGAGGCCCTGCGCGTCTCGATCCTGTCCGCCCGCCTCGCCGCGGTGCGGGCGTCCCATCCGGGCTTCGACGTCTCGCCGCAGGTGGCGGCCTACGTGGCCCGTGCGATCACCGCCAACGGCCGCGACCTCGAGGGCGCCGTGAACCGCCTGCTGGCCCACGCCACGCTCACCGGCACCGCCGTGACGATGGAGACGGCCGAGAGCGCGATCCGCGACTTGGTGAAGAACCGCGAGCCGAAGCGGATCAAGATCGAGGACATCCAGAAGCTGGTCGCCTCGCGCTACAACGTCTCGCGGTCCGACATCCTGTCGGAACGGCGCACCGCCGCGGTGGTGAAGCCGCGTCAGATCGCCATGTACCTGTCCAAGGTCCTGACGTTGCGCTCGCTGCCGGAGATCGGCCGCCGGTTTGGAGGGCGCGATCACACCACGGTGCTCCACGCCGTGCGCAAGATCGAGAAGCAGATCGGCGAAGATTCGGTGCTCGGCGATGAAGTCGAGCTGCTGAAGCGGATGCTTCAGGACTAGTCGAGACCGGGCGATCCACCGGAGCAACCCGCTCAAAGTGGATCGGGTCCGTCCCGGAATGGCCGCCGGAGCGGTCCGGGCGTCGACCTGATCGGCGCCGGTCCCGGACGATCACTGCCAAAACTCCGACGCTGTCACGCGCCCTTCGCCGGCTCCCGCTTCCGGGGCTGGCCGAGGGCGCGCGCGCCGTGGCAGACTGGCGCGAACCGAGACGGCCCTGTAAGGCCGCGTCGCCGACCGGCGAAGACCGACGCCCCGGGGGAGTGCTGATGACGGACGCCTTCATCTACGACCACGTTCGCACGCCGCGCGGGCGCGGCAAGGCGGACGGCTCCCTCCACGAAGTCACCGCCCTGCGACTCGCCGAGACCGCGCTCCGCGCCCTCAAGGACCGCAACGGTCTCGACACGGCCCTGGTCGACGACGTGGTGCTGGGCTGCGTCGATCCGGTGGGAGAGGCGGGGGGCGACATCGCCCGCGCCGCAGCCCTGGTGGCCGATTACGGGGCGCACGTGCCGGGCGTGCAGATCAACCGCTTCTGCGCCTCTGGCCTCGATGCGGTGAACTTCGCCGCCGCGCAGGTCATGAGCGGCCAGCACGAGATGGCGGTGGGCGGCGGCGTCGAATCGATGAGCCGCATCGGCATCGGCGCCTCGGGCGGCGCCTGGCCGGTCGACCCGGCGATCGCCATCAAATCCTACTTCATGCCGCAGGGCGTCTCGGCCGACCTGATCGCCACCAAGTACGGCTTCACCCGCGACGAGTGCGACGCCTACGCGGTGCGCTCGCAGGAGCGCGCGGCGAAGTCGTGGGGCGAGGGCCTGTTCGATCGGTCCGTGGTTCCGGTCCGCGACGTGAACGGCATCACGCTCCTCGACCGCGACGAGCACATGCGCCCCGGCACCGACATGCAGTCGCTCGCCGCGCTGAAGGCGTCCTTCGTGCAGATGGGCCAGATGGGCGGCTTCGACGCCGTGGCGACCGACGCGCATCCGGACGTCGAGACGGTCGAGCACGTCCACCACGCCGGCAACTCCTCCGGCATCGTCGACGGCGCCGCCGCCGTGCTGATCGGCTCCCGGGCGGCCGGCGAGGCCGCGGGCCTGCGCCCGCGCGGCCGGATCCGCGCCTTCGCCAATATCGGGTCGGATCCGGCGCTGATGCTCACCGGGCCGGTGGACGTCACCCGCAAGGTGCTGGCGAAGTCGGGCCTGAGCCTCGCGGACATCGACCTGTTCGAGGTCAACGAGGCCTTCGCGGCGGTGGTCCTGCGCTTCTGCCAGGCCTTCGACCTCGACCCGGAGGCGGTCAACGTGAACGGAGGCGCCATCGCCCTCGGCCACCCGCTGGGCGCCACCGGCGCGATGATCCTCGGCACCGCCCTCGACGAGCTGGAGCGGACCGGCAAGGAGCGCGCGCTGGTCACGCTGTGCATCGGCGCCGGCATGGGCACCGCGACCATCATCGAGCGGGTTTGAACCGCCGCGCGCCCGGGAGCGGCGCGGCGCCGCTCCCCAAAGTCCGGGAACGCTGCTAGAGGCGCGGGCGACGCTCGGCCCTTTCGCGGTCCGGACGATAAAACAACGGGAGACAAGCCCTTGAACCGCCTGATTGCGACGCTCTGTCTGGGCGTCACCCTGAGCCTGCCGGTGGCCGCCCGCGCCGACGACGCCGCGGACCGCGTCGCCGCGGCCACGAACCTCGTCAACAAGACCCTGATCAAGAACCTTCAGACCGGGTTCAACGTCGCCCTCGAGAAGACCGTGGCGCCGATGCCGGAGGCCCGCGCCGAGGCCGTGCGCAAGGAACTGCTGGACGAGTTCGAGAAGCAGCGCGCCCTCATGGTGCAGGGACTCTCGAAGGACTACGCCGAGAAGTTCAGCCTCGCCGAGCTCAAGCACCTCGACGAGATCTACTCGGACCCGACCTATCTCAAGTTCCAGACGATGAACGCCGATCCGAACTCGTCGGTGACCGCGATCTCGCAGAACTCCGTCACCAAGCTGCTCAACATGCTGGCGGTCGCCGCGGCGACCGACAACGCGCCGAAGCCCGGCACCCCGCCGGTGCCGGCCGTGCCGCCGGCCGCGGCGCCGACCCCGGCTCCGAAGTAGGCGATGAAGGCCGCGCGCGTCGGTCCGGCGTCAGGCTGCGCGCGCGGCAGCCACGGGGGCGAAGCCCGCGACCGGGGGCAGTCCCTCCAGGAGGGGCTTGGCGAAGTGGTAGCCCTGCACGAGCGTGATCCCGATGTTTCGCAGGGCGTCGAGCTCCCCGGCGGTCTCCACGCCCTCGGCGAGCACCGTGACGTCGAGGGCGCGGGCGATGGCGGCCACGCCCGAGACGATGGCGTAGCGCCCGGCGTCGCTGTCGAGGCCGCGCAGCACGTCCATGTCGATCTTGATCAGGTCGGGGCGGAAGTTGGCGAGCAGGCTCAAGCCCGCGAAGCCGGCGCCGAAATCGTCGAGCGCCGTCAGGAATCCCTGCTTCCGGTAGGCGGCGACGATGCCCTTCACGTGCTCGAGGTCGCGGAACCGCTCCTGCTCGGTGAACTCGAACATGATGCGCCGGTGGGCGAAGTCGATGCGCCGGGCCGCCTCGAGCGAGGCGCGGATGCAGGCATTCGGCTCGTAGACCGCGTTCGGCATGAAGTTGATCGACAGCCGCGTGGCGCTGTCGCGGGGGAACAGGGTACCGGCGAGTTCGATCGCCTTCACGCGGGCGGCCTGGTCGAACTGGTAGCGGGTGTCGTCGGTCACCCGGTCGAGGATCGTGTAGGCTGGCTCGCCGTTCGGACCGCGCACCAGCGCCTCGTAGGCCCAGACGCTGCCGTCCGCGAGGTCGAGGATCGGCTGGAACGCCATCGTGAAGTCGAAGTCGAGCTTGGTGCCGGCGCGACAGGCGCGGCAGCCGGAATCCTTCGTCATGTGCGGCTTTCGGTGAGTGACCCCGGCCGGCGGACAATGGGCGGCCGCGCTCAACACAACCTTAACGCAAGCGCGCCGGCGGATCGTCGGCGGAATCCAGGGAGGACGGCACCGTGACGCTGACCGATTTCCGCTTCGAGACCGATCCCGACGGCATCGCTCTGGCGACCTGGGACATGCCCGGCCGCTCGATGAACGTCATCACCGAAGGCGTGATGGACCAGCTCGAGCAGATCATCGAGCAGGTCGCGTCCGATCCGACGATCAAGGGCTGCGTCATCGCCACCGGCAAGGACAATTTCTCCGGCGGCGCCGACCTCACCATGCTGCAGGGCCTCGGCCGGGCCTACGAGCAGCTGAAGGCCGAGCAGGGCGAGGAGGTGGCGATGCGCCACTTCTTCGAGGCCTCCCGGCGCCTGTCGCTGCTGTTCCGGCGGCTGGAGACCTGCGGCAAGCCCTTCGCGGCGGCCATCCAGGGCCTGTGCCTGGGCGGCGCCTTCGAACTGGCGCTGTCGTGCCACTACCGGGTCGCGTCCGACGACGCGAAGACCCGCGTCGGCCTGCCGGAGATCAAGGTCGGCCTGTTCCCGGGCGGCGGCGGCACGCAGCGGGTCGCGCGCCTGATGCAGACCGGCGACGCCCTCCAGATGCTGTTCAAGGGCGAGCAGATCCGCGCGCCCATGGCCAAGGGCATGGGACTGATCCACGCCGTGGCCCCGCAAACCGAGATCGTCGAGCGCGCCAAGGCCTGGATCCGCGAGGGCGGCTCCGCGGTGGCGCCCTGGGACGTGCCGAAGTTCAAGGCCCCGTCCGGCAAGGTCTACTCGCCCGCCGGCATGATGATCTGGCCGCCGGCCAACGCCATCTACCGCCGCGAGACGCACGACAACTACCCCGCCGCCAAGGCGATCCTGGCCTCCGTCTACGAGGGCCTGCAGCTGCCGATGGACCTCGCCCTGCGGGTCGAGAGCCGGTACTTCGCGCATATCCTGCGCTCGACCGAGGCGGCGGCGATGATCCGCACGCTGTTCATCTCCATGGGCGAGCTGAACAAGGGCGCGCGTCGCCCGAAGGACGTGCCGGCGACGAACCTGCGCAAGGTCGGCGTGATCGGCGCCGGCTTCATGGGCGCGGGCGTCGCCTACGTCACCGCCCAGGCCGGGATTGAGGTGGTGCTGGTCGACCAGTCGGTGGAGGCGGCCGAGAAGGGCAAGGCCTACGCCCACACGCTCATCACCGGCCAGATCAACAAGGGCCGCGCCAAGACCGCCGACCGGGAGGCGCTGCTCGGCCGGATCCAGGCCACGGCGGATTACGGCGCGCTCGCCGAATGCGATCTGGTGATCGAGGCCGTCTTCGAGGATCCGCGCGTGAAGGCCGAGGTGATTCAGAAGGTCGAGGCGGTGATCCGCGCCGACGCGATCTTCGCGTCCAACACCTCGACCCTGCCGATCACCGGCCTGGCCAAGGCGTCGCAGCGGCCGGCGCAGTTTGTCGGCATCCACTTCTTCTCGCCCGTGGAGAAGATGATGCTCGTCGAGATCATCAAGGGCGAGGCGACCGGGGACGCGGCGCTCGCCGCCGCTCTCGACTACGTGCGGCTGATCAAGAAGACCCCGATCGTCGTCAACGACGCCCGCGGCTTCTTCGCCAACCGCTGCGTCGGCGCCTACATCCTCGAGGGCCACAAGATGCTCGCCGAGGGCGTGCCGCCCGCGATGATCGAGAGCGCCGGCCGCCAGGCGGGCATGCCGGTCGGGCCGCTGTCGCTCAACGACGAGGTCGCCCTCGACCTCGTGCTCAAGATCGCCAAGGCCACCGAGGCGCAGGTGGGGCAGGGCGCCGTCGACCCGGCGCAGAAGGCGATCCTCGCCGAGATGGTCGAGAACCAGGGCCGGCTCGGCCGCAAGAACCGCAAGGGCTTCTACGACTACCCCGAGGGCGCGCCGAAGCGCCTCTGGCCCGGCCTGAAGGACCTGCAGCCGAACCGCCTCGATCCCGACGCCGTCGACTTCACCGAGCTGAAGCAGCGGCTCCTGGTGGTCCAGGCGCTGGAGGCCGCCCGCACGGTCGGTGAGGGCGTGGTCACCGATCCGCGCGAGGCCGATGTCGGCTCGATCCTCGGCTTCGGCTTCGCGCCGTTCACCGGCGGGACCCTGTCGTACATCGACTTCATGGGCGCGGCGGCCTTCGTCGACCTCGCGCGGTCGCTCGAGGCCAAGCACGGGCCCCGTTTCCACGTGCCCGACAACCTGGCCGCGATGGCCGAGCGCGGGGGCACGTTCTACGCCGGCGCCGAGAAGCGCGCCGCCTGAGCACCGTCGGCCGGACGCCCGCTCGCGGCGTCCGGTAGCTGGGCGAGTTCCTCCAGCAGGACCGTCCGCGCGCAGGCCCCGAAGGCCCGCATCAGGCGGCCCCGGGCGTGATCCGGGGGGAACAGCAGCGCGAAATGCACGGGGAGCGCGGGGGCGAAGGGCCGGATCGCGATCGGCGAGACCTTCGCCTCCTCGTGGGCCGCCAGCGGATTCATGACGCTGACCCCGAGCCCGGCCGAGACGAGCGTGCAGATCGAGGCGCCGAGGCCGGCCTCGGCGGTGATGGTCAGGCCGGTCCCGGCCGCCTCGAAGATGGCCTCGGTCCGGCCGCGCAGGGCGCTCCCGAGCGAAGCGGCGACGAACGGTACGCCGTTAAAATCCGCGGGCGCGAGCGCGGCCCGCGCGGTGAGGGGATGATCGCGCGGCAGGACGGCGACGCAGGCCCGGGTCTCGACGTGCTCGGCGCGCGCCTCCGGAGCGTCGCCGTACAGCATGGTCAGCGCGGCGTCGCAGGAGCCCGTCGCGAGCCAGTGGTTCACGGTCTCGTCGTCGCCGGAATGGATCGCCACGATCACGTCGGGATGCGCCGCGCGGAAACGCACGACCGCCCGCGCGAGGAGCCCGCCCGCCAGCCGCGGCATCGCGGCCACCCGCAGCCGCTCCGTCCCGAAGGCGCGGATCCGCGCGGCCGCGAATTCCAGGCTGGTGAGACCCACAAAGGCGCGCTCGACCTCCGCGTGGAACCGCGTTCCGTCGAGGGAGGGCACGACCCGGCTCCCGCTCCGATCGAACAGGGGCAGGCCCGTGATGGACTCCAGCTGGGCGATCAGCCGGCTGACCTGCGGCTGCGAGGTGTGGAGCCGGCGGCTCGCCTCGGTCATCGATCCGGTGGCGACCACGGCCCGGAACGCCTCGATGTGCCGGAAGGTCATGCGCCGCTCGGCCATATCAGATCCGTATGCTCGGCAGGTGAATCGGCATTGGACGCCCGCGCGCGGCCGCTCCTAGGATCAGTCGGCAAAGCTTCGGGCCGACTCCCCGTCGGGACAGCCCGGTGCTGATCCGGTTCAGACATAGCGAGGGGGTTCGGATCGTGTCGAGGACGCTGCCGCTTCTGTTGGCCACTCTGTGCTGGGCCGGGCTCGCCGCGCCGTCGGCCGCCGAGGGGCGCCTCGACAAGATCCGCGCGACCGGGCAGATCAGCCTCGGCTTCCCGGACGCGTCGCCCCCCTTCGGCTTCCTCGACCAGAACGCCAAGCCGGTGGGCTATTCTCTGGAGATATGCGAGCACGTCGCGCAGAAGCTCAAAGCCGTTCTCGGCATGAACAAGCTCGAGGTGCGCCACGTGCCGGTGATGTCGGCGACCCGGATCCCGCTGATCAACAACGGTACGATCGACCTCGAATGCGGCACCGCCAGCAACCTGCCCGAGCGGCACAAGCTGGTCTCGTTCGCGCCGACTACCTTCGTGGCGCAGGTGGTGCTTGTGGCCAAGAAGGACACGCCGGTGGACGTCGACGACATCGCCTCGTTCCGCGGCAAGGCCATCTCGGCGCAGGCCGGCGGCGAGACCCAGCGCGTCGCCACCCGGATTAACGTCCGCGACAAGCTCGACATCCTAGTGATGCCGGCCAAGGACACCGCCGAGGTGTTCCTGCTCGTGGAGACCGGCCGCGCGGCGGGCGCCATCAACGACGACGCCCTGGCCCACGCCACGGTGGCGGGGGCCAAGCGGCCGGCGGACTACAAGATCGGCACCAAGGGCCTCGAATTCGCCCCCTACGGGATCCTGGAGCCGAAGGACGACGCGGCCTTTAAGGCGGCCGTCGACAAGGCGGTGGTCGAGCTGATCCAGGACGGGACCGTGACGCGGCTCTACGGCAAGTATTTCGAGCAGCCGATCCCGCCGAAGGGCATCAACTTGGAGTTGCCGATGAGCGACGTGCTCAAGCGGGCCCTCGCCAACCCGACCGATTCTGGCGACGAGGCGGCCTACCGGTAGGGCGGCGAGACAGACATGCGAGACGATCACGGCGAAGCGACGGACGCGCCGTCCGCGGTCGACCTGCGGAGCGACACGGTCACCCGGCCGACCGAGGCGATGTACGCCCGGATGCGGTCGGCGCCGCTGGGCGACGACGGGCTCGACGCCGACCCGACCGCCCGCGCGCTGGAGGAGACCGCCGCCGCGATGCTCGGCAAGGCGGCGGCCCTGTTCGTGCCGAGCTGCACGATGGGCAACCTGCTGGCGATCCTGGCCCAGGTTCAGCGCAGCGAGCAGGTCCTGCTCGAGGCCCAGGCCCACATGCTCCACACCGAGCGCGGGGCCGCCACCCTGACCGGGGCGTTCCTGGACGGGATCGCCGGGACCGACGGTGCCATGGATCTCGACCGGCTGGAGGACGCCCTCCGGCCGGGCGCGAGCCCGCTGCCGACGGCCATGATCGCGCTGGAGACCTCGCACAACGCCGCCGGCGGCACCGTGCTGCCGCCGGACCATATGGCCGCGGTGGCGGAGATCGCCCGCGCGCGCGGCATAAGGGTTCATCTCGACGGGGCCCGCCTGTTCAATGCCGCGACCCATCTCGGGGTCGCGCCGGCGGACCTCGCGGCCCACGTCGACACCGTGTCGCTGTGCCTCTCGAAGGGCCTCAGCGCCCCGGTCGGCGCCGTGCTCGCCGGCGACGGGCCGGTGATCGCGGCGGCACGGCGCCTGCGGAAGATGATCGGCGGGACGCAGCGTCAGGTGGGCATCGTGGCGGCCGCCGGCCTCGAGGCGATCACCGTCATGGGCGCGCGCCTCGCCGAGGACCACGACCGGGCCCGGCAGTTGAGCGCCGGGCTGAACGCCCTGCCGCGCCTCGCGGCGAACCTGCCGCAGACCAACATCGTGCAGGTCGACCTGTCTCGGACCGGGCGGGACAGCGCGCGCTGGGTCGCGGATCTCGACGCGGCCGGCATCCGCGCGCGCCCGCTCGGCGCGCGGCGGCTGCGGCTCGTCACGCACCGGCACATCGCGGCGGCCGACATCGACCGCGCCGTCGCGGCCTTCCGCGCCTGCCTCGAAGCGGCCTGAGCCCGGTCAGGCCGCGCCCGCGACCCGGGTCTTCGCGCCGAGCATGCGGGCGAGGAGCACGACGTCGCCGGCATTGTCCGAGAGCAGGTCGGTGATGTCGCCGACCTCCAGCGCCTTCACGTGGCGGCAGCGCATGCCGTAGCGGCCGGCCGTGCAGGTGCAGCGCAGCTCCGGGCCCCCCGGCCGCTCCTCCAGGCTGACGTGGTAGCGGTTGCCGGTCGAGCCGCGCATGGCGAACCGCAGGGCCGCCGGCGCGTCGGAGAAGCCCGCCAGGGCCCGGCCGCTGATCGCACCCGGCGCGCGGCGCGGCACGGCGGGGCCGCCGACCGCCCGCGTGACCGGAAGGCTGAGCGCGGCCGCGAGGGCGTGCATGTCCGCGACCGCCCGCTCGCGCATCGCGGCCAGCGCGATCTCCGCGCACGCATAGGCGTCCTCGCCGGCATCGTGGTGCTCGAAGCGGATGCCGAGGCGCCGCGCGACCTTGCCGAGCCCGCAGCCCTCCGGCGCCGGGAAGACCCGGCGAGACACCTGGACCGTGCAGAGATAGGCGAGATCGGGCACCGGCAGGCCTGCCCGGGTCAGGCCGGCGCGCAGGACGCCGATATCGAAGCTCGCGTTGTGCGCCAGGATCAGCCCGCGCGCGAGATCGCCGAGATAGGGCGCCATGACGGCGGCGAAGTCGGGCTTGTCGGCGACGTCGGCCGGCAGGATGCCGTGGACGCGAATGTTGCCCGGCGCGAAGCGCATCTCGGGGGGCCGGATCAGGTGGCTCTCGCGGCGCACGACCCGGCCATCCGCGATCCAGGCGAGCCCCACCGCGCAGGCGCTGTCACGCCGCTCGTTGGCCGTCTCGAAGTCGAGGGCCAGGACCGTCATCGCGGTTCAACCATACCGGGTGGAAGTTCTCGGGGTGTTCCCCGAGAGGTCTAGGCCGGCCGGACTCGGGCTTCAACCCTGCGCCACCATCGCCAGCCAATCGTCCTCCGAGACGACCCGGACACCGTGCTTCTGGGCGTCCTTCAGCTTCGAGCCCGCTCCCGGGCCGGCGACGACCAGGTCGGTCTTGGCCGAGACCGAGCCCGAGACCTTCGCGCCCAGCCGCTCGGCCACCGCCTTGGCCTCGTTGCGGGTCATCTTCTCCAGGGCGCCGGTGAAGACCACGGTCTTCCCCGCGAAGGTGGAGGCCGCGGCGGCCCGCTCCATCGGCTGCACCGCGACCGCGTCGAGCAGCGCGGTGACGGCGTCGGCGTTGTGCGGCTCGGAGAAGAACAGGAGCAGGGCATCGGTCGCCACCGGGCCGATCTCGCCGTCGTCGGCGAAGACCCGGTAGGCATCGCCGGGACGCTGCGCCGCAGCCCGCGCGATCGCGGCGCGCACCGCGTCGACGTCGCCGTAATGGGCGAGGAGGTTCTCGCGCTGGACGGCGCTCAGGCGCGCCCGCTCCTTGGCCGGCGCCGCGTCGTCCTCCGGGAAGCCGAGATCGAGGAGCCGGTCCCGGGTGGTGCCCCCGACGCGCGGCACTGCGGTGAGCTCGACCCAGTCGGGACCCGGCTGCGCCGCCGCGGCCTCGCGGATCGCCGCGATCAGCGTCGGCATGTCGGCGAAGCGCTTCGCCAGCGCCTTGGCGGTCGCCTCGCCGATCTGCGGGATGCCGAGGGCGAAGAGCAGGCGGTTCATCGGCACCGCGCGCCGTGCCTCGACGGCGGCGAGCAGGTTCTTGATCGCCTTGTCGTCCTCGTCGCCCTTCTTCTTGGCGGCCTTCTTGGGCGGCTCGGCCGTCCCCGCTTCCGCGCGCCGCTCGGCCGACAGCGCCTCGCGCCGCGCCACGATCGCGGCCTTGAGTTCCTCGAAGTCCAGGCGGAACAGGTCGGCGGGCTGGCGCACCAGTCCGGCCTCGAACAGGACCTCGATATACGTCTCGCCGAAGCCCTCGATGTCGAAGCCGTTGCGCGACACGAAGTGCTTCATCCGCTCGACGCCCTGCGCCGGGCAGATCAGGCCGCCGGTGCAGCGGCGCACCGCGTCGGGCCGGCCGGTGCGCGGGTTGATGGCGCGGACGGCGCGGCTGCCGCAGGCCGGGCATGACTCCGGGAACGCGTAGGGCCGCGAGTCGGCCGGGCGCTTCGTGAGGTCGACGTCCATGACCTTGGGGATAACGTCGCCGGCCCGGACCACCGTCACGGTGTCGCCGACGCGGATGTCGCGGCCGTCGCGGATCGGCTCGCCGTCGGCGCCGACGCCCTTCACGTAGCCCTCGTTGTGCAGGGTGGCGTTCGACACGACGACGCCGCCCACCGTCACGGGACGAAGCTTGGCGAGCGGGTTCAGCGAGCCGGTGCGGCCGACATTGATGACGATGTCCTCGACGACCGTCGTGGCTTCCTGGGCGGCGAATTTGTGGGCGAGCGCCCAGCGGGGCGAGCGCGAGACGAAGCCCAGCCGCTTCTGGAGCGCGAGGTCATCGACCTTGTAGACGACGCCGTCGATGTCGTAGCCGAGCCCGGCCCGGTCCGCCTCGATGCGGCGGTAATGGGCGAGCATCGCCGCCGTGTCGGTGAAGGTCTCGGTGCGCGGGTTCACCGGCAGGCCCCAGGTCGCGAACTGCTCCAGCACGCCGGTCTGGGTCTCGGCGATCGGCGCCGACAGCTCGCCCCAGGCATAGGCGAAGAATCGCAGCGGCCGGGACGCGGTGATCGCGGGATCGAGCTGGCGCAGGCTGCCGGCGGCGGCGTTGCGCGGGTTGGCGAAGACCGGCTTGCCGGCCGCTTCCTGCCGGGCGTTGATGGCGGCGAAGTCGGCGTGGGACAGGTAGACCTCCCCGCGCACCTCGCAGATCTCCGGCCAGCCGGCCCCCGCGAGCACCGCCGGGATGTCCTGCACCGTGCGGGCATTGGCCGTGACGTTCTCGCCGACCTCGCCGTCGCCGCGGGTGGCGGCGGTGTCGAGCCGGCCGTTCACGTAACGGAGCGATAGGGACAGGCCGTCGATCTTCGGCTCGGCCGTGAAGGCGAGGGGAGTGTCGTCCGGACAGCCGAGGAAGCGGCGCACGCGCGCGACGAACTCGGCCACCTCCGCGTCGTCGAAGGCGTTGCCCAGCGAGAGCATCGGCAGCGCGTGCCGCACCTTGGCGAACTTCTCCGAAGGCTTCGCGCCGACCGACGTGCTGGCGGCGCCGGTACCGGCGAGATCGGGGAAGCGGGCCTCGATGTCTTCCAGGCGGCGGCGCAGCCGGTCGTACTCGGCGTCCGATATCTCGGGCGCGTCTTCCTGATAGTAGAGGCGATCGGCCTCCAGGATCGCGTCCGACAGGCGCGCGTACTCGGCGCGCGCCTCCTCGGCGGTGAGGTCGAGATCGAGCGGTTCGGATTTCGTTGCGGCCATGCCGGGGTTCTAACGCATCGGCGGCCGGCGGGGAGCCGGCCGCGGCGCGCAGTCCCCGATTCCCTCACGGGCGGGGGCTGAGCAGATCGCCGCGCCTCGCCATGCGGAAGGCCGCGAAGAACGTCGCGGCGACCAGCGCGGCGACTGCCTGCAGCGGCAGAGCCGGGGCCAGCCAGCCCGCGACCGCGGTCCCGGAGACCGAGCCGAGATTCATGGACGCCATGTACACCTCGAACTGCGTGGCCGCGCCCGGACGGCCCCGACTCGCCGCGAGCAGCGCCGGCATCAGGGCGACGATCAGCAGGCCGGGCAGCACGCTGGTGAGCGCCAGGATGGCCGGTGCCGCGGCCCCGACGAGCCCGGCAGCGATCAGGATCCCGGCCAGAACGAAGGTGACGGCGCTGCCCAGAAGCAGGGCGCGCAACGGCGACGCCGCTCCCGCGCGGTCCGACCAGACACCCACCGCGACGGCTCCCGCCGTGCCGCTCACCAGGGTCAGCACGGCCTGCAGTCGCGACAGGCCGGCGGCCTCCCAGCCCTGCCGCTGGAGGAGGTCGATCGCGAAGGGCAACTCGAACAGGCCGAGCGCCGCGTCGACGCCGAAGCACAGGGCGAGCAGCCGCAGGGCGCGCGGACGGCGCAAAGCCACGACCGTCCGGCGCAGAAAGCGGCGGAACGGGACGCGCCGCGGCGGCGGTCCGCGGCGATCGAACGACCAGATCGGATCGCTCGGCGCCTCGCGGACCAGCAGCATCGGCAAGCTCGCGACGATCGCGGCGGCGAACAGCCAGTGGGCGCTCGCGGAGAAGCCCCAATTCGCGAGCGACCAGCCGAAGAGTGCGGCGCTGAGGCTCGTTCCGGCCGTGAAGCCCGCCCGGGTGCAGGCGCTGACGCGGCCGAGCTCACGGGCCGGGACGTGATCCATGATCATCCGGTCGCAGGCGGTATCGAGGAGCGACGCGAACAGGCTGTGGACGAGGAAAACCAGGCCGAGCGCTCCGACGGCGTGGCCCCCGGGGACGAGGAGGAGCGCCAGCGTCGCGTGGCATCCGACCAGGGCGGCGACCGCGAAGGGGCGGCGCCGTCCCATCCGCGTGTCCCCGGCCCGGTCCACCCAGGGCCCCCAGAGCAGGGGCTGCAACGTCCACGGCAGGCCCGCCAGAGCGAAGTGCGTCCCCACCTCCGTGGAGGAGACGCCCTGCGCCGCGAGATGATTGGCGAGCGCCGTCAGCGAGAAGCCCGCGATGAGGCCCTGATAGAGATAGGTGGCGAAGAATACCCCGTAGCGGACCGGCCGCAGGCCGAGGCTCGGTCTGCCGGACAGGCCGACGCGGAGATCCGTGCCGGACACCGTCACGGAGCGCGGCGCTCCTTGCGGGAGACGGGCGGCGATCCGATGCTGCTCCTTCCTTCCATCGGATCGCCGCCCGTGCCGTTTCGCTCCCCTGACGCTAGCGCCACTGCTTTCGCCTCGCGAGGTGGCGCGTGAGCGCGGTCGAGGTCTGGATCGTCGACCTCGCCCTGACCCCGGGCCAGATCGACCGGTGCGAGGCCGTTCTCGACGCCGCGGAGCGCGGGCGGGCGGACCGGTTCCTGCGCCCGGTGGATCGGGCGCGGTTCCGCGCCAGCCACGCCGCGCTGCGGCTGATCCTCGGCGACGCGCTCGGTCTCGCGCCGGCCGACGTGGAGTTGCTGGCCGGAGCCGGCGGCAAGCCGGAGCTCGCGGGCGGGGCGCGGGGGGCCGCAGATTTCAACCTGTCCCATTCCGGCGCGCGCGCGCTGATCGGGCTCGCCCGTGACGCGTCGATCGGTGTCGATGTCGAGGCCGTCCGGCCGATCGCCGACGCGCTGCGGATCGCGGCGGCCCATTTCGCCGCCGACGAAGTGTCGGCCCTCGCCGGAGCCCCCCATGGCGCGGTCGAGCGTCGCTTCTTCGGACTTTGGACCCGCAAGGAGGCGGTGGTGAAGGCGCTGGGCAGCGGCCTGTCGCTACCGCTCGACCGCTTCAGCGTCAGCGTCCCCCCCGAACCGCCGCGCCTTCTCCGGGCTTCCGGCGACGCGTCCTGGAACCTGGACGGTCCGTGGAGCTTGGCGGAGATCGATTGCGGGAGTGATCACGTGGCGACGGTGGCGGTCCGATCCGCAGGGGCGGAGATCACCTGCCACCGGCTCTCGGACGACTGGCCCGATCATCTGGGCTGAAAAGGCGCGAGACCGCGCTTGCGGTGGGGCAAAGGCGCGGCTATACACCCGCTCGCCGGCCCTGACGGACACGCGGGGCGGCCTTCGGAGTGTAGCGCAGTCTGGTAGCGCACCACGTTCGGGACGTGGGGGTCGCAGGTTCAAATCCTGCCACTCCGACCAAAATTCCCGCGATCTCAAGCTCGGTGAGAACGGAAAGCTGCCCTGCGTCCGCGTGCAGGTGATGCGCGACCGTCCAGCTCAGATCGCGCGACGATGCCACTGCTCCGAAGTGCTCGAGAACGCGGCCATCGGCAAAGGTCCGAGGGCGTCGAGGCTCGCCGGTACCGCGTCATCCCGGATCGGTTCGCAGTCGCGCCTCCGGAGGTCATCGGGCGCGTCTCATTCCGGATCAGGTGTGCCGGGACCAGCCGGGCCGCGTTTCTGAGACGGCACTTCGTCGACCTCCGCAATTCTTGGGATCCTCTCCGGCGGCGTGAGCGGCGCGATGGGCACGCTCTCCACGAGAAGCGCTATCATCTCGGACCGCGAATTCAGGAGAATGGCCGGCGGCTCGCCGGTGATCTGCCGCCATCGCCTGACGAAATCGCCCGCCGGCAACTCGGCGAGGGTGTCCTGGTCGGTTGCGGGGTGGTCCGTTCTGGGCAACGCGGACTGGTCCATGCGCCTCAACGGCGCGGACCACGATTCGGCCTCAGCGTCTGCCCGGGATGGTGAAGCGCGCGTTGCCCCGATCGGGGAAAAATGTGCCCGCCACGGCGAACCGGGCGGGCGAGGTCAGGGGCGCTCGATGCGTTGGCGAGCACCGCGACTCTTCCCAACAGCGACAGGCGAACCGGTAAGCCCGTCGGCGTGACAGATCGGGGCGCTTGACGGCGGGTCTCTCACGATTGCGGCTCCGAGAGCTGTCATCGGTCTCGCGCGGCACATTTCACGCGCTCCCACGCGGGCCTGAGCGCGGTCAGGCTGCGCACTGGTGCCCGCTGCCGCGGACGCTGCGAGGCACGACCATCGACCTGTCCCGAGGCGGCAGCAGGTCCATCTGCGAGCAGTGCAGCGCCAGGACGGTCTGCTCTTCCGCCAGGGCGCGCGCCGCGACGCTGAAGCGGCCGTTGGCCATCACGCACGCCTCGGCCGATCCGGCACGCGCCGCCGCCGCCGCGTCGCCCGAGATCGGGAGGTACGCGACGTCGCGATCCGCCGATTGCAGGCACACCCCGACGCGCGTCCGGGCCCGGAGGAGGACGAAGGACTTTTGATCCTGGTACTCCACACCCCAGGCCGCCGCTTTCAGGCGCCGCAGCATCGGCGCCTGGTAGCCTGCTTGCGCGGAGCTGGCGCGGTCGACAAAGGTCCAGGACGCGATCCCGGCCGGCAGGAAGGACGCGAATTCCGCCCGGACCAGCCGTCCGAAGCTGCCGATCCGGACGACGGCGCGGAGCGGCCGCGAGAGATGGGCGCGGTGCAGCCGGACCAGTACCCGTTACCAGAGCGCCTCGAACGCGGCCGCATCCCGGGCAAGGCGCTCCATCCAACGGTTCTCGACGAGCAGGCGCTCAATCTGCGTTCGGGTCGTGCGGCGACACCGCTCCCTCACGCGCACGCGAAGATGCGGCCAAGCAAGCAGAAGCAGGATGGCTGTCACCCACAGAGCGACGCTCGTCGCGAACACGACTGCGGGACTTCGCGAAATAAGGATGATGCTGCGATTCACTCGCCGCAGTAATCAAGCGGACATCGCTGATCAGGTTCGTGGTAGCCCGGGTGGCGCAAGTCTTCGTGGATAGGAAGCTCAGAATCGACGCGGGCGACTGCGCCGCTCAGGTCCGCATGGCCACGAACATGCCTCGGCCCTGCTGGTGGTAGTAGCCACTCTCCATCGAACCGCGGATGTCGAGCCCGAGCATGTCGTACTGCTCGTAGATCATGTCGAAGCCGCACGCCTTCAGGAGCTGGATCAGGGCCGGCTTGGTCGGCCAGAAGGAGCGCTTGTTGCTCCACGAGGTCCATTTGTGAGCTTCGAGCTGGCTGGTGTCGTCGAGATCGTGCTCGTGCATCCAGCGGCCGGGCAGGCCTTCGTTCTCCGCCGGCGGCGAGAGCTGGAACAGGTCTCGGTTCTCGTCAGTCGCGAAATGCGTGTGCAGGATGATCACGTCGCGCACGCAGTCAGCCATGAGGCGGATGAAGGCGGCCGGTCTGTCGAGGTGGTAGAGCAGCCCGCAGCAGAACGCGGCATCGAAGGGACCGTGGGCCGCGAGGTTCCAAACATCGTCGTTGACGAAGCCGAGGTCCGGGACGCCGGCCCCATCTTTGACCCGTAGGCAGTTCTCGAAATTGGAGCGGCGCACCTCGACACCCGTGGCGCGCATTCCGGCGCGGGCGAACTCGAGCGTGTACCCGCCCTCGAGGCAGCCCAGATCGACGATCGAGCGGCCGGCCAGCCTGTGCCCGTAGAACAGCCGGAGCGAGCGCAGCGCCGCCTGGGTCCAGGGGCTGTCGGCGATCAACCAGCCCGCCTCTGGCAAGGTCTCGGACCCGTCTGCGAGGCGGATGTTGTGTGCCGTGAACGTCATGCCGCCTTTCCACGCCGCACACCCTCACCGAGCGGGGACGCCCTGAGTCTATATGGGCCGCGGCCGATCGGTTCACGTGGTTTGTCGATTTGCCCGTGTGGAACGGCCCGCGCGCGGATTCGAAATGCGCGCGCGGCGGCGCGCGTTAGCGGCGCGCCCGTTCGAAGAAGCGACGGATGGGATTTCGGGCCAGGAACTCTCTTCCGGCCTGCGAAGGCTCCTGAGAAGCTGCTGCCGCCAGCGCTGCATCCTCCGGCTCGGCGGTCCAGCCATCCTGCCAGCGCAGATGCCGGATTGTGCCCCTGGCGGTACCGGCCCGCTGTCTCAGCGCCAGCGTGTTGAGGAAGCGGCTGGCGCGATGGCTGAACGTGTTCCCGTCGCGAACGACCCGCGCGGCTGCCGCCGCGAGCTTCTGTCTCAGCCGACTACTGCCGTCGAGCTCCCGATGTAGATGAAGCGCCTCGGCAGGGTTATTAAAGTACAGGGCCGCCTCACCGTGCGGGAAGAGGGCGGTGCAGTCGCGGTTATATTGGGACAGGCACGGGACGCCGTGCGAAGCGGCGTCGAAGCTTCTGAAGTTCGGGCCACCGTTCATATTCTGAATGTGAAAGATATTCAGGCAGATGCGGTAGCGGGCCATGTAGGCCCGCATCTCCCGCTCGCCGGCGACGCTGTTCACGGAAAACTTGTGAAGGAGGTGAGGGGCTGCCGTCCAGAGTTCCTTGTACCAGCTCGGCGGTCCTTGGATCTCCAGATCGGTCGCCGAGAAGTAGGAGAGGAGTTCCAGTCGGTGCATCGATGACTGGAAATTGAAGTACTCCATCGCGTTCACCGGCGTGCCGTCGGGTAGACTCCACGTCTCGTCGATCATGAAGAATGGCGAACGCATACGATCACGGAGCTCGACCCCCACCGGGAGAGGGCCGGTGCGGGAACCGACGAGGCCGTCCTGCGAGCGCGCCGCGTAGAGCGCGATGTGATGCAGCGACCCGAGGAAGCCGACCGAGGTCGCGGCTCGGTTCTGGGATGGCCGGGGCTCGAAGCCCGCGAAGGGCAGCCAGTCGGCCCGGGTCGCCTGCGGATGCTCTGCGAAGTTGCTGCACGCGACGCTCAGCAATACGCTCTCGGGGATCTCAAGGCCGGAGAAGTAAAAGGGGCTGTCGACGAACCACGCCGCGTGCGCCGCGCCGCGCCGCGCGAGACCCTCATAGATCGGCGCGGAAAGCCCGACCGCATTGATGCTCAGGGCGCCGTCGATCGCAACGCCGTCGGCCTCCAAGAAGGCGAGCAGGGTCTCGGAAAGCTCCTCCGACTGGCTGAGGTGGGTATAGGCAAAGTTCGCGACGACGACGTCGCATCCGGCCGCCGCGAAGGCGTCGATAAGCCCGCTGCGGCTCGCATCGAGGATGCCGAAGACATCCATCAGCAACAGGGTGGGCTTCGACATGCGCTCAGGCATCTTCTTCTGTCTGTCTGAAGATCAGGATCCGGTCGCGCGTCGTCACGGTCAGCGGATCGCTCTGCACTACCAGACCGGGTTTGCGATCCGTGCAGCGCGCGCCGACCTCCGGAGGCTGCAAGACCCGGAAGCGCCGATCGCTGACCGTGATACGCGCGTACAGGTTGGGCGGGAACAGGTAGGCGCGCACGTGCCGGTCGATCTGGGCCGCCGTTCGGTTGAAGTCGATCTCTGTCCGCGCGTAGTCGATATCCGTCTTGCTGAAATAGGTCGCCGCCGCGTCGTCTTGGACGGCGGCCATACCCGACAGGCCGCGCGTCGCGGTAACGGCCCCGAATATGGCCGCGTTCCGCTCGATCAGTCGCACGCCGGCCTGCTCGCAGAGGCTGTAGACCTCGCGATTGGATCGGCCCTCGATCGCGAAGGTCTCCTGATCCACGAGGGCTCCCGTGTCGATCCCGGCATCGATGATGTGGAGCGACACGCCGAAGGTCGCGTCGCCGTTAAGGATGGCGAGCGTGATGGGCGCCATCCCGCGGTAGCGCGGTAACGGCGAGAAGTGGAGGTTGATGAGTCGGTCGCCGCCGTGCTCGATGATGTCGTGTCTCAAGATGATCGAGAACTGAACCGACAGGAGCAGGGTGGGATCGATCTCGAAATAGGTGCGTGCGAAGGCCTCGGCATTTCGGACGCCGCGGCTCTCGATCCCGAGGCGGTGCGCCACGTCGCGCGCGACCCGCGCGGAAGTCTCGTCCTTGTCGGCGAAAACGTACACGATCGTGTGATCTGGCAGCTTACGACGAAGGACCTCGAGTGTGTCGGCGCATACCTTGTTTTTCCCGCACACGAGGATCGACGGCGTCTTCGACATCGCTACTGGATCACTGAGTGTCGTTGCTAGATTGTTCGCGCGGGCTGCGTGCCGTGATCATCATCAATTTCATCGAAATCAAATCGTCAAGCGCCGGCAATCGACCCGTACTCATATACATAGCAGCAGAAGTGCAGGAAGCGCTGTCGCGCCGGAACAACATGTTTCCGTTGCCCTTTTGTCGCAGGCTCTACACCCAGCCGTTGTATCAGGGGTCTGCGCACGGTGTCTGGCGCCCGGCCGGTTGCGCGCTTGCGACGTGGCCGGCCAAACGGCGTATGAAGCCGCCCGATGGATTCGCCTTCACACGGTCAAGCCGGCTCCCGGCCCGCAGGATGGGTCGGCTTCGCGCGCAGCTTCCTCGTCAGCGCCGTCAGCATGGGCGTGGCGCTGGCCGTTTTCGTGGCCGCGGTCGATCCCTACGGTCTGCGGGCGGCGCCCGGGCATCCGCCGGGACCGATCATGGACGCCAATCAGCGGCTCTCCTATCCGCAGATCGCCCGCGGCGGGCCGTTCGACGCGGCGGTCTTCGGCACTTCGACCGCGCGGCTGCTCGACCCGCAGGCGCTCGACGCGGCCTTCGGCGTCCGGTTCGCCAATCTGGCGGTGAATGCCGCGACGCCCGATGAGCAGGCTCGCCTCGCCGCGCTGTTCCTGGCCCGCCGGCCGGTCCGCGCGGTCCTGTTCGGCCTCGACGCCTCCTGGTGCGCCGCCGATCCGCCGGCCCGAACCGCCCACGCCTTCCCCGACTGGCTCTATGCGGACCCGGCGCCCGGCGACGTCCTGCGCCAGGTCAGCCTGCGCGCGGTCACGACGGCCGTCCGAATCGGGCTCGCCGATCTCGGACTGGCGCAGGCGCGGATCCGCGGCGACGGCTACGCGGTGTTCACGCCACCTGAGGCGCACTACGATCTCGTTCGCGCCCAGGCCCACATCCGCGCCGGTGCCGTCGATTCGTCGGCCGCGGAACCGCCCGACGCGCCGATGCCGGCCCTCGACCGCCTGGACGATCTTCTCGGCCGCGTGCCCGTCGAGGCCCTGAAGATCGTGGCCTTCATGCCGGTCCACGCGGCGGCGCAGGGATCACCGGGCTCGGCGGTCGGCTTGCGCGAGGAAGCCTGCAAGGCGCGCGCCGCGATGATCGGGACGCGTCACGGCGCGGTCGTGGTGGATTTCCGCCGAATCTCGCCGCTCACGACCCGGGACGCGAATTACTGGGACGCGCTGCACTACCGCCTGCCCGTGGCGGCGCGCATCACCTCGGATCTCGCGAGCGCCGTCGCCACCGGCCGCGACGATCCGGATGGGGTCTACCGGGTGCTCGCCCACCCGTGATGCCCGGTCAAGCGGCGGCGCGCTCGGCGCTGGCCCAGCCCGCGCGGGTCGCGGCGCAGTAATCCGCGTAGCGGCCGTCGCGGATCGCCGCGCGGACGCCGGCCATCAGGTCCTGGTAGTAGGCGAGGTTGTTCCACGTCAGCAGCATCATCCCGAGAATCTCGTTCGAGCGCACGAGGTGGTGCAAGTAGGCCCGAGAATAGTCCCGCGCGGCCGGACAGGTCGAGGCCACGTCGAGCGGCGCGGTGTCTTCCGCGTGGCGGGCGTTGCGCAGGTTGACCCGTCCGTGGCGCGTGTAGGCGAGGCCGTGCCGGCCGGCGCGGGTCGGCATCACGCAGTCGAACATGTCGATGCCGCGCCCCACCGCGCCGAGGATGTCGTCCGGCGTGCCGACGCCCATCAGGTAGCGGGGCTTCGCGGTCGGCAGGTGCGGCTCCACCGTCTCGATCATGGCGAACATGACGGCCTGGGGCTCGCCCACGGCGAGGCCGCCCACCGCGTAGCCCTTGAGATCGAGATCGGTCAGCGCGCGGGCGCTCTCGACGCGCAGGGCCGGCACGTCCCCGCCCTGGACGATGCCGAACAGGGCTCGCCCGGGCTGGTCGCCGAACGCGACGCGGCAGCGCTCGGCCCAGCGCAGGGACAGGTGCATGGCCTTCTCGATGGCCGCGTGATCCGCCGGCAGGCGGACGCACTCGTCGAGCTGCATCTGGATGTCGGAGCCGAGCAGACCCTGGATCTCGATGGAGCGCTCCGGGCTCATGTGGTGCGCTGTGCCGTCGATGTGTGAGCGGAAGGTCACGCCCTGCTCGTCGATCTTCCGCAGGGCGGAGAGCGACATCACCTGGAAGCCGCCGGAATCCGTCAGGATCGGCCGGTCCCAGTTCATGAAGCGGTGCAGGCCGCCGAGCCGGGCCATGCGCTCCGGGCCGGGCCGCAGCATCAGGTGATAGGTGTTGCCCAGCACCACGTCGGCGCCGAGGTCACGGACCTGGCCGGGATACATCGCCTTGACCGTCGCGGCGGTGCCCACCGGCATGAAGGCCGGGGTCCGGATCTCGCCGCGCGGCGTCGCGATCATGCCGGTCCGGGCGGTGCCGTCCAGGGCCAGCAGGTCGAAGCGGAAGGGAGCGCTGTCGGTCATGGGGTGTCCGCGCGCGGGCCCGGGAAGAGCAGGCTGGCGTCGCCGTAGGAGTAGAACCGGTACCCGGCGCCGATCGCGTGCGCGTAGGCCGCGCGCATCGTCTCGAGGCCCGAGAAGGCTGAGACCAGCATGAACAGCGTCGAGCGTGGCAGGTGGAAGTTGGTCACGAGAGCGTCGACCGCCCGGAACTGGTAGCCCGGGGTGATGAAGATCTCGGTCGGTCCGGAAAAGGGTGCGAGTGTCCCGTCCGGGCGGGCCGCGCTCTCCAGCAGGCGCAGAGCCGTGGTTCCGACCGCGACGATCCGGCCGCCGGCGGCCCGCGCGGCATTCAGGGCGTCCGCCGTGGCGGCGTCGAGGATGCCGATCTCCGCGTGCATGCGGTGCCCGTCGGTGTCCTCGGCCTTGACCGGCAGAAAGGTCCCGGCGCCGACATGCAACGTGACGTGATGGCGCTGCAGACCGGCGGCGTCGAGATCGGCCAGCAGGGCGTCCGAGAAGTGCAGGCCGGCCGTAGGGGCCGCCACCGCCCCGGGATTGCGGGCGTAGACCGTCTGGTAATCAGTGGCGTCGCGGGCATCCGTGGCGCGCTTGCCCGCGATGTAGGGGGGCAGCGGCAGGGCGCCCTCCGCGGCGATGGCCGCGTCGAGCTCGGGCCCGGCCCGGTCGAAGGCCAGGACGATCTCGCCGGCCTCGGCCTTCTCGAGAACGGTCGCCGTCAGATCGCCGAAGCGCAGCGCGTCGCCCGCCGTGAGCCGCTTGGCCGGACGCGCGAAGGCGCGCCACCGGTCGGGGGCCTCGCGCAGGTGGAGCATCACCTCCGTGCGCTGGCCGGGGGCGCCGGGGCGGGTGCGCACGCCGTTCAACCGGGCGGGGATCACCCGCGTGTCGTTGAAGACCAGGGCGTCGCCCGCCCGGAGGGCGTCCGGCAGGTCGCGCACGGTCCGGTCGGCCAGCGGGGCGCCGGGGCGGACCACGAGCATCCGCCCGGCATCGCGCGGCTCGGCCGGGCGCAGGGCGATGCTGGTCTCCGGCAGCTCGAAATCGAAGAGGTCCACGCGCATCGCCGGCTGCCTGCACCGAACAGCACGCGGTTTCAACCGCGGAACCGCCGGGGAGCGCGTCCGTTTCCAGCGTCACCGAGACGCGAGGCCCCCGATCCATGCCCTGGTACGCCGTTCGCCCCCGTGACGTCGCCGATCCCCGCTGGCCGCTCCCCGGCACGTCCGAGATCGTGCTGAAGGCCGAGGATCCCGACACCGCCCGCGCGAAGTTCGAATCGGCCTATCCGAGCCAGCCCTTCGGCAGCCCCGGAATCCCGGTGCCGAATACCGGCGCCGGCAGCTTCCGCGGCGATCCGGACGCCCTGGTCGTGGCCGAGACGGGCGTGCCGCCGGCGCCGCGGGGGAGCGACGCGTGACGCCCCGCGGTCGCCCCCGGCGGGTCACCCTCGACGGGCAGCTCCTCGGGTTCTGGGAGCGCGAGGCCGCCCGGCTGGAGACCCTCGCCGCCGGAGCGCGCTTCGCCTGGCAGCGCCGTCGCTACCTGCGCAAGGCGGAGGCCGCGCGCGCCAGGGCGGAGCCGAGCCGCCGACGCGAAGCCGCCCGGGACAACGGTGGTTCGTCGGAGACTTAGCCGCGGCTAACACGTTTTCGACGGCGTCGAACCTTTGCCGTGGCCTTGCCCATGGCCGGTGCCGTATGGGCGCGGCGACACCCCAACGGCGCGAACCATGGACCGCACCCAGAAAGCTGCCCTCTTCAGCGCGGGCATCGGCCTCGCCGTCACGGCGATGAAGTTCTACGCAGCGTGGCTCACCGGCAGCCTCGCCCTCTACTCCGACGCGCTGGAGAGCATCATCAACGTGGTCGCCGCGGTGGGCGCCTTCGTGGCCCTGAAGGTCGCCGCGCGACCGGCCGACGAGGACCACCCCTACGGTCACCACAAGGCCGAGTTCTTCTCGGCGGTGATCGAGGGCGCGCTGATCGTGGTGGCGGCGCTGCTGATCCTGCGCGAATCCTATTTCGGCCTGCTCGCCCCGAAGCCCCTCGACGCGCCCGCGATCGGCCTCGCGATCAACTTCGCGGCCGGGATCGTCAACGCGGTCTGGGCGGCGGCGCTGATGCGCTGGGGCCGGCGGTGGCGGTCGCCGGCCCTGATCGCAGACGCGCGCCACGTCTTCGCCGACGTGGTCACGTCCTGCGGCGTGCTTGCCGGCGTCTGCGCCGTCGTGCTGACGGGCTACCCCGTCCTCGATCCCGTGGTGGCCGGGCTGGTCGCCCTGAACATCCTGTGGTCCGGCTTCCGCATGGTTCGGGAGTCGGTGGACGGCCTCATGGACAGGGCCGCCCCGGCCGAGATGGTTAGCCAGATCCGGTCGCTCATCTCCCAGCACGGCGAGGGCGCGCTGGAGGCGCACGACGTGCGCACGCGCTCTGCCGGTCAGGCGACCTTCATCGACTTCCACCTCGTCGTCCCCGGCGCGATGACCGTCGAGGATTCGCACGCGATCTGCGACCGGCTGGAATCCGCCCTGGAGACGACGATCCCCGGGGCGGTGGTGACCATCCATGTCGAGCCCGGCGAGGAGGCCAAGGCGCGGGGATTGCCGGTGCTGTAGGCCGCCGATCAGCTCCAGGCGTGGAGCGGCGGGTTCACGCCGTTGAGGGCGTGGTTGCCGACGATCGCGTATTTCCAGCGGACCGGGTCGTGCAGCGTGTGCGTGCGCGCGTTCCGCCAGTGACGGTCGAGATTCTCGGCGGCCAGAGTCGAGCGGGTCCCCGACAGCTCGAACAGCTTGTTCGACGCCGCCAGGGCGACCTCGGTGGTCAGCACCTTCGCCTCGGCGACCGCGATCTGCGCCGCCGCGACCGTCTCGGCGTCCGGCCGCGCGACGGCCGCGTCGAGGGCGAGTCCGGCCCGGTCGAGCAGCGCCTCGGCGGCGTGCTGCCGGATGGTCAGGTCGCCGATCGCCTGGATCGTGTAGGGATCGTCGGCGGCCCGCTCCAGCCCGCTGTCGATCCAGGGCCGGGCCTTCTCGCGGACGAAGCCGATGGTGTCGTCGAGGGCCTCGCGGCCGATCCCGGCATCGACCGCCGCCTGGATGATCTGGAACACGGCGCCGTCGGCGCTGGGCGCCGCGTAGCCCTTCCAGGCGGGCACGAGATGCGTCCTGGGCACGCGCACGTCGTCGATCAGCACGGTCCCGCTCGCGGTCCCGCGCTGGCCGAAGCTCGACCAGTCGTCGATCACCGTGAGCCCGGGCGCGTCCCGCTCGGCGATAGCGTACCAGGCGCGCCCTTCCTCATCGAGGGCGACGATCGGTACCAGATGCGCGAGGAGGGCGCCCGTGGCGTAGAACTTCTGACCCCGGACCACGACGTGGTCGCCGTGATCGGTGAAGCGGGTATCGAAATCGGCGGCCCGCTTGGTGCCGCGCTCCGAGAAGGCGTTCCCGAAGCGCGCGCCGCGCAGCACCTCGCCGAACAGCAGGTGCTTCTGCGCCTCGTCCGACACCGTCCGGATGGCTGCCAGGATGCCGAGATGGTTCTGGGCGATCTGCGCGATGGCCGGATCGGCGGCCGCCACGATGGCGATCACCTGCGCGAGGGTCCGGTAGGAGACCTCGGGGCCGCCATAGGCTCGCGGCACGTTGATCGACCAGAGCCCGCTCTGCGAGAAGGCGTCGAGCTCCGCCAGCGGCCGCACGGCGTGGCGGTCCCGCTCCGAGGCGCCGGCGCGGAAATCGGCCGCGAGCCGGTGAGCCGCGGCCAGCGCCTCGGCGTCGTCACGGATCACGTGGGCGGGGGAGGGCGGCCGCGCGGGGCCGGGGGCGCCCGGGCGGCGCTCCGGCTCGAGTGCGCGCGCATCCACGGCGATGTTCATGGCTCACTCCGGTCAGGCAAGTTTCGATCGAGTCTGCGGCGCTCAGGCCGCCTCGGCACGCCGGTCGCGGGCGGCCTCGAGGGCGCGGACCCGCGGGATCACGTGCGCGCCGAAATACGCGACCTCCTCCTGGAAATGCAGGAATGCCAGCAGGGCGAGGTCGGCACCGGCATCCTTCAGCGCGAGGATCCGCTCGGCGATCTGGTCGGGCGTGCCGATCAGATTGGTCTTGAAGCCGTCGTTGTACTGGACGAGATCCTCGAAGCTCGATTTCGCCCAGTTGCCTTCACCTTCGGGAGAGGCCTTGCCGGCATTCTTCACCTCGTGGCCGAAGGCCTTCACGGCGTCCGGATCGGCGTTGTCGATGATCTCTTGGAGAACGGCGCGGGCCTCCTCCTCGGTGTCGCGGGCGATCACGAAGGCGTTCACGCCGATCCGCGGATGATTGCCCGTCTCGGCCGACTTGGCGCGGATGTCGTCCACTTGGGCGCGGATGGTCCCCGGCGTGCCGCCGTTGGTGAAGTACCAGTCGGAGACCCGGGCCGCCATGTCGCGCGCGGCGCGCGACGAGCCGCCCTGGAAGATCTCGGGCAGCGGATCGACGGGCTTGGGTTTCAGCGTGTAGTCGCTGTAGCGGTAGAAGTCGCCGCGGAAGGTGAAATTGTCCCGCGTCCAGATCCCGCGCAGGCTCCGGATGAACTCCTCAGACCGGCGGTAACGCTCGTCGTGGTCCAGCCATGGCTCGCCGATCGCCCGAAATTCGCCCGAGAACCAGCCAGAGACGATGTTCACCGCGATGCGGCCCTCGGTGAGCTGTGAGATCGTTGCGATCTGCTTGGCGGCGAGAGTGGGATGCCACGGCCCGGGCAGGAGGGCGGCGATCACCTTGAGCTTGGTGGTCGCGGCCAGCAGATCGTGGCTGAAAGCGACCGATTCGTGCTGGTACTCGGCGCCGTAACCCGCGGTGAACCGGATCTGCGTCAGCCCGTAATCGAAGCCCGCTTCCTCGGCGATCTGGGCTAGCTTCCGATTGTACGCGGCGTCCCAACTCGTGCGCTGGGGGATCTTACTGATCACGAGGCCCCCGGAGACGTTGGGCACCCAGTAGGCGAAGCGGATCGGCGCGCGCGCCGCCGAGTTGGCGAGATGGCTGGTCATCCGGCGTTACCTCAGTTGCACGGCGGTCAGGCGCCGTGACGTCTTCGGATGATCGCCGCGAACTGAATACACTATGCAGAGCGCGGCCGATCGCTCAAGAACACAGAAAGTATTCCGGGGCGATGGCCGTCGGTCAAAGGAACGGGTTGCCTTTTTTGGGCTGATCCCGGCGAGACTCTTCTTCGCCGAGATCCTGCGCGTGCGGCTTTATTCTAGGCGGCGCGCGCCGCGGGCGAATCGTGCAGGCGACGCCACGCGAAGACCGAGAACACGCCGATCAGGCAGGCGGCGAGGCCGAACCACGTGAACGCGTATTGCAGGTGGTTGTTCGGCAGGTCGACCCGCAGCTGGCCGCCGCGCGGCCAGGTCGTCTGTCCGGGAACGGCGTCCGCCTCGATCAGGTAGGGCTCGACCGTTCCGAGACCGCGCGCCGCCGCGATGCCGGTGATATCCCGGTTGAACCACTCCCCGCGTGCGGGATCCGGCTCCGGCACGAACATCCCCCGGGCCTCGCTCGCGCGGAGGATACCGGTGACCGTCGTCGGCCCGTCGATCAGGCCGTCCCGGCGATCGCCCTGCGCCTTCAGTTCCGTGGGAACGAAGCCCCGGTTGACCAGCACGAGGCTGCCATCCTCGCGGCGGAACGGCGTCAGCACGTAGTACCCCTGCAGGGCGCGCCCCGGCGTCTCGCCGGGCGCCAATCCGTGGACCAGGGTCTCACGATCGTTGAGGAACTGACCGGCGACCCGGACATGGCGAAACTCGTCGCGTGCCGGATCCCAGGACTCCGCGGCCGGCGGCGCTACCGGCTCCGCGCGGGTCTGACGGACGAGCCGGAGGATGAGATCTTCCTTCCAGGCCTTGCGCTCGAGCTGCCACGTTCCGAGGCCCAGCAAGATGGCCAGCGCGATCAGCGAGGCGAGTCCCGGCGCGACGAGGTCGCGCCAGGCAGCCCGTTGCGGTTCGGTCGCGGTCACGGCTTGAAGCGCCCTTCCTCGGCCCGGTTGCTGAACTGCAGGGCGATCAGCAGACCCTTGAGGGGCCGCACCAGGATCAGGCTGAGTCCGACCGAGAGCGTCAGCGCCACAAGGGCGTGGACCCAGATCGGCGGCTCGTAGGTGATCTCCAGCCACAGGGCGAGGCCGACGACGACCAGGCCGACGATCGACATGACGAAGAAGGCTGGCCCGTCCGCCGAGTCGAAATGCGCGTAGTCGAGGCCGCAGGCCTCGCAGGACGGGCGCAGGGTCAGGAAGCCCTTGAACAGATGACCCTCGCCGCAGCGCGGGCAGCGGCCGCGCAGGCCGGTGGGGATCGGCGGCGGCGGCGAATAGGTTCGGTCGTCCACGGGCACACTCCAGACCTGTTCCGCGCGGGCGCCATGCCCCGCGTCGGGGCCGCCCCCTCGATATGGGGATCGCGCGGCGTCGGAAATGCAGAAGGGCGGCCTGAGCCGCCCTTCGCAGGTCCGCCATGCAGCGGCGAGATGGTTCCGCTCAGTGAGCGCCGCCACCGTGGAACACGCCGGAGCCCCACACGTAGATGGCGGCGAACAGGAACAGCCACACGACATCGACGAAGTGCCAGTACCAGGCGGCGAACTCGAAGCCGAGGTGCTGACGGGGCGTGAACTGGCCCGCGTAGGCGCGGAACAGGCACACTGCCAGGAAGATCGTGCCGATGATCACGTGGGCGCCGTGGAAGCCCGTCGCCATGAAGAAGGTCGACGAGTAGATGCTGCCCGAGAAGCCGAATTCGGCGTGGCTGTACTCGTAGGCTTGGCAGGCGGTGAACAGGACGCCGAGGATGATGGTCAGCCACAGGCCGTACTTCAGGCCCTTGCGGTCGCCCTCGATCAGCGCGTGGTGCGCCCAGGTCACGGTGGTGCCCGAGGTCAGCAGGATCAGCGTGTTGAGGAGCGGCAGGTGCCAGGGATCGAACGCCTCGATGCCTTTCGGCGGCCAGACACCGCCGGTGAACTCCACGCGCGAGACCTGGATCGGGTCGGCGGTGTAGAGGGCGGCCTCGAAGTAGGCCCAGAACCACGCGACGAAGAACATCACCTCGGAGGCGATGAACATCATCATGCCGTAGCGGTGGTGCAACTGCACGACGCGGGTATGGTCGCCGGAATTGGCCTCGTGCGCGACGTCCTTCCACCACGCGTACATGGTGTAGAGAACGCCGATCGTGCCGGCCCCGAAGATGTAGGGTCCCGGGCTCAGGGTGCCGATCTGGAGGCTCTTCATCCAGAACACAGCGCCGAACGCCATGAGGAAGCCCGAGAAGGCCCCGAGCAACGGCCACGGGCTCGGATTCAGGATGTGAAAGTCGTGATTCTTGGCGTGCGCCTCGGCCATCGTCCCGTCGCTCCTCACCCTCGCGCCCTGCGCCGTTCCCGGCCTTACGCTGTTCGTTGCTTGCTCTTGGCCGGGCGCGGCACGCACCACACCCAAGCTTGCCCGCAGCTTTAGTCGGTGCAGCCCCGTGTTGTCACGAGGCCGCGATCAGAAATCGCCCTTCGTGCCCGGAGAAGACGATTTCGCCACCGTCGCCTTGACCGGCTGGCCGTTCTTGGAGGCGAAGTACGTGTAGGATAGCGTCATCTCCGAGAGATGCGCGGTGTTCGAGTCGTCCCGCACGGCCGGATCGACGTAGAAGACCACCGGCACGTCCAACGTCTCGCCCGGCTGGAGCGTCTGCTCGTTGAAGCAGAAGCAGGCGATCTTGACGAAATAGCCGCCCATCAGCCCCGGCTGGACGTTGAAGGTGGCGACCCCCGCCGAGGGCGTGCTGCCGGTATTCTGCACACGGAAGAAGACCGTCTTGGTCTCGCCGAGCTTCGCCTCGACGCTGCTCACCTCCGGGATGAACTTCCAGGGCAGGCCCGGCGCGACGTTCGTGTCGAAGTGGACGACCATGCTGTCGTCGGTCCGCGCCGCTGAGGCCGAGAGCGCCGGCCCCTGCCGGGGCGTGCCGTCGTAGCCGGTTGCCTTGCAGAAGGCGTCGTAGAGCGGCACCGACGCGAAGGCGAGGCCGACCATGCCGATGGCGAGACCCGCGCAGGCGAGGGCTGTTCGCGTCGCGGCCCGGCTCGGTCCTGAAGGAGGAAGTGTCATCGCGAACGCCTCAGATCGGCCGGCTCAGGATCTGCGGTCCGAGCTTGACGATCGTCAGCACGAAGAACAGCAGAACCCAGGCACCGAGGGCCAGCGCGATCGCGATCGACCGCTTGCGGCGCCGCGCCTCCTGCTCGGGCGTGAGCGGCCGGTACTGGATCTCGGGATCCGCCATGGCGCTCAACCCAGGACCGGGCGGAACAGGCCGAAGCTCTGCTCGGCCAGGAGCGCCGAGAACAGCGCGAACAGGTAGAGGATCGAGAAGCCGAACATGCCCATGGCGGCGCGCCGCTCGGCATCGCCCTCCGGGTTCCGAAGCACCCGGATGCTGAAGGCCACCATGCCGAGGCCGCCCACCAGGCCGACCACAGCGTAGACGAGCCCGCCGAAGCCCAGCGCCACCGGGACGAGGCCGAGCGGCGCGAGGAGCAGCGAGTACCACACGATCTGGCGGCGGGTGGAGGCCGGGCCGGCCACGTTGGGCATCATCGGGATGCCGGCGCGGGCGTACTCGTCGGCCTTGATCAGGGCGAGCGCCCAGAAGTGCGGCGGGGTCCAGATGAAGATGATGGCGAACAGGATCAGCGACTCGATGCCGATCGACCCGCTCACCACCGCCTGGCCGATGACCGGCGGCAGGGCGCCCGCGGCGCCGCCTATGACGATGTTCTGAGCGGTCGCCCGCTTCAGCCACATCGAGTACACCACCGCGTAGAACACGATGGTGAAGGCGAGGAGCGCGGCGGCCAGGAGATTGGCGGCGAGCCCGAGCACGACCACCGAGGCGACCGACAGGAACAGCCCGAAGCCCAGCGCCTCCTCCGAGGTGATCCGGCCCGACGGGATCGGCCGGGTGGCGGTCCGGCTCATGACCGCATCGATGTCGGCGTCCCACCACATGTTCAGGCAGCCGGACGCCCCGGCTCCGACCGCGATGGCGAGGAGCGAGATCGCGCCGATGGCCGGCTGCACGTGGCCCTGCGAGACCACCATGCCGACCAGCGCGGTGAAGATGACGAGGACCATCACCCGGGGCTTCAGCAGGGCGAAGTAGTCCGGAACGTCGCCGCCGGCGGTCGTGAGGGCCGGACCCGGAACGTCCGGTCCGATCGTGTTCGTCAGGCTCGTCATCGCGTCTGCCGCTGCTGTGTCGGCGCCCGGCCGCGCGCGTCACGGCCGAGTCGTGTCTCGAATTCGACGTGTTCCAAGGATCGGCGTGAGCGGGGCCCAGGGAGTCTACCTCGGCCCGTGCGGATCGCCCTCATCGCTCGCCCTTGCCGGGAGGTCGGCCGACCGGCCTCCGGGTAAGGGCGAGGGCCGCGGATGCGGCCCTCGCGGGGTGTCTATCAGTGCGCGCCGGGCTCGTCGACGATGCGGGGCAGCGTCTCGAACTGGTGGAACGGGGGCGGCGAGGAGAGCGTCCACTCGAGGGTGGTGGCGCCTTCACCCCACGGGTTGTCCGCGGCCCGCTCCTTCGAGCGGAAGGCCAGGACCACGCCGATCACGAACACGAACATGCCGAGACCGAAGATGTGGCCGCCGTAGGTCGACACCTTGTGCCACTGGGCGAAGGCGTCCGGGTAGTCGGCGTAGCGGCGCGGCATGCCGGCCAGTCCGAGGAAGTGCATCGGGAAGAACAGGATGTTCGCGCCGATGAAGGCCAGCCAGAAGTGCAGCTTGCCGGCCCATTCCGGGATGATGTGGCCGGTCATCTTCGGGAACCAGTAGTAGATACCGGCGAAGATGATGAACACGGCGCCGAGAGACAGGACGTAGTGGAAGTGCGCCACCACGTAATAGGTGTCGTGCAGGTACTTATCGACCGCCGAGTTGGCGAGCACGACGCCGGTGACGCCGCCGACCGTGAAGAGGAAGATAAAGCCCACCGCCCAGTGCATCGCGGCGGTGAAGCGGATGGAGCCGCCCCACATGGTGGCGATCCACGAGAAGATCTTCACGCCGGTCGGGACGGCGATCACCATCGTGGCGAACACGAAGTAGGACTGCGTCTGCAGCGACAGACCGACGGTGTACATGTGGTGGGCCCACACGACGAAGCCGACCACGCCGATCGCCACCATGGCGTAGGCCATCGCGAGGTAGCCGAAGACCGGCTTGCGCGAGAAGGTAGCGATGATGTGCGACACGATGCCGAAGGCCGGCAGGATCATGATGTACACTTCGGGGTGACCGAAGAACCAGAACAGGTGCTGGTACAGGATCGGGTCACCGCCGCCGGCCGGATCGAAGAAGGTCGTTCCGAAATTGCGGTCGGTCAGCAGCATCGTGATGGCGCCCGCGAGCACCGGCAGCGACAGCAGCAGGAGGAACGCGGTCACCAGCTCGGCCCAGGCGAAGAGCGGCATCTTGTGCAGCGTCATGCCCGGGGCGCGCATGTTCAGGATGGTCGTGATGAAGTTGATCGCGCCGAGGATCGAGCCCGCGCCCGACAGGTGCAGGGCGAAGATGGCGAAGTCGACGGCCGGGCCGGGATGGCCGGCGGTCGAGAGCGGCGGGTAGACGGTCCAGCCGGTGCCGGCGCCGGACGCGCCGGGAGCGCCCTCGACGAACAGCGAGCAGAGCAGCGAGCAGAAACCCGCGACCGTGAGCCAGAACGAGATGTTGTTCATGCGCGGGAACGCCATGTCGGGCGCGCCGATCATGAGGGGCACGAACCAGTTGCCGAAGCCGCCGATCAGCGCCGGCATCACCATGAAGAACACCATGATGAGCCCGTGGCCCGTGACGAAGACGTTGTAGGTCGCGGGATTCGAGAAGTACTGCAGGCCGGGCGCCTCCATCTCCATCCGGATGCCGAAGGAGAGGAACGCGCCGATCATGCCGGCGCAGAAGGCGAAGAGCAGGTAGAGCGTGCCGATGTCCTTGTGGTTCGTCGACAGGAACCAGCGGGCGAAGAACGACGGCTTATGGTCGTGGACCTCGTGGGCCTCTGCATGGGCTGCGGCTGTAGCCATGGATTCGGATGCCTTGTGGATCTGATGGGTTCGGGTCGGTCAGCCGGGGCTCAGCGCGCCTCGGCGACGCTCGTGCCGGTGTCGATGCGGGCGTACTTGGTCTTCGCCTCCTTCAGCCAGTCGGCGTAAGCCTGCTCGCTGACCACGCGAACCACGATCGGCATGTAGGCGTGGCGCTGTCCGCACAGCTCCGAGCACTGGCCGTGGAACGTGCCCTCCTTGTCGGCCTTGAACCACATCTGGTTCAGCCGGCCGGGGACGGCGTCGATCTTGAAGCCGAAGGCCGGCATCGCCCAGGAATGCAGCACGTCGGCGGCGGTGACCTGGATCTTCACGATCTTGTTGACCGGAACGACCATCTCGTTGTCGGTCTGGAGCAGGCGCGGCTGCTTGTCCTCGTCGAGGTTGGCATCGAACGTGAAGCCGCCGCCGGCCTCCGTCTGCGGGTACTCGTACGACCAGTACCAGGCATGGCCGATGACCTTGACGATCATGTCGGCCTTCGGATCCGAGAGCTGCGTGCGCAGCAGGCGGAAGGACGGGATCGCCACGGCGACCAGGATCAGCACCGGCACGATCGTCCAGGCGATCTCGATGGCGGTGTTGTGCGTGGTCCGCGAGGGCGTCGGGTTCCGCTTCTCGCCGAAGCGGTAGACGCACCAGAGGATGAGTCCGAGGACGAAGACCGAGATGGCGAGGGACAGCCAGTGCAGTCCGATCTCGAAGTTCAGGATGTCGCGCGCGTTCTCGGTGACCGGGATCTGCCGGTCCATCTCCCACGGCACGGGCTGACCGAAGCCCGCGGCCTGCGCGCCGGATATCGGGAAGAGCAGGGCGCCGAGAGCGGCGAGGCTCCAGAGTGACCGGTTGATCGTCCGCACCGTCCGCATCTGCCTCTCGTGGCTCCCCTGAACTATCTGGCTGCCGCCGGACCTTCCCGTCTTGACCGCGTGCGGGATTGTACCGACGTGACGGAGTACCGGTTGTGTTACCCGGCATTATCCGACCGGCGCTTCAGACCACAAGGGCCGGCCACGTGCAACCGCACAAGCGTCGCATCGCGCGCTTTCCAGCCAGTTGACGGCGCCTCGTGGCGTCGGCGCACTAGGGGGCGGCAAAATTGTTCCCCGTCGCGTCGCGCCGGGGATGAAGCGTCGCGACGCGTTCGTGTCACGCCTGCGGAGTCCACGATGTCCACGCAAACCGGCAGCCTCACGTCCGGTCCTCTGCCCTGCGCGGTGCCGGCGCCCATGCAGGTGATGCCCTATACGGGTTCGGCGCCGAGATCGGGCACGCGGCCGCTCGCCGTCGAAGCGCCGGTCAACCTCGTCTACGGCAGCGTGCCGCACGCCGTGATGATGGCGACGCCCGCTGACCTCGAGGATTTCGCCTACGGCTTCAGCCTGACGGAGGGCATCGTGGACAGCGCGGAGGAGATCCGCGCGACCCGGGTGGAGGCCGGGCCGGACGGCCTTCGCCTCCACGTCGATCTCGCGCCGGGACGGCTCCGCGAGCATCTGGCGCGCAAGCGCGCCATCAGCGGCCGGACCGGCTGTGGGGTCTGCGGCATCGAGGATCTGGCGCAGCTGCCGCGGGCCGGAGGCCGGGCGGCCTCCGAGGTCCGGGTCGCGCTGTCGGCCATCGCGCGCGCCCTGGCGGACCTCGACAGCGCGCAGCGGCTCGGCGCGGAGACCCGCGCGGTCCACGCCGCGGCCTGGGCTCGCCTCGACGGCGGCCTCGCCGCGGTCCGCGAGGATGTCGGCCGCCACAACGCCCTGGACAAGCTGATCGGCGCCCTGATGCGGACGGACACGGCCGTGGATGCCGGGTTCCTGGTCATCACCAGCCGCTGCTCGTTCGAGATGGTCGAGAAGGCCGCGCGCCTCGGGGCGGCCGTCATCGTCGCCATCTCGGCGCCGACGTCCCTGGCCCTGGAGCGCGCCCGCTCCTACGGCATGACGCTCTGCGCCATCGCGCGGGCCGACACGGTCACGGTGTTCACGGGCGCCGAGCGGCTGACCGACGGCGCGTGACGCGCTCGCCTCGGTCTCCGAGACTACTCGGCCTGGCCCGGGACAACGGTCGCGCCCCCGATCACCCGGACCGGCTTCTTGTCGGTGGGCGGGTCCTTCCAATCCTTCGCGGCCGGCTTGGGCGCCCCTGCCACGGCGGCGTCGGCCGGCTTCGACGGCGTGGCGGACGGTGGCGCGGGAGCCGCGGCGGGCGTCTTCTCGATCGACGCCGCCTTGGTCTCGGGCGCCGGCCCGGCATTCGGATCCGCCTTGGCCGCATCTGCCGGCGCGAGCTTGGGGGCCGGCGCCTGGGGGGAGGTTCGGGGCGGCGGCTTCAACTCCGGGGTCCTGGCGAGCGCCCCGCGCGCGACCCGCTTCGGCGGAGCGGTCCGGCCGACATTGTCGGGATTCACGCCTTCCGGGTTGGCGTCAGGCCGCATCGCCTCGCCGGCCGGCCGGCGCTGCGGCCGCGCCACCGGGCCGTCCTCGGAGGGGACGGGGCGCATCGCGCGACGGGGCACCACCTCGTCCTCGGTCCAGCCGAATCCCGGTGCGGGCCGCTCCAGCCGCGCGACCGTCTCGGGCGCGCCGATCGGGCGGCGGCCCACGATTGCACCCGTCATGGGATCGACGAACAGCCGGACGGGCGCGCCGGCGGGACCGACGGCGTCGACCACGTAGACCCGCCCGTCGAAGCGCGGACGGCTCAGGCCGCTGAACCCGCGGTCGGCGAGGCGCCAGGCCACGACGCGCGGCGGAAGGACTTCGTCCTCGAAGGCGAACTGCGCGCGCGCGCCGGCGCTCACTCCCACGAGAGCGAGCACCGACATGAAGCCGGCGCGAAGCGTTCTGATCATCGGGGATTGAAGGCGCGCAGCGACTCTGCTCGTCATCGTCACTCTTGTGCGTTCTGGGTTTGGAGACCCGGCAGAGTGTCCGGTTCCGGCATGGTCCGGGCCGGTGGACCCGGACCTCGACCATGCCGGCGAGGTCGTTGCCCCGCATGCCGCTTGTGCTCGGCCTGCCCGGTAGACCCCGCGATTCGGGCGAGATTGCGGAGGCGCGATGCGTGCCGCGACCCGTCATCCAGAGCGGCGACACCGTGCCCGTCAGCTGTCTCTTGCTGAAAACATTTCAATCTGGCAGTTTCGCGACTTAGGACAGCACAACTGTCCCATCGGCCGTGCATCCCGGCCGTCGCCGTCTCGCGCGCGGGCGAGAGAGAACGGTAGACGGACACGGGCGCGCCAGCGCGCCGCTCCTCGAGCGGTCCGGGTCCTCGATGAACGCGAGCCGACGGACGGGTCCTCCGGGACCGGCCGGATGGCCTGCGGCAAGAGGCCGAGCGCGGGGCGCCGACGGCTTGCGGGCATGAAACATGCTCGCGGGTTCTTGGCTGCGGACGGGTTCGAGGGAAGGACGAGACGAAGCATGTCACAACGCAGACCCGCCGACGAGTTTGCTGCGTTCACGGCCCAGGCTGCCGCCCCCCGTGGCGGCGCCATGCCGCTCATCGTGCGCGACCCCGCCCTTCCGAAAGCCCAGGGTTCCTACGATCCGGCTCACGAGCGCGACGCCTGCGGTGTCGGCTTCATCGCCGATATGCACGACCGCCGCACCCACGCGATCGTCGAGCAGGGTCTGAAGATCCTGGAGAACCTCGATCACCGCGGCGCGGTGGGCGCCGATCCCAAGATGGGTGACGGCTGCGGCATCCTCACGCAGATCCCGCACGGCTTCTTCGCGGAGGAGTGCTCGCGTCTCGGCTTCGAGCTTCCGCCCGCGGGCTCGTACGCCATCGGGCAGTTCTTCATGCCGAAGGCGGAGGAGCCCCGGGCGATCATCCAGGAGATCGTCGAATCGGCCCTGGCCGCCGAGGGCCTTCCGCTCCTCGGCTGGCGCGACGTGCCGGTGGACCCGGAGGATCTCGGCGACGCCGTGAAGGCCACCGAACCGCATCACCGTCAGGTGTTCATCGGCCGGCCCGCCTCGGTCACCGACCAGGACGCGTTCGAGCGCCGGGTCTACGTCGCCCGCAAGGTGATCTCCAACAAGGTCTACGGCCTCGACGACCCGCGGGTGAAGGAGTTCTACCCGGTCTCCGTGTCGACTCGGACCATCGTCTACAAGGGCATGGTGCTGGTCACGCAGCTCGGCGGCTACTTCCTCGACCTGAAGGACGACCGCTTCGTCTCGGCGATCGCCCTCGTTCACCAGCGCTTCGCCACCAACACGTTCCCGACGTGGCGGCTCTCGCACCCGTACCGGATGGTCGCGCATAACGGCGAGATCAACACGCTGCGCGGCAACGTCAACTGGATGGCGGCCCGCCAGGCGAGCGTCGATTCCGACCTGTTCGGCAACGACATCTCGAAGCTGTGGCCGATCTCGTACGAGGGCCAGTCCGACACCGCCTGCTTCGACAACGCCCTCGAGTTCCTCGTGCAGGGCGGCTACCCGCTCGCCCACGCGATGATGATGCTCATCCCGGAGGCCTGGGCCGGCAACCCGCTGATGAGCGAGGAACGGCGCGCCTTCTACGAGTATCACGCTGCCCTGATGGAGCCGTGGGACGGCCCGGCCGCCGTGGCCTTCACGGACGGCCGCCAGATCGGCGCGACCCTGGACCGCAACGGCCTGCGCCCGGCGCGGTACATCGTGACCGACGACGGCCTCGTGGTGCTCGCTTCCGAGATGGGCACCCTGCCGATCCCGGACGAGAAGATCGTCCAGTCCTGGCGCCTCCAGCCGGGCCGCATGCTGCTGATCGACCTCCAGAAGGGCCGCATCGTCTCCGACGAGGAGATCAAGGGCGAGCTGGCCGCCGCGCACCCCTACGCCGACTGGGTGAAGAACACCCAGATCGTGCTGGAGGATCTGCGCCCAGTGCAGCCGCGCGAGTCGCGGGGCGACGTCAGCCTGCTCGATCGCCAGCAGGCCTTCGGCTACACGCAGGAAGACCTCAAGCTGCTCATGCAGCCCATGGCCGTCACCGGCCAGGAGGCGGTCGGCTCGATGGGCACGGACACGCCGCTCTCGGCGCTCTCCGAGAAGTCGAAGCTCCTCTACACCTACTTCAAGCAGAACTTCGCGCAGGTCACGAACCCGCCGATCGACCCGATCCGCGAGGAGGCCGTCATGAGCCTCGTCTCGTTCATCGGGCCGCGGCCGAACCTGCTCGACATGGAGGGCGCGTCCCGGCGCAAGCGCCTGGAGGTCCGCCAGCCGATCCTGACCAACGCGGATCTGGAGAAGATCCGCTCGATCGGGCATTTCGAGGACCGGTTCGACACCAAGACACTCGACATGACCTACCCGGCCGAGACCGGCGCGGCGGCCATGGACGGGGCGCTTGACCGGCTCTGCGACCGCGCCGAGGCGGCGGTGCGCGGCGGCTACAACATCATCGTGCTCACCGACCGGGCGGTCGGGCCGGACCGGATCCCGATCCCGGCGCTGCTGGCCACGGCCTCCGTGCATAACTACCTGATCCGCAAGGGACTTCGGACCTCGGTCGGCCTCGTGGTCGAGTCCGGCGAGCCGCGCGAGGTGCACCACTTCGCGTGCCTCGCCGGCTACGGCGCCGAGGCGGTCAACCCGTACCTCGCCTTCGAGACGCTGCTCGACATGAAGGACGAGTTCCCGCCGGACCTCACCGACGACGAGATCATCTACCGCTACATCAAGGCGATCGATAAGGGCCTGCTGAAGGTGATGTCCAAGATGGGCATCTCCACCTACCAGTCCTACTGTGGCGCGCAGATCTTCGACGCGGTCGGCCTGAACTCGACCTTCGTCGGCCGCGACTTCTTCGGCACGGCCACGACCATCGAGGGCGTCGGCATGGCGGAGATCGCGGAGGAGACCGCGCGCCGTCACCGAGACGCCTTCGGCGACGCGCCGGTCTACCGCAACGCCCTCGATGTCGGCGGCGAGTACGCCTACCGCCTGCGCGGCGAGACCCACACTTGGACGCCCGACACGGTGGCGACGCTGCAGCACGCCGTGCGCCTCAACGTGCCGGAGCGCTACCGGGAATACGCCGAGCTGGTGAACCGCCAGGAGCACCAGCTGAAGACGCTGCGCGGCCTGTTCCGGATCAAGTCCGCCACCGAGATCGGCCGCGCGCCGGTCCCGCTGGACGCGGTCGAGCCGGCCTCCGAGATCGTCAAGCGCTTCGCCACGGGCGCCATGTCGTACGGCTCCATCTCCAAGGAGGCGCACGAGACGCTCGCCATCGCGCTCAACTCCTTCGGCGGCCGCTCGAACTCGGGCGAGGGCGGCGAGGAGGTCGAGCGGTTCAAGCCCCTGCCGGACGGGCGCTCGCGCCGGTCGTCGATCAAGCAGGTCGCCTCCGGGCGGTTCGGCGTCACGACGGAATACCTCGTCAATTCCGACATGATGCAGATCAAGGTCGCGCAGGGCGCCAAGCCCGGCGAGGGCGGTCAGCTGCCCGGCCACAAGGTCGACGCCAAGATCGCCAAGGTCCGCTACGCGACCCCGGGCGTCGGCCTGATCTCCCCGCCGCCGCACCACGACATCTACTCGATCGAGGATCTGGCCCAGCTGATCTTCGACCTGAAGAACGTGAACCCGTCGGCGGACGTGTCGGTGAAGCTCGTCTCCGAGGTCGGCGTCGGCACGGTCGCGGCCGGCGTCGCCAAGGCGCGCGCCGACCACATCACGATCTCGGGCTTCGACGGCGGCACCGGCGCGGCGCCGCTGACCTCCCTCAAGCACGCGGGCGGTCCCTGGGAGACCGGGCTGGCTGAGACCCAGCAGACACTGGTGCTCAACGGCCTGCGCGGCCGCGTCGCCCTCCAGGCCGACGGCGGCATCCGGACCGGGCGCGACGTGATGATCGCGGCGCTGCTCGGCGCCGACCAGATGGGCTTCTCGACGGCGCCGCTGATCGCCGCCGGCTGCATCATGATGCGCAAGTGCCACCTGAACACCTGCCCGGTGGGCGTCGCCACCCAGGATCCGGTGCTGCGCAAGCGCTTCAAGGGCACGCCCGAGCACGTGGTGAACTACTTCTTCTTCGTGGCCGAGGAGGTGCGGGAGATCCTGGCGTCGCTCGGCTTCACGAAGCTGGAGGAGGCGGTCGGCCGCTCCGACGTGCTCGACAAGGTCGAGGCCATCGCCCACTGGAAGGCGCGCGGGCTCGACTTCACGAAGCTGTTCCACCGGCCCAAGGTGGCCGAGGGCACGGCGATCCGCCACGTGGAGGTGCAGCACCACCCGATCGACACGGTCCTCGACCGGCGCCTGATCGAGAAGGCGCAGCGCGCCATCGAGACCGGTGAGCCGGTGGTGATCACCGACACCATCCGGAACTCGGACCGGGCCGCGGGCGCGATGCTCTCCGGCGCGGTGGCGAAGGCGCACGGCCACGAGGGCCTGCCCGACGACACGATCGTGGTGAGGCTCGCCGGCACGGCAGGCCAGAGCTTCGGCGCGTGGGTCGCTGCCGGCGTGACCGTCGAGCTGACCGGTCACGGCAACGACTACGTCGGCAAGGGCCTGTCGGGCGGCAAGCTGATCATCCGGCCGAGCGACGCGCTGAAGTCGCCGCAGGACCGGACCATCATGGTCGGCAACACCGTGCTGTACGGGGCGATCGCCGGCGAGTGCTACATCCGCGGCTCCGCGGGCGAGCGCTTCGCGGTGCGCAATTCGGGCGCCATCACGGTGGTCGAGGGCATGGGCGATCACGGCTGCGAGTACATGACCGGCGGCGTGGTCGTGTCGATCGGCGAGACCGGGCGCAACTTCGCGGCCGGCATGTCCGGCGGCATCGCCTACGTGCTCGACGAGGACGGCTCGTTCTCGGCGCGCTGCAACCTGTCGATGGTCGACTTGGAGCCGGTCGAGGAGGAGGACGACCTGATGCGTCGCTTCCACCAGGACGGCGATCTGGAGACCAAGGGGCGGGTCGACATCCTGGCCGACATGTCCGGTCACGACGAGGAGCGGCTGACGCAGCTCATCACCAACCATCTCAAGTATACGGGCAGCCCCCGCGCCAAGGCGATCCTCGACGACTGGAGCGGCTACCGCACCAAGTTCGTGAAGGTGATGCCGGTGGAGTACCGCCGGGCCCTGCGCGAGATGGAGATGGCGCGGATGCCGGTGGCCGCCGAGTAGGCAGCTTCCTCAGACCGGGCGGTCTGCCGCCCGGTCACGCACTGACACGAGACGACGACGCGGGCAGCGCAGTCAGAGACTGGCCGGCCCAGGGGCTGACCAATGGGCAAGATCACAGGCTTCCTCGAGTTCGACCGGCAGGAGCAGAAGTACCAGCTCGCTGCCGACCGGGTCCGGCACTTCCGCGAGTTCACGCTGCCGCTCGATGAGCACGACCTGACGAAACAGGCCGCCCGCTGCATGGATTGCGGCATCCCGTTCTGCCACGGGCCGACGGGCTGCCCGGTCCACAACCAGATCCCGGACTGGAACGACCTCGTGTTCCAGTCGGATTGGGAGGAGGCGTCCCGCAACCTCCACTCCACGAACAATTTCCCGGAGTTTACCGGCCGCGTCTGCCCCGCGCCCTGCGAGGAGGCCTGCACGCTGAACCTCGAGAACCAGCCGGTCGCCATCAAGACGATCGAGCAGGCGATCGCCGACCGGGCGTGGAACATGGGCTGGGTGAAGCCCGAGCCGGCGCAGGCCCGCACCGGCAAGCGCGTCGCGATCGTGGGCTCCGGCCCCGCCGGGATGGCGGCGGCCCAGCAGCTCGCCCGTGCCGGGCACGACGTCCACGTGTTCGAGCGCGAGCCGAAGGCGGGCGGCCTGCTCCGCTACGGCATCCCGGACTTCAAGATGGAGAAGCGCCACATCGACCGGCGCGTGCGCCAGATGGAGGCCGAGGGCGTCGTCTTCCACTACAACCAGAACATCGGCGTGACGAAGTCGGTGGACGAGCTCAAGGCCGAGTTCGACGCCGTGATGTTCTGCGGCGGCGCCGAGGATCCCCGCAACCCGCAGCTGCCCGGCCAGGACCTCGAGGGCGTGCACTACGCGATGCCCTACCTCGTCCAGTCCAATCGGCGCGTGAGCGCCGAGCCGATGCGCGGCAACGGCGAGCAGCCGATCCTGGCCTCGGGCAAGAACGTGGTCGTCATCGGCGGCGGCGACACCGCCTCCGACTGCGTCGGCACCGCCTTCCGCCAGGGGGCGCTGTCGGTGACGCAGCTCGACATCCGCCCGCGCCCGCCCGAGCGGGAGGACAAGCTCACCGTGTGGCCCTACTGGCCGACCAAGATGCGGACCTCGTCGAGCCAGGCCGAGGGTGCGGAGCGCGAGTTCCAGGCCGCGACCCTGCGGCTCGAGGGCAACAAGAAGGGCCAGCTCACCGGCGTGGTCTGCGCCCGGGTCGATGCCAAGCGCCAGCCGATCGCCGGGACAGAGTTTGTGCTGCCCGCCGACCTCGTCTTCATGGCGATCGGCTTCGCCGGCTCGGTGCAGAAGGGGCTCCTCGAGCAATCCGGGATCGGCGTCAGCAAGCGCGGCAATGTCGAGGCGAACGAGGAGGACTACCGCACCTCGGACGCGAAGATTTGGGCCGCGGGCGATATGCGGCGCGGCCAGTCCCTGGTGGTCTGGGCAATCCGCGAGGGACGTCAGGCGGCGCGCGCCATCGACGAGACCCTGATGGGCGCCAGCGTCCTGCCGCGCTGAGGGCGCACGGAGGATCCACCCGGCTTAGCCGGGCGGCCAGCGGAAATCGTCGGCGCGGCCGGGCTGCGGCATCGGTGCGTTGCCGCGCAGCAGCGTCCGCTCCACGGTCCCGGAATTGTCGGGGTCGCGCGGCCGTCCGTTGAGCAGCGCGCCGCCGGGCGACACCTCGCTCCGGCTCAGCGGCACCACGGGGCCGGCCGCGGGCTTCACCGGAAGCGCCGGCACGCCGGGCGGCTCGGGCAGGCTCGGCAGCATCGCGGTGATCTGACGATCGATCGCCGCGGTGTCGGTGGCCGGCGCGGTGCCGTCGAGGCTGGGCCCGGGGGTCGAGGACGGCGCGGTCGGCGCCACGGTCGCGGTCGGCGACGGCTCGGTCGTGCCCGGCACCGCGCCCATCAGCCGCTTCAGCTCGACATCGGCGAAGTGGGCGAGCTTCCGGTCGCCCGCTTTGGTGAAATGCACGCCGTCCGCGGTGCGGAGCTTGGCGATCTGGCCCTCCGGATCCGGGCCCGACGCGGCGTACCGGTCCCGGTCGTCGACGAAGCCCGGCCAGATGTCGACGTAGGTCCCGCCGGCCTTGCCGACGGTGTCGCGGACAATGTCGTTCAGGGACGCGAGATCCCGGCTGAGCGTCTCGCTCTGGACGGGCGGCAACCCGACCCAGATCAGCGGGATCTTGCGGTCGGTGAAGACCTTCACGAGCGCCTCCACCCGCGCGCGGTAGAGCGCGCGCCAGCGGTCCGTGAGAGGCTCGGCCGTCTCGTCGCCCTCGCGGATCGGCTGTCGGTCGTTCGCGCCCATCATCACCAGGGCGTAGCGCACCTTCCCGTTGCTCTGGAGGTAGTCTTGCGCGACCTTCGGCCAGTCGACGACGTCCTTGCGCACCAGACCGCTGTCGCCCTTCGCGCGGTCGATCACGGCGACGTCGGCATTGTCCTCGAACACGTCGTCGAGGCCCTTGGCGAGGTGGTCGGCCAGGGAATCACCGAAGACGGCGATCTGGACGTTCGGCTCGGTCTTGGCGACCGCGGGTTTCGGCGGCGTCGGTGCCCGGGCCGGACGGACCCGCCGTTTCACCGCGGGGGCCGGTCGCTGCGCCTCGCCGGTCGCGTAGGGATTGCGCTGGCGCGGCGCCCGGTAGGTGCGCTCCGGCTGCGGCGCCACCGGCTGCGGCCTGTCCTCCCAGGGCCAGTAGAACTGGCGCGGCGCCTCCTGCTGCGGCGCGTAACGGGGCTGACGCCCGTACGTCCCGTCGTCGCGGTAATAGGCGTCCCGCGGCCGCCGACGCGGCGGTGCCTCGTAGTAGGTGCCGCCCTGCTGCTGCTGGTAACTGTCGCCCCATTGCGCGCGGGCCGGACCGCCGATGGCCGCCAGCCCCGCCAGCCCCAGCAGGGCTGCGAGCCCGAGGAGCAGCGGACGCTCCGAGTGACGCCGACGAGCGAGGACCATGCGCATTCCGTACGCTTCACGCCGAACCGGACCCGTTCGGAACGCGGCCACTATAGGCGGAAGCAGCACGCGGGTCTAAACCTCTCGACGGGCTCAGCGTCGCGGTGCCGCCTTGCCGGTGACGCGGTCGAGCAGGGCCGGCGTGGCGTAGCCGTCGGCCGGCAATCCGGCGCTGATCTGGTAGCGCCGCACCGCCTCGCGCAGCTTCGGGCCGGCCCGTCCATCCGTCGGCCCGTCGTAGAAGCCGGCCGCCGCGAGGCCGGTTTGCAGGGCGCGGAGGCCCGGCCCGTCGAGGCGGGCGCCGGCGGCTGGCCAAGGCGCGGCCAGCGGCGGACCGCCGGCGAGTCGGTCTGCGAGGTGTCCCACCGCCAGCGCGTAGGAATCCGAGGTGTTGTAGCCTCGGATCACCTCGAAGTTGTCGGTGATCAGGAAGACCGGCGCCCCCAGGCCACCGGGCAGGAACAGGCTGGCACGTCCGGTCCCCGGCAGCGGCTTCCCGTCGGTGCGGCGAACGCCTCGCTCGGCGAAGCTGCCGAGATCGCCCGCGTAGCGGCTCAGGTCGAAGTCCTTCGGCAGGAGCACCTCGTAGCCCCAAGAGAGCGCCGGATTCCAGCCGAGATCCTTGAGGTAGGCCGCGATCGATGCCAGCGAGTCCGGCTCGCTGGTCCAGATGTCGCGGCGGCCGTCGCCGTCGAAGTCGACCGCGTGGGCCAGGTAGGTGGAGGGCAGGAACTGCACCTGACCCATCGCGCCGGCCCAGCTGCCGCTCATCCGGTCCGGCGCGATGTCGCCGCGCTGCAGGATCGTGAGCGCGGCCAGGAGCTCGTCGCGGAACAGGCCGCCGCGGTGCCGCGCCTCGGCGAGCGTCGCCAGCGCCCGGACCGTCGGAACGCTGCCCGCGCTCGCTCCGAAGTCCGATTCGACGCCCCAGAACGCCATCGCCATCCGCCCCGGAACGCCGTAGCGGCCCTCGATTGCCGTCAGGGTCGACGCGAGGGCCGCCGCACGGGCGCGTCCGCGCGCGATGCGGCCGGCCGAGACCGCGCCGACGAGGTACTCCCAGACCGGCCGGACGAACTCGCTTTGGCGGCGGGTGCGCGCCAGAATGCCGGCATCGGGTCCCGTGATCCCGCGAAACGCCGCGTCGAAAGTCGCCGCGGTGACACCCCGCGCCGCCGCGTCCGGACGCAGGGCCTCGATGAACGCCCGGAAGGCGTCCTCGGCGCGGGCCTCCCCGGTGGCGAGGGACGCCGCCGCGGCCAGAAACCATCGGCGGGAGAGCATCCGGTCAGATCCGATTGCGCTTCTCCAGGCGCTGTTCCCAGGCGAGCGCCTGGTCGACGATGGCGTCGAGGTCGTCGTGCCGGGGCTGCCACCCCAGGCGCTCGCGGATGCGCGCCGCCTCGGCGACGATCTGGGCCGGATCGCCGGCTCGGCGCGGGCACAGGCGCACCTCGAAATCGCGGCCGGAGATCCGCTTCACGACCTCGACCACCTCGAGCACCGAGTAGCCGCGCCCGTAGCCGCAGTTCAGCGTCAGGCTCTCGCCGCCGGAGCGCAGGTGGTCGAGGGCGAGGCGATGCGCCTCGGCGAGGTCCGACACCTGGATGTAGTCGCGCAGGCACGACCCGTCCGGGGTCGGGTAGTCGGTCCCGAAGACGTCGAGCCGGGCGCGCTGTCCGAGCGCCGCCTGGGTGGCCACCTTGATGAGGTGTGTGGCATTCGGCGTCGACTGGCCGGACCGCCCCTCCGGATCTGCGCCGGCGACGTTGAAGTAGCGCAGGACCACGTAGGAGAAGCCGTGCGCCGCGGCGGCGTCGGCGATCATCCACTCGCTCATCAGCTTCGAGCGGCCGTAGGGGTTGATCGGGTTGAGCGGCAGATCCTCGGGAACCGGCGTGACGTCGGGCTCGCCGTAGACGGCCGCGGTCGAGGAGAAGATCACGTGCTTGACGCCGGCGCGTACCGCGGCCTCGATCAGCGAGCGGGTCTTCACCGTGTTGGCCAGGTAGTAGCCCAGGGGATCGGCTACGGAATCGGGCACGACGATCTTGGCGGCGAAATGGGCCAGGGCGTCGATGCGGTGCTGGAGGATCGTCTGCGTCACGAGGGCTTGGTCGGCCACGTCGCCGACGACGAGCTTCACGCCCTCCGGGACCGCCCAGTCGAAACCGGTGGACAGATCGTCCAGGACGACGACCTCCTCATGGCCGGCGTCGAGGAGCGCCAGCACCATGTGGCTGCCGATGTAGCCGGCACCACCCGTCACCAGAACCGCCATCTCACCCCCTCTGCCCCCACCCCGGCACCGGCATACGCTTTTGCAGACGGGAAATTTACGCCCCGCCACCTCATACTATCGACGTACATGCTTGCGACGGCTCGCGTTAAGCTATCTCACTGACCGCACAGCTGACCACGTCGTTCCATCCAGTTCCGGGGTTACCGCTCGATGAAACCGATCCGCAAGGCCGTCCTCCCCGTCGCGGGCCTCGGCACGCGCTTCCTGCCCGCCACCAAGGCGGTCCCGAAGGAGATGCTCACGGTCGTCGACCGGCCGGTGGTGCAGCACGTCGTCGACGAGGCCCGCGCGGCGGGGATCGAGCACTTCATATTCGTCACTGGCCGCGGCAAGGCGGTCATCGAGGACCACTTCGACATCGCGTTCGAACTGGACCACACCCTGCAGGAGCGGGGGAAGACGGCCGCCTATGAGGAGCTCAAGAAGGACCTGCCGAAGGCCGGCCAGACCAGCTTCACCCGCCAGCAGGCGCCGCTCGGCCTCGGCCACGCGGTGTGGTGTGCCCGCGAGATCGTCGGCGACGAGCCGTTCGCGGTGCTGCTCCCCGACATGCTGAGCCGCGGCTGCATGCAGCAGATGCTGGCCGCCTACGATCGCCACGGCGGCAACATCATCGCGGTCGAGGAGGTGGCTCCCGAGGAGACGCACCAGTACGGCATCGTCAGCGTCGGCGAGACCTACGGCCAGTCGTTCCAGATCACCGGGATGGTCGAGAAGCCCAAGCAGGGCACGGCACCGTCGAACTTCATCATCTCCGGGCGCTACATCCTGCAGCCCGAGATCTTCGGGATCCTGGAGCACGGCAAGAAGGGCGCGGGCGGCGAGATCCAGCTCACCGACGCCATGATCGACCTGATGGCGACGCAGGCGTTCTTCGGCATGCGCTACGAGGGCCGGACCTACGACACCGGCTCGAAGCTCGGCTTCCTCACGGCGAACCTCGCCTACGCCCTGGAGCGGAACGATCTCGCGGGTCCCCTGCGGGCCGAGATCGAGAAGCTGCTGAAGCATCACGGCTGATCGGCACGCCGGGCGCAGGTCCGACGATTGCGGGCCCGCCGCCGGCACGTTCCGGCGACAGCTCCGACGGTTCGGAACCCCGGTCGCCGGCCGCGGCGGTCAGGGTTCTTCACTATCGATCGAAAGATCAGCCCGCTCTTCGCGGCGTTGGGGGCGACGCTCACGGCGAACGCGGTTCAGGTATGCGCGCAGTGCGGCCGGTCCGGACGTTTTGCGCTTGCTTCTTGTGCGGCGCACTTTAATTTGTGCGTTGCGAGATCGCGATGGCGTCGCGGTCTCGTTGCCCTTCTTGGGCGTTTCCTCCCTAGACTTCGGGCCGCTCCTTCGGGAGTGGCCTTTTTTCTGTCCGGTACAGCGTCACTCTTCTCTAGGAGCGGGTGGGCCGGGACCGCTATTCCGCGGCCATTTGGCGAGGGACCAGCTCGTCGAGCTCCCTGGCGACGTCGGTGATGACAGCGCGCAGGGCTTCGACCAGGCCCGGGAATCCGGCCGTCGTCGCGAGGCTGGCCTCGTTCATGTAGAGGCCCCGGTTCACCTCGATCTGGAGCGCGTGGCGGTCGAGGTTCGGCTCGCCGTAATGCTCCGTGATGAAGCCGCCGGCGTAGGGCTTGTTGCGCACCACGCGGAAACCCCGCGCCCGGAACGCAGCCTCGAACCCGTCGATCAGGACGGGGGCGCACGCCGTTCCGTAGCGGTCGCCCAGGACTACGTCCGCCTTCATGTCTGGATCGCGGCCCAGGCTCGAGGACGGCATCGAGTGGCAGTCGACGAGCATGCAGTGGCCGTGGGTGCGCGCCGTGCGCTGGACCAGTCCGCGCAGCGCGCGGTGATACGGCTTGTACAGATTCTCAATCCGGGCGGTCGCCTCGGCGACCGGCAGGCGGCGGGCGTAGATCTCCTGGCCGTCGGCGACGACTCGCGGCACCGTCCCGAGGCCACCGGCGACGCGCATCGACCGGGTATTGGCGAAGGGTGGAAGACGCCCCTCGAACATGCGCGGGTCCAGCTCGTAGGGCTCGCGGTTCACGTCGAGGAAGGCGCGGGGGAAGTTGGCACGCAGGAGCGGCGCCCCCAACTCGACGACCGACGCGAACAGGCGCTCGACGTGGGCGTCCTCGGAGCGGCGCAGGGTCAGCGCGTCGAGCCGCGAGGCCGCGATGAAGTCGGGGGGGTAGACGGCCCCGGAATGACCGGTATTGAAGACGAAAGGCAGGGTGTGCGCCGCGGGCTCGTCGACCGCGAAGGCCGGGGCAAATCCGAAGGCGTCTGGCTGTACCGGTTCGGTTGCAGTCATCGGCTGTTGGGCACCCCAGCGGTTGAACGAGGACGGCAGGCGCTCACTGTGGTGCGCGAACGATCGCCTGTCCACTCCGCACCGGCGGCTGACGCAGTCGCCCGGGAGACACGCGGCGCCGGCTGCGCGCTCCATCCTAACACCTTGTTTACCATCGCCTCCCTTTATGGGATCAACTTCTCGACTCGAAGGCTCGGATCCGGCCGATGAAAATCCTGCTGGCGGAAGACGACAACGATATGCGCCGGTTTCTGGCCAAGGCGCTGCAGAACGCGGGCTATGATGTCCTGTCCTTCGACAACGGCCTCTCCGCCTACAACCGGCTGCGCGAGGAGCCGTTCGAGCTGCTGCTGACCGATATCGTGATGCCCGAGATGGACGGCATCGAGCTGGCCCGCCGCGCCACCGAACTCGATCCCGACATCAAGGTGATGTTCATCACCGGCTTCGCGGCCGTCGCCCTCAACCCGGATTCGAAGGCCCCGAAGGACGCCAAGGTCCTGTCGAAGCCCTTCCACCTCCGCGATCTCGTGAACGAGGTCGAGAAGCTCCTGGCCGCCTGATCCTGCCCGCGCGTCGCCGACGGCGCGCGCGTTGCCCTGTGACCACAGGGGCATAGGCAAGCCGCGCCCCGCGCTCCTATATGTCGGGCGTTCACGGGCGGGGCGACGATCGCGATGCAGCCGGTCACAATCTACACCACGGCTTGGTGTCCCTACTGCTCGGCGGCCAAGAGCCTGCTGAAGGAGAAGGGCGCGGCCTTCCAGGAGATCGACGTCGAGCGCGTTCAGGGCGCCCGGACCGCGATGGTCGAGCGCGCCGGCGGCCGCACCAGCGTTCCCCAGATCTTCATCGGCGCCACGCATGTCGGCGGCTGTGACGACCTCTACGCCCTGGACCGGGCCGGCAAGCTCGACCCGCTGCTCAAGGACACGGCCGATGCCTGAGTCCCGCTTCACGGCGGCCTGCGTGCAGATGCGGTCGGGGCGGGACCCGGTCGCCAACCGCGACGCGGCCGTGGCGGGCGTGCGCGAGGCGGCGGCCCGGGGCGCCGCCTACGTGCAGACCCCCGAGATGACCTCCCTGGTCGAGCGGAGCCGCGAGCGCCTGTTCGCGCACGTCACCACCGAGGAGGAGGACCAAACCCTGGCGGCGCTCCGCGAGGCCGCGCGTCAGACCGGGACACTCGTCCAGATCGGCTCGATCGCGGTCAAGTCCGGCGACAAGATCGCCAACCGCGCCTACCTGATCGGCGCCGACGGCGAGATCCTGGCGTCGTACGACAAGCTGCATCTCTTCGACGTCGACCTGCCGAGCGGCGAGCGCTGGCGGGAATCGGCGACCTATTCCGGGGGCGCCTGCGCGGTGCTCGCCGAGACGCCTTGGGCCACGCTCGGCCTGACGATCTGCTACGACATCCGTTTCCCGGCCCTGTACCGTGCCCTCGCCGAGGCGGGCGCCGACGTTCTGACGGCCCCCGCCTGCTTCACCCGGCAGACTGGCGAGGCTCACTGGCACGTGCTCCAGCGGGCCCGGGCCATCGAGACCGGCGCCTTCGTGATCTCTGCGGCGCAGGGCGGACAGCATGAGGACGGGCGCGAGACCTACGGGCACTCGCTGATCGTCGATCCCTGGGGCCGCGTCCTCGCCGATGCCGGCGGGGCGGAGCCCGGGATCATCCTGGCGGAAATCGACCTCGCGCAGGTCGCCGAGGCCCGCGCCCGCATCCCCGCGCTGCAGCACGCCCGGCCGTTCACCGTCGACCGCGTGGGTCCGCGCGTTCAGGCCGCGCAATAGGCACCCCAGCAAGCAACAGAATGATCCGGTACAGTCTCGTCTGCGACACCGGGCACGGCTTCGAGAGCTGGTTCCCGTCCTCCGATTCCTACGACACCCAGGTCGCACGCGGCCTCGTGACGTGTCCGGTCTGCGACAGCGCCAAGGTCAGCAAGGCCCTGATGGTGCCGAGCGTCGCCCGCACGGATCGGGACCGCGCGCCCGCGCCGGTTCCCAGGGCGGACGCACCCGTGACCATGGTCGCCGAGCCGGAGCGTCAGATGCGGGCGATGCTGCGCGCGTTCCGGGAGCACGTCGTGGCGAATTCCGAGCATGTCGGGGCGCGCTTTCCCGAGGAAGCGCGCAAGATCCACTACGGCGAGGCGGAGGGGCGTTCGATCTACGGCGAGGCGAGCCCCGCGGAGGCGCGCGCCCTGATCGACGAGGGCATCGAGGTGGCGGCGATCCCGATCCTGCCCGACGACCGGAACTGAGCGGTTCCGCCGGCCGGGACGCGTCAGGGACGCAGGGCGGCGGTCCCCGCGAACGAGGCCAGCACGGCCGAGATCACGGCGCTCCAGCCGGCGAGCGACACGCCCAGCACCCGGAGCGCGGCCACCGAGCAGTCGACGACCTTCGTGGTCTGCAGGCTGTTGAGGAAGTCGCCGATCTGACCCGGATTGGCGCCGGTGCCGCCGCCGCAATCGGCGGGTCCGGGCCAGAAGCCCCATTCCGCGCCGGCGTGGTAGACCCCGATCCCGGCCCCGTAGAGGAGGCCGAGAGCGGCGAGCCCGAGGGCGATCCGCGCCAGACGCTCCGGCAGGAACAGGGCCAGCAGGCCCAGCGGTACGGCGGCGTAGTAGGGCAGACGCTCGGTCAGGCAGAGCTTGCACGGCGCGTAGCCGTATCCGTACTGGAGCACGAGCGCGGCCCCGACCGTGAGGGCGGAGGCGATCGCGAGCCAGAGGCCAGCGGTCTTGAGGCGCAGGGCAGCCGCCGTGTTCATCGCTACAGGATTACCTTAAAGAGCAGGAAGCCGAGGACGATGACGGCGACGGAGATCGCCGCGACCGCGTTCAGGTGTCGGTCGAGCACGCCGCGGATCTGCACACCGTAGCGCCCGAGCAATCCGGCGAGAATGAAGAAGCGGGCGCCGCGGGTCACGATCGACAGGATCGTGAACCAGAACAGGCTGTAGTGCGCGAAGCCCGACGTGATCGTGACGAGCTTGTAGGGGATCGGCGTGAGTCCCTTCAGCAGGATCACCCAGTGGCCGTAGCGCGCGTAGGAATCCTGGAACGTCGCGGCCGAGTTCTGCAGGCCGTAGAGGCGGATGAGCCACTCGCCGACGGAGTCGAACAGCAGGGCCCCGATGGCGTAGCCGACGAGGCCGCCGAGGACCGAGGCGACCGTCGTGATCGTGGCGTAGAGCCAGACCCGGTCCGGCCGGGCAACCGCCATCGGCACCAGCATCACGTCCGGCGGAACCGGGAAGAAGGAGCTTTCTGCGAAGGCCACGGCGCCGAGCGCGTAGGGCGCGGACGGCCGGTCACTGAGGGCCAGGATCCACGCGTAGAGCCGGCGGAGCATTCAAGGTCCCGATTTGAGCGATCGGCCGCCCTTTGAGCATAGGTGCGAGACCTTGGCCAGATCGACGACCCGCGCAAAAACAACACTTGGCCGGAGCTGCCGACCTATGCGAAGAGCCCCTGGCACGCGGGTATGGCGGAATTGGTAGACGCGGGCGACTCAAAATCGCCAGCCGCAAGGCGTGGGGGTTCGATTCCCTCTACCCGCACCAGAGCGCCACCGATCGACGCGGGACGCTGTCGGACTTCTCGACCGGATCCGCGTCGCGACGCATCGATCGATCCGTCGTGCGGCGCGATTCCGTCGCTCTGACGTCGCGCATCGCGTCCTCTATCTTCGCCGCCGCGCGGTCGTCAGGGCCGTTCGGCGAGGCGGGGCAGGGCGTGAACCAGCACGGAATTGTCGCGGTCCTCGGCGCCGGCATGGCCGGCGCGGCCGCAGCGCGCCGGCTCTCTCAGGCAGGGCTCCGCGTCCAGGTCCTCGATAAAGGGCGCGGGGTCGGGGGGCGCATGGCGACCCGGCGGGCCGGTGACATGCAGTTCGATCATGGCGCGCAGTTCATGCGGGCGCGCGGTCCCGCCTTCGCGGCTCAGCTCGAATGCTGGGCGCAGCGGGGCATCGTCAAGCCCTGGGCCGGCGCCGACCGGTATGTGGGTGTGCCCGGTATGACCGAGCCCGTCCACGCCCTGCTCAGGGGGCTTCCGGTCTCGAGCGCCACGACCGTCGTGCGGCTTCGACGCGCGGGCCCGCGCTGGCACGTCGAGGACGCGTCCGGCACCGTCCACGGCCCGTTCGACGGCATCGCGATCACCTTCCCGGCCCCTCAGGTCGCGACGCTGCTCGACGCGTCGGGTGTCGCCTTGCCCGGCATCGGCCGCGCCTCCTACGCGCCTTGCTGGTCCCTCATGGTGGCAACGGACGCGTCGCCGCCGGATGTCCTGATCGAGCCCCGGACAGATCCGATCGGCCTGATCGCGCACGATGCCTCGAAGCCCGGGCGACCTGCCGGTTGCCGGCTGACGGTGCACGCGACGCCGGAATGGTCCCGCCGACACCTCGAGGCCGCGCGCGAGGCGGTCGTCGCCGAACTTCTCGAGGCGGCCGAGGACGTTCTCGGTACCGGGCTCCGGCCGTCGCACGCGGAGGCGCATCGCTGGCGCTACGCCCAGGTCGAGACGGCGCTCCAGAAGCCCTGCCTGTACGATCCGGACCTGCGCGTCGGCGCGGCCGGGGATTGGTGCCTCGGAGCCCGGATCGAGGCGGCCTACGACAGCGGCGAGGCGCTGGCCCGGGGCCTCATGGCCGATCTGGGCTGCCCCGCGTGATTCCGCCGATCACCTTTCACCCGGCCTACGAGGCGCCGCTCCCGTCCGGCCACCGCTTCCCGATGCGCAAGTACGGTCTGCTCGCCGAGACGCTGGTCGCCAAGGGCCTGGCACCCCTGGGCTTCGTCACGCCGGAGCCGGCCAGCGCGGACATCCTGCTGCGCGCGCACGATCCCGCCTACGTGGACGCGGTGCTCGCCTGCGATGTCGGCCGCGAGATCGAACGGGCCATCGGCCTGCCGGTCGACGCCGCCCTGGTCCGTCGCTCGCGCGCGTCGGTGGGCGGCACACTCCTGGCCGGGCGCCTCGCCCTCGCGGAAGGGCTGGCGGGCAGCGCCGCCGGCGGCAGCCACCACGCGCGGCGCCAGCAGGGCGCCGGCTTCTGCGTGCTGAACGATGTCGCGGTGGCGGCCCGCACCCTCCAGGCCGAAGGTCTGGTCCGGCGCGTCCTCGTGGTGGATCTGGACGTGCATCAGGGCGATGGGACCGCGGATTGCCTCGCGCTCAGTCCCGACCTGTTCACGCTCTCGATCCATTGCGAGAACAATTATCCCGCCCAGAAGATCGCCGGCGACCTCGACATCGGTCTGCCCGACCGGCTCGACGATGCCGGCTACCTCGATGTCCTGCGCGCCCGACTGCCGCCGCTCCTCGACGCGTTCGCGCCGGATCTCGTCTTCTACAATGCGGGCGTCGATCCCCATCGCGACGACCGCCTCGGCCGTCTCTGCCTCACCGATGACGGCCTGCTCGCCCGCGATCGGTTCGTCGTGGCCCAGGCTCGTGCCCGCGGGATCGCCCTCGCCGCGGTGATCGGCGGCGGTTACACGCACGATGTCGATGCCCTGGCGCGACGCCACGCCCTGGTCTTCGAGGCTCTGGCCGCCGAGGCGGCCGCGGAGTCGACGGTCGGGTGAGACCCCGCGCCTGGCGCCTGCGTGAGATGTGGAGTGAGACCTGATTGCATCACGCGATGGTCGATATGCAGTCTCCGGCTCCGCGAGAAAGGTTTTGGGAAGGGCTGCGTTCGAGGATGCAGGTCGGGCGGATAGATGAGGCGGATCCGCCGCTCGCATTCGATGACGCCGTTGAGGTTCGACCATGCTGGCGCGGGTCTGGGATGTGGTGAAGGCGACGCTGGCAGTGTCGGCCCTGATCGCTGCCGCGCTCGTCTCGGCGGACAAGCTCGATCGTCAGAAAACACAGGCGGTCGTCGGCGCAGCTTTGGTCGAGCCCGCGACGACCGGAGCGATCCTACCGGCCGGACGGCCTTGAGGGTGCCGGTCCCGGGCCGCTGGCGACGCCCTGCGTCAGATTGAAACAAGCGCGACGGGATATCTTCTCCGGCCTCGGCGTTCTCGCCGGACGCCGAGGCTTGGCCGCTCGCTGCACCCGATCCGCTCAGGAGACCTACCGCGATGAAATCTGCCCCCTTCGCTCTGGTCGCCGTCCTCGTCGGCGCGTCACCGACGCTGGCGGAGACGAGCGCCGACCGGGCTGCCTGCACGCCGGACGTGATGCGCCTGTGCGCGGCACAGATCCCGAACGCGGGAGCGATCACCCTCTGCCTGCGCGAGAAGCGGGGGGCGCTGAGCGGTGCCTGCCGGACGGTCGTCGACCGGTCCGAGCGGCCGGCACGCGAGATCGCGAATCGCCGATAGCGCGGCGCCTCTCCTGCCGGCGACGTGGCCGACCGCGACCGGTTATCACTGATCCTTCGATAGACCCGTCGCGCAGGCGTGTTCGGGCGGCTGCGACCGTACGAGCCGACCTTCGGGCGGACAGCCGACCGTGTTCTCAGATCGAGCGCTCGAACGCCGCCACGTAGGTCGCGGCGTCGCGGGCGACGTCGGCCGCCGCTTTGCCGGGCCGGTACAGATTGGACCCGAGCCCGAATCCGTCGGCACCCGCCTGCCGCCAGCCCGCGATGCTCTCGGGCATCACCCCGCCGACGGCCAGGACCCGCGTGTCCGGCGGCAGGACCGCGCGATGCGCCTTGAGCGCCAGCGGCGTCGCGACGTCCGCCGGAAACAGTTTCAGCGCGGTGGCGCCGGCCGCCAGGGCCGCGAAGGCCTCGGTGGGGGTCTGATAGCCCGGTAGCGAGACGAGTCCCGCCGCGACCGTCGCGCCGATGACGGCCGGATCGACGTTCGGCGACACCACGAGGGTCCCGCCGGCGGCGGCGACCTCGCCGATCTGCGACGGGGTCAGGACCGTGCCGGCCCCGACCAGCGCCCGCCCGTGCAGGCGCTCGGCGAGCACGGCGATGCTCCGCAGCGGGTCGGGCGAGTTGAGGGGCACCTCGACGAGGGTGAACCCGGCTCCGACCAGGGCCTCGCCGACATCCGGTGCCTCGTCCGGCGTGAGGCCTCGCAGGATCGCGACGAGCGGGCAGGCCACGAAGGCCGCCTCGAACCGCTCGAGGATCGTCATGCCCGCAGACTCCAGATGGCGTGGATACCGGCCGTGGTTGAACCGTCGGGGACGATCACCGGATCCCCATTCGCTTCGGTGATGGCGGCCGCGTAGAGCGCCGCGAGGTGGCCGCCGCCCAGCAGGTGGACCGGGCGCCGCTGCAGGTCGTCCCGGGTGCCGAGATCGGCGCCGATCAGGATGCCGCTGGCATGGGCGGCGGCATCGCCGGGCCCGAGCCGTTCGAGCAGCAGGCCCGAGCGGACCTCGAACAGGGTAGCGGCGAGGTTCCGGGACGCGAGACCGCGGCGGACGCCCGCGCGGAAGCTCGTCCCGTCCTCGACGGCGCCGTCGAGGGTTCCCGCCAGGATGCCGCGTGTCCGGAGGAGGGCGAAGAATTCCCCGGTCATCACGGTGGTGAAATCGGTGATGGCCCCGTCGACCGTCTCGATCCACTTGTTGTGCGTGCCGGGCTGGCAGAACAGGGCCGTCGCGGGCGCCGCCCCCGCTCCGATCGCTCCGAAGACCTGGATCTCCTCGCCCCGCATGACGTCGGGACGCGCACCGTCCCGCAGGGCCACCCCCGGAACGATCCGGACGTCGGGGGCGGGCTCCAGGCAGGCATCGACCAGGGCGGCCAGGGTCGCCGGCGCGGCCACGTAGGGCGCCGCCTGCCAGCCGCGGTTGGAGCCGACCATGCCGACGGCGATGATGGGAAGCGCCCCGAACCGCGCGCGCAGGGCCGCGATCTCCCCCGGATACGCGTCGGGCGTCAGGGCAAGGATGCCGCGGTCGTCGCCCAAACTGTCGAGGACGGTTCCCGCTTCCGACATGGCGAAGGCCCGCCGGTTCGTCGTGCCCCAGTCGACGGCGATGTAGGCCGCGCGACCGACCATGCTGAAATCCCTCTAACGACCATGGTCTCGAATTGTCTGAGTTAAGTGGGACCCGCGGCGCGGTCAAGCACGGTCCCGCCGCCCGCATGACACGGGCCGCGACTGATATCACTCCCGGGGGATTGTCGCGCCGCCACGAGCGTTTGCGATGGACTGTGCCGTCGCGGATCGGCGATATGGCGGCAAGAAATCAAACCCGGGAGGGACACGCTTGGCACGGGATGTAATCCTGGCGACCGATGGCCTGACGATGGAATTCCGCGGATTCCGGGCCGTCAACGGCGTGGCGTTGCAAGTGGAACGCGGCACCATCCACGCCCTCATCGGGCCGAACGGCGCCGGCAAGACCACCTGCTTCAACTTGCTGACCAAGTTCCTGATCCCCACCGCGGGCACGATCCGCTACAAGGATCGCGACATCACCGGTCTGAAGGCGGCCGACGTCGCCCGTCTCGGTCTCGTGCGTTCCTTCCAGATCTCGGCGGTGTTCCCGCACCTGACGGTGATGGAGAATGTCCGCATCGCCCTGCAGCGGCGGCGGCGCGGCGATTCCTTCGACTTCTGGCGGGCCGAGCGGGTCCTGCGCGCGCTGAACGGCGAGGCGCTCGCCCTCGTCGAGGCGGTGGGCCTCTCGGACTTCGCCGACGTGCTGGCGGTCGAACTCTCCTACGGGCGCAAGCGCGCGCTGGAGATCGCCACGACGCTCGCCCTCGATCCCGAGATGCTGCTGCTCGACGAGCCGATGGCCGGCATGGGCCACGAGGACGTTGACCGGACCGCGGCCCTCATCCGCCGGGTCTCGAAGGATCGGACGATCCTGATGGTGGAGCACAACCTCTCCGTAGTCGCCTCCCTGTCGGATCGGATCACCGTGCTGGCCCGCGGCCAGGTGCTGGCCGAGGGCGACTACGCCACGGTCTCGAAGGACCCGCGCGTGGTCGAAGCATATATCGGGGCGGGACATGCCTGAGGCGGCTCTCAAGGTACCTCCGGCGGCCGCGACCGGCGCGCTGCTGACCGTCCGCGGCCTCGAAGGCTGGTACGGCGAAAGCCACGTCCTCCACGGCATCGACATCGACGTGCGCGCAGGGGAGGTGATCACGCTGCTCGGCCGCAACGGCGCCGGCAAGACCACGACCCTGCGGGCGATCATCGGCATCCTCGGCAAGCGTTCGGGCTCGATCGTCTACGACGGCGTCGAGACGGTCCGAATGGCCTCGCGCAACATCGCGCGGCTCGGAATCGGTTACGTGCCGGAGGAGCGCGGCATCTTCGCGAGCCTGACGGTCCACGAGAACCTGATGCTGCCGCCGCGGGTGAAGCCCGGCGGCATGTCGGTGGCGGAGATCCACACGCTGTTCCCGAATCTCAAGGAGCGCGCCGGCAGCCAGGGCACCAAGCTCTCGGGCGGCGAGCAGCAGATGCTGGCGATCGGACGCATCCTGCGCACCGGCGCCAAGCTGATCCTGCTCGACGAGCCGACGGAAGGTCTGGCGCCGGTCATCGTCCAGCAGATCGGCCGGACCATCCAGCAATTGAAGGCCCAGGGCTATACCATCGTTCTGGTGGAGCAGAATTTCCGCTTCGCCCAGACTTTGGCGGACCGGCATTTCGTGATCGAGCAGGGACGGGTGGTCGACATGATCCCCAATGCCGAGCTTGACGCCAATATCGACAAGCTGCACGCCTATCTCGGCGTCTGAATCCCGTACGCGAAAACCGTAGAAGCGCCAGAAAACGGCGCCCCGATACTCGGCCGGCGGAGATCCGCCGCGCCGCTGGAGGATGGAAACGAAATGTTCGGACGCATCGCCCGGCCCGTGACCCTCGCTGCCCTCGCAGGTGCCCTGATGATGGGTACTGCGGCCGCGCAGACGAACGTGAAGATCGGCATCCTGGGCGACCGCTCGGGCGCCTATTCGGACATCAGCGGCGAGGGCTCGGTGGTCGCCGCGAAGCTGGCCGTCGAGGATTTCAAGCCGGAGCAGCACGGTCTGAAGGTCGAGATCGTCTCCGCCGACCACCAGAACAAGCCGGATGTCGGCGCGGCGATCGCCCGCCAATGGTACGACCGCGACGCCGTCGACATGATCACCGACGGGGTGACCTCCTCGGTGGCGCTGGCGATCAGCCAGGTCACCAAGGAGAAGAACAAGGTCTTCATCGACACCGGCGCCGGCACGGCGGATCTCACCGGGCCGCAATGCACGCCGAACACGGTCCACTGGGTCTACGACACCGTGGCGCTCGCCAACGGCACCGGCGGCGCGATGGTCAAGCGCGGCGGCAACACGTGGTTCTTCCTCACCGCCGACTACGTCTTCGGCCAGACCCTTCAGCGCGACACCAGCGCGGTGATCACCAAGAACGGCGGCAAGGTCGTCGGCTCGGTGAAGACGCCCTTCCCGACCTCCGACTTCTCGTCCTTCCTGCTGCAGGCGCAGGGGTCGGGCGCCAAGGTGATCGGGCTGGCGAATGCCGGTACCGACACGATCAACGCGATCAAGCAGGCGGGTGAGTTCGGCATCACCGAGGGCGGGCAGGCACTCGCCGGCCTCCTGGTCTTCTCGTCGGATGTGCACTCGCTGGGTACCAAGGTCGCCCAGGGTTTGGTCCTGACGGAGCCGTTCTACTGGGACCTGAACGATCAGACCCGCGCCTTCTCGGACCGGTTCGCCAAGCAGATGAAGAACGCCTCGAAGCCGACCGCGAACCACGCGGGCGTCTACTCGGACGTGCTCCATTACCTGAAAGCGGTGGCCGAGCTGAAGTCGACCGCCGACGGGGCCGCCACGGTCGCCAAGATGAAGGCGATGCCGACCGACGACCCGCTCTTCGGCAAGGGCGTGATCCGCGCGGACGGCCGCAAGATCCACGACATGTACCTGTTCGAGGTCAAGAAGCCCGCCGAGTCGAAGGGCGAATGGGACCTCTACAAGAAGCTCGAGACCATCCCGGGCGACCAGGTCTTCCGGCCGCTCAACGAGGGCAACTGCCCGCTGGTGAAGGGCTGACGGTGGGATCGGGGCGCGGAGAACGGCCATGACCACGATCTTCGGTGTGCCGACGCAGGCCCTCTTCGGGCAATTGCTGCTCGGCCTGATCAACGGCTCGTTCTACGCGATCCTGTCGCTGGGGCTCGCGATCATCTTCGGGCTCCTGAACATCATCAACTTCGCCCACGGCGCGCTCTACATGATGGGCGCGTTCGTGGCCTGGATGCTGCTCACCTACGTGGGACTCGGCTACTGGTGGGCGCTGGGGCTCGCCCCGCTCGTGGTGGGCGCGTTCGGCATCGTGCTGGAGCGGGTGCTCATCGCCCGGCTCTACAAGCTCGATCACCTCTACGGCCTGCTGCTCACCTTCGGTCTCGCGCTGATCATCCAGGGCCTCTTCCGCAACCAGTACGGCGTCTCGGGTCTGCCCTACGCGATCCCGGCCGAGCTATCCGGCGGTCAGCGCCTGCCCTTCATGTTCCTGCCGAACTACCGGGCCTGGGTGGTGGTGGCGTCGCTCACCGTCTGCATCGCCACCTGGCTCGTCATCGAGAAGACCAAGCTGGGCGCCTACCTCCGGGCCGCCACTGAGAACCCGACCCTGGTCCAGGCCTTCGGGGTGAACGTGCCGCTGTTCCTGACGCTGACCTACGGGTTCGGCGTCGCGCTTGCGGGCTTCGCCGGGGTGCTGGCGGCGCCGATCTACTCGGTCAATCCCAACATGGGCGCCGACATCATCATCGTGGTCTTCGCCGTGGTGGTGATCGGCGGCATGGGCTCGATCATCGGCTCGGTGATCACGGGCTTCACCCTGGGCCTCGTCGAGGGGCTCACCAAGGTGTTCTATCCGGAGGCGTCGGCCACCGTGATCTTCGTGATCATGGTGCTGGTGCTGCTCGTCAAACCCGCCGGCCTGTTCGGGCGCACGGCCTGATCGCGATCTGAGGCACCCCCATGGCCGACACCGCCGCCCTCGACGCCGCCCCGATCGCCGCCGCCTTGCCGACGAGCCGGGACGACAAGGCGCTCCACCGCCTCATCTTCGTCGGTATCGCCGTGCTGCTCGTCGTAGCACCGCTGGTCCTCTACCCCGTCTACCTGATGAAGGTGCTGTGCTTCGCGCTGTTCGCGCTCGCCTTCAACCTGCTGCTCGGCTACGGCGGCCTGCTCTCCTTCGGCCACGCCGCCTATTTCGGCATGGCGAGCTACCTCTGCGCCTACACGGCCAAGAGCCTGGGCTTCACGCCCGAGCTGGCGATCCTCGCCGGCACGGTCACGGCCGCGCTGCTGGGGCTGGTCTTCGGCGCCCTGGCGATCCGCCGGCAGGGCATCTACTTCTCGATGATCACCCTGGCGCTCGCCCAGATGGTGTTCTTCTTCTCCCTGCAGGCGAAGTTCACCGGCGGCGAGGACGGCATCCAGGCGGTGCCGCGCGGCAACCTGTTCGGCGCGATCAGCCTCGCGGACGACCGGGTGATGTACGCGGTCGTGGCCGTGGTGTTCATGGCCGGGATGCTGCTGATCTACCGGATCATCCACTCGCCCTTCGGGCAGGTGCTGAAGGCGATCCGCGACAACGAGCCGAGGGCGATCTCGCTGGGCTACCGCGCCAGCCAGTACAAGCTCGCCGTGTTCGTCCTCTCGGCGACGCTCGCCGGGCTCGCGGGCTCCACCAAGGCGATCGTCTTCCAGCTCGCCTCGCTCACCGACGTGCACTGGTCGATGTCGGGCGAGGTGGTGCTCATGACCCTCGTCGGTGGCATGGGGACGGTGTTCGGTCCGATCGTCGGTGCGCTGGTGATCGTCACGATGGAGACGTACCTCGCGCAGTTCGGGGCCTGGGTGACGATCATCCAGGGCTGCGTCTTCGTGCTCTGCGTGCTGCTGTTCCGCGAGGGCATCGTCGGACTGATCGCCCGGATGATCCGCCGGCCGCTCTAGGGTCGGGCTTCCGGGCAGGTGCCGGTTGCACCGCCGCAACGCCACTGTCGAGACTTGCACCAGGGTATGAAGGCTCACAACCCCTGGTGAGCTTTCGTTAACCAAGACTGCCCACCCTGACGGCTCCGCACTGTCAGGGGCTGCCATGAACCAGGATCGAACGCTCAGCATCGACGATCCCGCCCTCGACTGTCCGGTCGAGCCGGACGTGGTGGGCCGCCTGATCAAGGCCGATCCGGAGGGGGCCGCGTTCCTGCTCGACGGGATCCCGGAGGCGACCCGCGCCCGACTCGCCGTCTGGCTCTACGGCCGCAGCCACACCCACGCGATCGGCGTCCGCGTCGCCGCGACCTGCGAGGGCGCGACCCTGCGGCGGACCGCGGGCCTCGTCGGAAACGTCCTCTACGACCTGTCCCGCCGTCCCGTGGCGGCGGCGAGCCGCGGCGCGCGCGGCGGCACCGGCCGCATCTCCCTGGGCGGGTCGCAGCGCCGCGCCTGAATAGACGGCTCGGCCGCCGCGATTGGATCGTCGCCGCGCAGGGACTATCCTGCGCGCCGATGACATCCCTGTCCGCGCCGTCCGTCCGCCGCCTCGATCCCGTGCTCGTCGACCGCATCGCCGCGGGCGAAGTGGTCGAGCGCCCGGCCTCGGCCGTGAAGGAGCTGGTCGAGAACGCGATCGATGCCGGGGCCCGGGCGATCGAGGTCACCGTCGAGGCCGGAGGGCGCCGGCTGATCCGGGTCGTCGACGACGGCCGCGGCATGACCCCGGACGATCTCGACCTCGCGGTCGAGCGGCACGCCACCTCCAAGCTTCCGGGCGGCGACCTCACGGCGATCGACACCCTCGGTTTCCGCGGCGAGGCCCTGCCGTCGATCGGCGCGGTGTCGCGGCTCGCTATCGTCACGCGGACGCCGGAGGCCGAGGCGGGGGCGAGCCTGACGGTCGAGGCGGGGCTGAAGGGTCAGGTCCGCCCGGCGCCGGCCCAGCGCGGCACCCGGATCGAGGTGACCGAACTCTTCGCCGCCACCCCGGCGCGGCTCAAGTTCCTCAAGTCGGACCGGGCCGAGAACGCCGCCATCGCCGAGACGCTGCGCCGCCTCGCCGCGACGCAGCCCGGAATCCGCTTTACCCTGAGGGCGGATGCCGGGCAGCCCCTGGTCCTGCCGGCCGAGACCGGAGCCGAAGCGGAGCTGCGCCGGCTCGCCGCGGTGCTGGGACAGGACTTCCTCGCCAACGCCCTGCCGGTTTCCCTGACCCGGGAGGGCTTCGCGGTGACCGGCCATGTCGGCCTGCCGACCTACCACCGCGGCGCGGCGACCCACGTCCACCTCGCGGTGAACGGCCGCCCGGTGCGCGACCGGCTCCTGCTCGGGGCGATCCGCGGCGCCTACGCCGATACCCTGGCGTCCGACCGGCACCCGGTCCTCGGCCTGACCGTCGCGTGCGACCCGGGCCTCGTCGACGTCAACGTCCACCCGGCCAAGACCGAGGTGCGTTTCCGCGAGCCGGGCCTCGTGCGGGCGCTGATCGTGAGCGCGATCCACGACGCCCTGCGCCGCGGTGGTGCCCGCTCGGCCACCACGGGCGCCGCGCGGACACTCGACGCCCTGCGGCCGGCCGGCCCACCGCTCGCGACCCACAGCGGCGCCACCGCACCGAGCCTGTTCCGGCCGACCCGTCCCGGCCCGTTCCCCAGCGGCGCGCCCTCGGTCGCGGCGCCGTCCGGTTACCGTCCGTCCACAGCGTGGCGGCCGGCGCCGCAGCCGGCGCGGGTCGAGCCGGCCGGCTTCGGCGAGTCCGCTCAGGCCGTCTGGAGCGGGCCTGAGTCCGTCGCCGTGGCGGCCCCGCCCCAGGCCGATACCCGCGTCGCCGACGAGGTCGCGGAGGCGCTCGATCATCCACTGGGCGCCGCCCGCGCGCAGATCCACGAGACCTACATCCTCGCCCAGACCCGCGACGGCCTCGTGATCGTCGATCAGCACGCCGCCCACGAGCGCCTCGTCTACGAGCGGATGAAGACTGAGCGGGAAGCCGGCGGCATCGCCCGGCAGGGGCTCCTGATCCCGGACGTCGTCGAGATGAGCCCCGAGGAGGCCGACCGGCTCGTCGCGGCCGCCCCGGATCTCGACCGGCTGGGCCTGTCCATCGAGGCGTTCGGGCCGGGGGCGGTGCTCGTGCGCGAGGTGCCGGCCGCGCTGATCGGTGCCTCGACGCGCGATCTCGTCACAGACATTCTCGACGCCCTGCAGGCCAGCGGCGACGAGGAGAGCGGCGTCGCCGCGACGGAGGGCGGCCCGCTCGGGCGGCGTCTCGACGCGATCCTGTCGCGCATGAGCTGCCACGGCTCGATCCGGGCCGGGCGCCGCCTCCGGCCGGAGGAGATGAACGCCCTCCTGCGCGAGATGGAGGCGACGCCCAATTCCGGACAGTGCAATCACGGGCGCCCGACCTCGATCGAGCTGAAGCTCGCTGACATCGAGCGGCTGTTCGGACGTCGTTGAGCGGGCGGGCGCACCGGCCCGGCTGGCGGACTGGACGGCGCCGGTCCACAACAGGTTTCGACGCCGCAGTCCAAGGGAGGCGGCGCGTTCAGGGGAGGCGCAGAGCCATGACCGATCCCGTCATCACCGGCGCGTGCCGGGCCGCCACGCGGCGCGTCGCCTCGGCCCTCGCCGCGGTGCGCTGAGATGGCGGGCCCGTTCGATCTCGCCGGCCGCCACGTCCTCGTCACCGGCGCCTCCAGCGGCCTCGGCCGTCACTTCGCAGGCACCCTGGCACGCGCCGGTGCGCGCCTGTCGCTCGGCGCCCGCCGGGCCGATGCCCTCGCCGAGACCGTCGCCCGCGTCGCGTCGGCGGGCGGTGAAGTCCACGCCGTCGTCATGGACGTCACCGACGCCGCGAGCGTCGAGCGCGCGCTCGGCGCCGCCGAGGAACGGTTCGGACCGGTGGCGGTGCTGGTGAACAATGCCGGCGTGACGGCGACGAAGCCGGCCCTCGACCTTGCCGAGTCCGACTGGGACGCGGTGCTCGACACCAACCTCAAGGGCGTGTGGCAGGTCGCCCAGGCCACCGGCCGGCGCATGGTCCGGCACGGCGCGGGCGGCAGCATCGTCAACATCGCGTCGATCCTCGGGCTGCGCGTCACCGGCGGGCTCGCGCCCTACGCCACGTCGAAGGCGGCGGTGGTCCAGCTCACCAAGAGCCTCGCGCTCGAATGGGCCCGCTACAAAATCCGGGTGAACGCCCTCGCGCCGGGCTACATCAAGACCGAGCTGAACGACGCCTTCTTCGAGTCCGATGCCGGCCGGGCGCTGATCAGGCGCATCCCGCAGCGCCGGCTCGGGGAGGCGGCCGAGCTCGACGGACCGCTCCTGCTCCTGGCCTCGGAGGCCGGCGCCTACATGACCGGCAGCGTCCTGGCGGTCGACGGCGGCCACCTCGTCTCCGGCCTGTAGCGATCGCCCCGGACGAGCTCGTCCTCGGGTCCGACGCGGGTCAGAGATCCCGCGCCTGCTCGCGCAGGACGAATTTCTGGATCTTGCCGGTCGAGGTCTTCGGCAAAGGCCCGAACACGACCGTCTTCGGCACCTTGAACCGCGCCATGTGCTCGCGACAGAACGCGATCAACTCCTGCTCGCTCGGCACGCTCGTGCCGGGCTTCACCTCCAGGAACGCGCACGGGCTCTCGCCCCAGGTCGGATCCGGCCGCGCCACGACGGCCGCCAGCATCACTGCGGGGTGGCGCATGAGCACCTCCTCCACCTCCAGGCTGGAGATATTCTCGCCGCCCGAGATGATGATGTCCTTCGCCCGGTCCTTGATCTCCACCGACCCGTCGGGATGCCACACCGCGAGGTCGCCGGTCCGGTACCAGCCGTCGGCGAGGGCCGCCTCGGTCGCCCCCGGGTTGCCGAGGTAGCCCTTCATCACCGTGTTGCCGCGCAGGCGGATCTCGCCGACCGTCGTGCCGTCCCGGGGCACCGGCGCGTCGGTCGCGGTGTCGGCCACGCTCACCGCCTCGAGCGTCGCCAGGGGCACGCCCTGCCGGGCCATGCGGGCGTAGCGCTCGGTATCGGGGAGATCGGTCCAGTCCGGCTGCGCCAGGCAGACCGTCGCGGGACCGTAACTCTCGGTGGCGCCGTAGAGATGAGTCACCTGGAAGCCCAGCTCCTCCATGGTGCGGATGATCGTGGAGGACGGCGCCGCGCCGCCGACCGCGCAGCGCACCCGCTGTGGGAACGGCACCCGGTCCTGGGCCGGGGCGTGCGCGATCATCGAGAGGACGATCGGCGCCCCGCACAGATGCGTCACCCCGTGCTCGGCGATCAGCCGGAAGATCGCCGCCGGCTCGACCTTGCGGAGGCAAACCTGCGTGGCGCAGGCCGCGACGCTCGCCCAGGGGTAGGACCAGCCGCTGCAGTGGAACATCGGCAGCGTCCAGAGATACACGCTCTCGCCGGTCAGGCCGAAGGTCACGGCGTTGCCCAGGGCCTGAAGATAGCCGCCGCGATGGCTGTAGACGGCGCCTTTCGGGTCGCCGGTCGTCCCCGACGTGTAGAGCAGGCAGAGCGACTGCCACTCGTCCTCGGGGCCGGCCCAGGCGTAGTCCGGATCGCCCTCCGCCAGCAGATCCCCGTAGGACAGCGCCCCGTCGATCCCGGAATCGCCGATCGCCACGACGAGGATCGGCTCGGCGAGATCCGCCAGGGCGCGCGCGGCCAGACCGGCATACTCGGCCTCGACGAGGAGCGCCCGGGCGCCCCCGTGCCGCAGCGAGAACGCGATCGTCGCTGCGTCGAGGCGGGTGTTGAGCGGGTTCAGTACCGCGCCGAGCATCGGCACGGCGAAATGCGCCTCGATCATCTCCGGGACGTTCGGCGCAAGGATCGCCACGGTGTCGAGCGGCCCGATCCCCCGGGCCGCGAGGCCCGCGGCCAGGCGCCGGCAGCGCGCGTAGAGGTCCGCGTAGGTGAGGCGCCGGTCGCCGTCGATCACGGCGGTCCGCGCGCCCGCCGCGGCGGCGGCCCGCGCCAGCAGGCTCACGGGGGTCAGGGGCACGTAGTTGGCCGCCCGGCGCGCGAGCCCGGCCTCGAACGGGTGGGAGCCGTTCTCACGGAGTTCGGCTCGGGTCGGACGGGTTCCCGTCATCGTGCAGCCTTCTGATCGGGCGGCGGGCGTGGCGTGCGCTCCGCGCGACGATGATTTCGCGGCCGCCCCGCCTGTCAATCGCGGTCGCCGGGACGATGTGGGCCGGGGGCGGATTCTGTTACAGGGCCCGGTTGACGGGGGAACGGCGCTGGCGGATGCCCGTATCCCAGCCATGCGTCGTCGAGGCCGCGTGCGACCGGCCCATCCGGGAGACCATTGTGGGGAACGACAACCTGCCGACGATTTCCGGGGAGACCGGCCGCGCCGTGGCCGAGAGCGGCGTCGCCCGCGCGCGCGAGGCGTACGAGCGCTTCGCCGAGGCGGGCGAGATGGCTCTGAATGCCTTCGAGGCGTCGATGGCGCAGAGCTTCGAGGGCTGGCGCTCGGTGATGGGATCCAGCCGCGAGACCGCGCACCAGCTCACCGACAGCAACGTGGCGGGTGCTCGCCGGATGCGCGAGCAGTGGGATGCCGCCGGCGCCCGGCTCTACAACGCCTTCGAGGACAACGCCGTCCATGCCATGGCGGCGATGCGCGAGATCGGTCACCGGATGCTCGTCGCGTCCGACACCAATGTCCGCGCGAGTCTGGACTTCGCGGACCGCGTCGCCAAGGCGGCCGACGCCCGCGAGGTCGCGGCGCTGAACATCGCGTTCCTGCAGGAGCAGGCCCGTCGGCTGACCGACCAGATGGTCGACCTCCACCAGACGACCGGCCGTCTCGCCCGCGAGGCTGCCGCGCGCACGGAGACCCCGTGACCGCCGGCACCGCGGCGCCGGATACCGGACCCGAGACCATGCCGCGGCTCGACGACCTATGCCGCGCCGACGTGCCGTTCCGGACCGGCCATTTCCAGGCCTACGCACCCCACGATTTCCACCGCATCGCCTACGTGGAGTGGGGCGACCCGGACAGCCCGCACGTCGTCGTCTGCGTCCACGGCCTCAGTCGCCAGGGCCGCGATTTCGACGCCCTGGGCTACCGGCTGGCGAAGCTCGGCTACCGGGTGATCTGCCCGGACCTGCCCGGGCGCGGCCTGAGCGGCTGGTTGAAGGATCCGGAACTCTACGGCCTGCCGCAATACGCCGCCGACATGGCCGCGCTCATCGCCCATCTCCGGGTTCCCGGGAAGATCGACTGGGTCGGCACCTCCCTCGGTGGCCTGACCGGTATGGTCCTGGCCGCCGCCGCCCGGTCCCCGATCCGCCGCATGGTGATCAACGATATCGGCCCGTTCCTGCCCTGGGCGCCGATCCGCGAGATCGGATCGCGCCTGCGCGACGCGCCCCGGCTCCACCACAACCTCGCATCGGGCGAGTCGCGCCTGCGCACGGTGCTGGGTGCCTTCGGGCCGCTCACCGACGAGCAGTGGCGACACATCGCCAAGCACAGCTTCTTCCAGGAGCCGAACGGCGGCTGGCGACCCCACTACGATCCCGGTATCGGCGACGCGTTCCGTCCGGGCCGCGTCTACAGCGTGAGCATGTGGCGCGACTGGGACGCGATCACCTGTCCGGTCCTGCTCCTGCGCGGTGCGCACTCGGAACTGCTCCTCGCCTCGACCGCCGACGAGATGACCCGGCGGGGACCGCCGACGCGGCGTGTCGAGATCCCCGATTGCGGCCACGCGCCGGCACTGCTCGACGACGAGCAGTTGCGAATCGTCGCCGACTGGCTCGGCCCGGCGGCGTAAGTCCGCCGGCATCGCGCGGCGTCGCGCCGTGAATCGACCGTTTCCCATCACGCAGGCTTCGAAGGGATCGTCGCCATGGGCGAGCGCGGCGTAGGCAACCCGATCGCGCCCTACAGTCTTAGAAAGTGATTTTTTGGCCGATCCCACTCACTTATATTTGACTAGGCATGGTATTTGAGTTGTTCCGCTGGCGGGCATTGGAGGGCCCGGATCGCGGTCTTCCGGACCTAAGATTTCGAAAGCGTAACCATTCGTTGCGCGCGCGGCTGACCTGTGGCACTAACAGATGTCAGGTCTGGATCTTGGCCGCGCAATGTTGCACCTGTCGGTTGTGATTGGCGCCCCGGATCCGGGCGAGCAAGCCTGCCAACAGCAAGAACATCCGGACTACCAACTATGGCGAACCCAACCCCCAAGCCGAAGCAGACCACAGCCATCGATCACGGGGTCGGCAGCCGCATCGCGTTCCTTCGGGCGGCGAACGGGCTGAGCCAGTCCGCGCTGGCCAGCGCGCTGGGCGTCAGCTTCCAGCAGGTCCAGAAATACGAGACCGGTAAGAATCGTGTCGGTGCCGGTCGCCTCCAGGCCATCGCCGAGCGGCTCGGGGTTCCGGTCTCGAGCTTCTTCGAGCCGGAGCCCGAGGCGACGACCGATAGCGGTCCCGCGCTCCTGCGCGTTGCCGGCGCCGTCGAATTGCTCCGGGCGTACAATCAGATCGCCGACGATCAGATGCGCCGCGACGTGCTCTCGCTCGTGAAGTCCGCGGCGCGGATCGGCCATACCCGGTCGGCGGACGAGGCGGCAGCGCAGGCGCCCGGCCCGTCGCGCAACGCATGACATGCGGCGTCGCCTGGCGCCGAACCGGCGTCACGCGCGCCCTCCAGGCGGGGTCATGGATCCACTCCCGACACGCGTGACCCGTCTGCTCGCCGATCTGCCGCTCCGGGCGGACGACGAGATCGTGTCGGTCCTGGTCTCGGATGCGGGCCTGCGGGTGGAGCGCATCGTCTCAACCGGTCAGGCGAGCCCGCCGGGCTTCTACTACGACCAGCCGCATGCCGAATGGGTCGCTGTCCTGACGGGCGCGGCCGACTTGCGGTTCGCCGATGAAGCTCAGGCCCGTCGCCTGGTCGCGGGCGACGCCGTGCTGATCGCGCCCCATCGTCGGCACCGTGTCGAATGGACCGACTCGCCCACCGTCTGGCTGGCGATCCATTTCGGGCCCCAGGTCGGCGCTGCCGATCCGACCCCGAGCATTCGGGACTAGGGGCAATTCAGGCGGCGTATCGGGCGATCGCTACGGCCGTGTCGCCGTAGACGCGCCGCTCCAGCTCCGCGAAGCCGGCCGGCCAGACGAGCTGAGCGGCCTCGACTTCCTCGACGACGATGAGAGCCCCCGGCGCGAGCCACGCGCCCTCGGCGGCGCTTCTCAGGGCGCGGGGCGCGAGATCGCGGCCGTAGGGCGGATCGCAGAAGACCAGCGAGAAGGTGCCCGCTGTGGAAGCCGGGCCGAGGCGGGTCGCGTCCCGCCGGAACAGGCGCGTCACGCCTTCGGCACCGAGGGCCTCGATATTCTCGCGGATCACCGCGCGCGACTCGGCGCCCTCGTCGACGAGGAGGGCGTAGGTCGCGCCCCGCGACAGCGCCTCGAAGCCGAGGGCGCCCGTGCCGGCGAACAGGTCGAGGACCCGGGCGCCGGCCACGGCGTCGTCATAGGCGTGCGCGAGCACGTTGAACACCGACTCGCGCAGCCGGTCCGAGGTCGGCCGGATGGCGTCGG